>OZ260079.1:0-305361 GCA_965284365.1 Phragmitibacter sp.
TCGTCGCGCTGCGGTTGAAGCCTGGAGGCGAGGTTTCATCGGCCATGAAAAAAATGGACCGGTTGCTGCCGATTCATCACAAGGCTTCGACCCAAGATCTGCTGAGGCCGTGCGACCAGCTTCTCATGGTGGAAATGGAGATTGTGAATGCGCTCGGCGATTTTCATCTTGTTAGGGTGCGCTTGAGGGCCAGCACTCAGGAGATGATTCGTTAGCGACGTCCCAGCCAAAACACTTGCAAGTAGCAGCCATGAATCCGCCTCCATCTCGTAAGAAGACGCTCCTCCGTGTCAGTATCGCACTCCTCGTTGCCGCCGCACTGGCGCTAGTCGCCGGTCAGTTCTTCTTAGACACTACTGCACCTGCGCCGGGAAATAATGTCTGGACCTGCTCAATGCATCCGCAGATCCGTCTTCCCGATCCGGGCAGCTGTCCCATCTGCCAGATGCCGCTCGTTCTCGCCAAGACATCAACAGTAGGGGCGGAAGATGGCTCCAGCATCGAACCAATGCTGAAACTTTCTGATCATGCCAGGGCCATGGCGGGAATTGAAACTGCGGAAGTGACCAAGCAAAAGCTCTTTCGAGACATTCGTGCCGTAGGAAAAGTGCAATACAATGAGGGCGCACTGGCAGCGATAACCAGCCGTGTGGAAGGCTTTGTGGAGAAGCTTCATGTCGACTTCACAGGCATTGCGGTAAACCCGGGAGACCATCTCGCGGAGATTTACAGTCCCGATCTCATTGCAGCGCAGCAGGAGCTAATCTTCGCCACCACAACAACTAAGAACGCTATGGCCATCGAAGGCACCCGTCTGAAACTGCTGCGCTTGGGCCTCACCGAGGAGCAGGTTGACGAAGTGGCGCAGAGTCAGCGCGCTCGCCAGGAGCTCACGCTTTATTCCCCCATCAAAGGTACCGTCATCGAGAAGAACGTGGTTTTGAAATCGATGGTGAAGCCTGGGGATGTGCTCTACCGGCTCGCCAACCTCGACAGCGTATGGGTCTATCTCGACATCTATGAGTACGAGCTGCCGTGGGTGCAACATGGTCAGTTGGTTGAGATCACCAGTGAAGCATTGCCTAGTGAAGTCTTCAGCGGGAGGGTCTGGTTCATTAATCCAGTGCTCACCGAAGAATCGCGCACGGTTAAAGTGCTGGTGAACATCAGCAATGAAGCCCGCAAGCTCAAGCCTGGCATGTATGCCAGTGCCGCAATCCGGGTGCAGTGGCTCGCAAACGGAAAGCCTGCGCCCAGTGGCCTGGGGGGGAAATTTACTTGCGCCATGCACCCGGTCGTCATTGAGGACAACGCTGGTCCATGTCGGATTTGCGGGATGCCGCTTACGGTCATACCTGGTGCTCCGGGACAAAGCGTTATAGAGGCGGAGCAACTAGTTCTCGCCGTGCCGTATACCGCCGTGCTGGACACCGGCGTCCGCAAACTGGCTTATGTCGAGCGCGCGCCAGGAGAGTTCACTCCGAGGGAGATCACTGTCGGCCCGCGCAGTAGCGAATTTTATCCGGTGCTCACCGGGCTCAGCGAAGGCGACCGAGTGGCTGTGCGGGGAGGCTTCCTTCTCGATAGCCAGTTCCAGATCGCTGGCCTTCCCAGCTTGTTTTACAAGGAGGGACAGGCAGGTGCTGCAGCTCATCAACATGGAACTCAGGCGCCACCTCCCACACCGAACAAAGGTGCCAACTCTGCTGGTCATGAGGGACATGTTCCTCCGCTGGACCGCAAAAGAAGTGACCCATGATCAACGCTCTTATCCGCTGGTGTCTGAAGAATGCGTTCCTCGTACTCCTCGCGGTCGCAGGATTGATCGGCGGCGGCTACTACGCGCTGAAGAACACACCGGTCGATGCGATCCCCGACATCGGTGAGAAGCAGGTTATCGTCTTCGCCGACTGGCCGGGCCGCTCGCCGCAGGACGTGGATAATCAAGTCACGTATCCGCTGACCACCAGCCTCACCGGCACGCCAGGCGTAAAATCCATCCGCAGCATGTCGGGCTTCGGCTTCGCAATGGTCTTCGTCATTTTCAAAGACGATGTCGATTACTACTGGGCTCGGTCGCGCGTGCTGGAGCGCATCAACGTCGCGCAGCAGCGCCTGCCCGCCGGAGTCACGCCGGTGCTCGGTCCCGACGCCACTGCGTTGGGACAAGTGTATTGGTATACGGTCGAGGGAGAGGGCTTCGACCTCGCGGAGCTGCGTTCGATTCAGGACTGGTATCTTCGCTACCAGCTTAACTCCGTGGAGGGCGTAAGCGAGGTCGCGAGCATCGGCGGCTTCGTGAAGCAGTATCAGATTGACGTGCACCCGGACAAACTCCGCGCGCACGGCGTCACGCTCATGGACGTGACCACAGCTGTGCAGAAGGCGAACATTGATGTCGGCGCCAAGGTCATTGAGAAGAATGGCGTCGAGTTTTTCATCCGTGGCGTCGGGTTCATCAAGTCGGTGGAGGACTTGGAGAAGGTCGTGATTCGGGAGGTGAAGGGCACGCCCATTCAGGTCAGGAACGTGGGTACCGTCACCCTCGGTCCGGATTTCCGCCGTGGTGCTCTGGATAAGGCCGGTGTGGAGGCCGTAGGCGGTGTGGCGTTGATGCGCTATGGCGAAAATCCACAGCATGTTGTGGAGCGAGTGAAGGCGAAGCTTAAGCAGCTTGAAGCCGGCTTGCCACAGAAGATCCTCGCCGACGGTCGCATCTCGAAGGTGCGCGTGGTGCCGTTCTACGACCGCACGGACATCGTCAACGAAACGATCGACACACTCAAATCCGCGCTCAGCGAGGAGGCACTGATGGCCTGTATCGTCATCCTCATCTTTCTGCTTCATCTGCGCAGCACGGCCTCGGTGCTTATCACGCTGCCGTTGTCGGTCTGCCTCTGCTTCATCCTCATGTTCGCCTTCGGCGTTGATTCGAACATCATGTCGCTCGCAGGACTCGCCATCGCCATCGGTGACGTGGCGGACATGGGCATCATCATGACGGAGAACATCTACCGGCACATCGCCACCGGTGATCCGAAGAAGAGCCACTTTCAAAAAGTTCACGAGGGAGCGACGGAGGTTGGCGGCGCGATTGTCACCGCAGTCTCTAATACGCTCGTCTCTTTCATCCCCGTGTTTTTCCTGACCGGTCAGGAGGGCAAGCTGTTCGGCCCGCTCGCCTTCACAAAGACCTTTGCCATCGGTGCTAGCGTCATCCTTGCGCTCACGGTGGTGCCGCTCCTCTGCTACTACCTGTTTCAACCGGTAAAATGGTCACGCCGCACCGTTTGGAAGATCGCTACCAGTATGGGTGTTGCCTCTGTGTTTGCGACACATGCGGTTTTCATGTGGGCGATGGCGGACTCGCACTACAGCGGCTGGCCGATGTCCATCGTCGTCGGTGTCATCGTTGTCCTGGCCGTGGTGCGCATGACGCGCGAGCGCTTCCTGCCGCTGGAGGAGAATCCTGTCTCACGCCACATTGCCGGTGTCTATACGCCGGCCCTGCGATGGGTGCTCGACAACAAGAAGACCTTCATGATTGCGCCCCTGATTATCCTCGCGGCTGGCCTCTGGGTCTGGCGTGGCATCGGGCGCGAATTCATGCCACCGCTGGATGAAGGCTCCTTCCTGTACATGCCGTCGCTGCTCCCGCAGGCTGGACTTGGCCCGGCCATTGAGGTGAACGCGAAGCAGGACATGGCCATCGCCACAGTGCCCGAAGTCGAAAGCGTCGTAGGAAAACTCGGCCGTGCCGAGAGCGCACTCGATCCCGCGCCCATCGGCATGATGGAGAGCATCATTATCCTGAAGCCCGAAGCGGACTGGCGTCAGGTTTCGGTGGAACGCTGGTTCTCTGGCTGGCCCGGGTGGCTCAAGAAACCGCTCCTCTGGATCGCGCCGGAACATCGTCAGATCACGAAAAATGAGATCCTCAGCGAGCTGCAGGAGAAAACCGCCATCCCCGGCGTGCTGCCCACATTCCTCCAGCCCATCCAGACGCGCCTCGTGATGCTCCAGACCGGCTTCCGCGCGATGATGGGCGTGAAGATCTACGGTGGCGACCTCGGTGAGATCGAGCGCCTTGGCCTTCAAATCGAGTCGCTGCTCAAGGAAGTGCCCGGTGCCACCGACATCGTGGCCGACCGCATCGTCGGTAAACCATACCTCGAATTCGATATCGACCGCGACCGCATCGCCCGTTACGGCGTCAACATCCAGGACGTGCAGGACGTGATCGAAGTCGCCATCGGCGGCATGAACCTCATGGAGTCTGTCGAAGGTCGCGAGCGTTATCCGATCCGCGTGCGCTACCTGCGCGAGTATCGCGAGGACATTCCCGAGCTGGAAAAAATCCTGGTGCCCACCAGCACCGGTGCGCAAATCCCCCTCGCACAGGTCCTTACCATTAAGACCGTGCTCGGCCCGCAGGAAATCAAAGGCGAGCGCGGACTGCTCGTCGGCTACGTCACCATGAACACGCGCGACCGCGATGAAGTGAGCGTCGTCGAGGACGCCGAACAACTGTTGCAGGCCGCCTTGAAAGACGGACGCCTCAAACTCCCCGCCGGCTACTATTGGGAATGGAGCGGACAGTTTGAGAACCAGGTGCGCGCCACCAAGCGCATGCAGATTCTAGTCCCCATCTGCATCGCCATTATGTTTGTATCGCTCTATCTCGGCTTCCGGCGGAAATGGATCGCACCAGTGATTTTCATTGATGTCATCGTCTCGCTATCGGCGGGATTTTTGCTGCTGCCGCTGTGGGACGCGAATCTCTCTGTAGCCGTGTGGGTAGGCTTCCTCGTGCTGCTCGGAGTGGTGGATGACGACAGCGTCGTGCTCTCCACCTACCTCGAAGACATCTTCGACAAGAAGGAGATGCATAGCGTCGCCGAAATTCGCGAGGCCGTCGTCCAGGCCGGATTGAAACGCATCCGCGCCAACCTCATGACCATTTGCACCACCGTCTTCGGCCTCATGCCCGTTTTCTGGGCCACCGGTCGAGGCGCCGATGTGATGAAACCCATCGCCCTGCCCTCGCTGGGTGGCATGTCAGTGAGCGTTGTGACCATGTTCATCGTTCCCTGCCTGTTCTGCGCCATTGAGGAATGGAAATGGGAACGGGCGCAACGCCTCGCACCTGAAGGAGTCCTCGCATGACCGCCGCACAATCACCGGGCAAAGTCTGGCACAGCCAGACTGGCACCGAAGTGCTCGCACAACTCGGCTCCGCGGCAGCAGGTCTGTCGGCGCAGGAAGCAACAAAACGCCTTGCCGCTGACGGCCCGAACGAATTGAAGGAAGGCAAGCGCATCAGCCCGCTGCAAATATTCCTCGGCCAGTTCCAAAGTCTCATCATCTGGATTCTCATCGCTGCCGGCGTCATCTCCGGCGTGCTGGGGGAACTGGTGGATGCCCTCGCCATCCTCGCCATCGTCCTCCTCAACGCAGTCATTGGTTTTTACCAGGAGTTTCACGCGGAGAAGTCCATCGCGGCACTCAAGAAGATGACTGCGCCGCAAGCGAAGGTGCGACGAGAGGGAAAAGTCACTTCGATTCCTGCCGCAGAAATTGTGGCTGGTGACATCCTTTCGCTGGAAGCGGGCGACTTGGTTGCAGCTGACGCCCGGCTCCTGACAGCGGCCTCGCTCAAGTGCATGGAGTCCGCCCTGACCGGCGAGTCGGACTCGGTGACGAAACAGCCCGCGACTTTGGCACAAGGCGACCTCCCGCTCGGTGACAGAGAGAACATGGTGTTCATGGGCACGAGCATCGCGGCGGGCACGGGGCAGGCCGTTGTCGTGGCCACCGCAATGATGACGGAACTGGGGCGCATCGCGGGGATGATGGAAATGGCGGGCACGGACGAGGGGACACCGATGGAGAAAAAGCTGGAAGCCTTTGGTCGGGTGCTCGTCTGGTCAGCATTGGGCATCGTCGCGCTTCTGTTCGGGCTGGGGTGGCTGCGCGGGACAAAACCCTTCGAGTTGTTCATGACCTCGGTCAGTCTCGCTGTGGCCGCCGTTCCGGAAGGTCTCCCCGCTGTGATCACTGTGTCGCTCGCGCTTGGCGTGCGGCGGATGGCCCGCCGCCGCGCGCTCGTGCGCAAGCTTGCGGCCGTCGAGACACTCGGCTCGACGACGGTCATCTGCACAGACAAGACCGGCACCTTGACGTTCGGAGAGATGACGGTGCGTGCGCTCTATGTCGCAGGCCAAAGCTACGAGGTCACTGGCGAAGGCTACGCGCCTGAGGGCGAAGTGCGCATCGACGGTAACAAGCCGGAAGCGCCGCACCTCGCACCATTGCTGGAACTCGCGACCATTATCCTCGGCTGCAACAACGCGCATCTCACTCAGGAATACGGGACATGGAAAACCGTTGGTGATCCCACCGAAGGTGCCTTGCTGGTGGCCGGCGCTAAAGCTGGTTGCAATCGCGAGCAGATCGAGAAGGGACTGCCGAAGCATCATGAGATCCCATTCGCTTCCGACCGCAAATGCAGCACGGTGATTCGCAAGTTACCGGACGGGAAGCTGCGTGCCTTCAGCAACGGTGCGCCTGACGTACTGCTGGAGCGCTGTACCCAGATATATACCAGCACGGGCGTGCGTCTCATGACGGGCGAGGATCGTCAGACCATCGTGGCGCAAAACACCGCGATGGCGCAGCAAGCCTTGCGCGTGCTTGGCTCGGCCTTTCGCGACCTGGACAACACTGCGCTCGCCGACCTCACGGCGGACGCCGTGGAGTGCGATCTCGTGTTCGTTGGTCTGTCGGGAATGCATGATCCGCCGCGACTGGAGGCTAAAGAGGCCGTCGCTAAGTGTCGCGCAGCCGGTATCCGCGTGGTGATGATCACGGGTGACCATCCGCACACCGCGACGGCCATTGCGCGGGTAATCGGCATCGCTTCAAAGGACGACGCGGCCATCGCGGGTGTCGAGTTGGACAAGATGAGCGACGAAGAGCTCAAGCAGCGCGCTTCAAAAATCGCCGTCTTTGCCCGCGTCACAGCCGAGCATAAACTGCGCATCATCCGCGCCTGGAAAGCAAACGACGGAGTGGTTGCAATGACCGGTGACGGCGTCAACGATGCACCAGCCATCAAAGGTGCCGACATCGGTATCGCTATGGGCCGCAGCGGCACGGAGGTGACAAAGCAAGCGTCGGACATGATCATCGCCGACGACAATTTCACCTCGATCGTCGCCGCCGTGGAGGAAGGCCGTGGCATCTACGACAACATTCGCAAGACTCTCCAATACCTGCTGGCGGGCAACACCGGCGAACTCATGCTCATGACCCTCTGTGTGGTCATCGGCTTACCAGCTCCGCTGCTGCCGATTCACCTCCTTTGGATCAACCTCGTCACCGACGGCCTGCCAGCGCTCTGTCTCGCCACCGACCCGATTGATCCCGATGTCATGAAGCAGCGGCCACGCGCTCGTCATGAGCGCATCACCGATGGCGGATTTCTCCACACGATGTTCCTCACCGGATTCCTCACGGCGGGTGTGTCGTTCGCGGTTTACTTTTATCTACTGAAGACGACAGGCACCGAAGAGGTGGCCCGCACCCACGCTTTTGCCGTTCTAGTTTTTGCCGAACTCTTGCGCTCCTTCGGCGCACGCAGCGAAACGAAGCCCGTGTGGCGCATCTCCCTTTTTACAAACATCAACCTCGCCATAGTGGTTGCTATTTCTTTCGCCCTTCAGGTGTGGAGCCATCACAATGCCGTCCTCGCCGGCTTCTTGAAGACCTCTCTGATGTCCTTCTCCGAATGCCTCTTGCTGCTTGCGGTAGGCGCAATTCCTCTAATCGTTTTAGAACTGGTGAAGGTTGTGCGGAACTCCGCCAGTAAAGAAGGGCTGAGCCATGAAGCCTGACATTGCGCACCGCCCTTTCCAATTGCATACCTAGGGGGTCGTCCCTTCAGGTGCCGCACCGAATCCGAACATTCCTTGCCAAGCGAGCAGGAGGGATTTCATCTGGCGAAGTGTTCCCACGCAGCTGAGGGGGTAAATCTGCGGGTCCACCACGGTGGCATTCAAATCTTCAACCAGTCCCCCGACACGCAATTGATGAAAAAAGTGGAGGGGTTCGCTCCTCGGCGGAGTTTTACCAATTGAACGTCCCACTGGACGCAATCAAACTGAAATGAAAACGAAACTTACCCTTCTCATCACCACCCTCGCTTTCGCCAGCGTCGGAACCATTGCCATGGCAGGCCCCGATCTCCAGACTATGGAATTGCGCAAAAGAACCGCTGATCTGCAGCGCAGCGAAGTGGTTGTGCGGGACAATACCTTTGGTACAACCTACGTTCCCTCTTCTTCCGGTAAGGGCGGTATTGTCGCCAAGCAAGGATCCGGCCAAAGCTCAACAACTATCGCGCTATTCAAGTCGCACAACAGCGACGCATGCTGCAAGAAGCGCTAATGCCGCTTGTGTTTCATAATTTGATCTTTTCCCCGCCTGTCTTGTAAGCAGGCGGGTTAAGCATGGCTTCAAACAGTGACAACCATCCTGGTTCCGTGGTAGAATTTCCGCCATTTCAAGCACCGTGAACGACACCGAACTGAACAACTTGATCCGGCAAAGCAGCCCGCCGCCGAATTTTCCAGCATCGTTTCAACGCGAAGTTTGGCAGCGCATCGCTGTGCGCGAAAGCAGAACGCTAAGCTCTCTTTTGGCGCAACTCGGGTCCGATTGGCTTCAATGGCTTGTAAAGCCCGTCGGAGCTGTCGCAACCATTATGACCATGCTCATCATCGGCGCAGGACTTGGCGGAATCGCATCTACGAAGGAAAACGAGAATAGTCTGAAAGCCGCTTATACCACCTCGATCAATCCAATCCGTTCTGCACACGCATTCGAAAAGTGAGCCGAGGCCTCTTCATTCTCTTAATTGGTTTGCTTGTGGGTGCTGCTGCATTTTTCTGCATCAGGGAGCAGACCCTCTTTACGGCAACCTACGGGTTTACACGCGACGGCAATACCCGCCTCCCAGAACTGGCATGGCTGAAACAGGAACTTGAGCTTACCGAGGACCAATTTGCAAAAGTGGCAGAAGCCCATGAAGCCTACCGGCCAACCTGCGAAGCGCTCTGCATGAAAGTGATGGCCTCACACACCAAAATCAAAAAGCTCGCCAGCCCGTCCAAGCCAGTAAGTCCCGAGCTAGAAAGCGCTCTCACCGAACATGCGCTGCTTCACGTCGAATGTCAGAAGGCGATGTTAAATCACCTGCACAAGACTGCATCCCTCATGTCTCCCAAACAAGCGGAAGCCTACCTCGAAGCTCTGCTTCCTGAGGTAATTGAACTGCCGCTTGAGCCCGACAGCGGCGCACATGACCACTAAGCCTATCAATCGCCAGCAGCATGTCCGATAGCGCTGACGACTTCGCCCTCATGAGGCGCCTTGGATCTGGCGACGACCTCGCCTTGAACGCCATCATGGCCCGCTGGAAGGATCGCATCGGCGCATTCCTTTACCGCATGACAGGCGACCACGAGACATCCTTGGATCTTACCCAGGAGACCTTTGTTCGGCTTTATGCGAGCCGTCACAAATACAAGCCTTCGGCGGCATTCTCGACCTTCATTTTCCACATCGCCGCCAATCTTGCGCGAAGCCATGCAAGGTGGAAAGGACGGCATCCCTCAGTGCCGCTTCAAGACGCGGACGGAAAAATCATCCACGAACCCGAGGATAGGCAGTTAACTCCGGACGGAGCAGCCGAACTGAAAGACAAGACAGCCCTCACCAAAAAGGCGCTTGGCGTTTTGCCTCAAGACCTTCGTCAACCGCTGCTACTTTTCACGTTGGAGGAAATGAGCCACGCTGAAATCGCAGAGGTGCTTGGCTGTAGCGAAAAAGCGGTCGAACTGCGAATCTACCGAGCCCGGCAGGCGCTAAAAGAGCTTTTGTCCGAATACACTGCCTAAAATTGCTCTGAAATCTTCAAGGGGGTTGTCTCCTCGCAATGAATATCAAATTTGAAAAGGGTTTCCCATGCGTGCCGGGTTTACGCTCGACACGCATGACCTAGCAGCATTACTCATCACTTTAGCAGCCGGTGTGAATGGCGCCGAACATCTTCATCTCCTTACCCATCATGTGCCCATCTTCGTACTGTTTTCTGGATTGGTCTCAGCGCTGCTCGCTGCCTTCTCAAATAGCGGATCCGCTCCGCGCGTCGCGATTGGCCTTCTGATCCGGGGTGCGGTAGGCGGATAAGTTGCTTGCTATTTTGGGCAGCCAGTACGCGGAATCGCTGACGAAACCTCCCAAGGCTGGCTCGATGCTCACATGTAACGAACAGAAGCGCTGGTCTGGCTATACTGGCTTTCTTCGGCACTGGCAGTCGGGGCGCTCCTGATCTCATCGTGGACTTCACTTCGCGAACCTGCTCGCCATTCTCGTGTGTTTTTGGTCCGCACTTGCCCTTGGTGCGTCACTCTGGATTGGAGATGCCGACTGTAAGGTATGCACCCCGAAATTAGGGGTGAATGCTAGCCCTCATCCCGAAGCCCAAGAGACGGCTCCGCATTGGCATTGACAAAACGATCTCCGAAAATCGGCAAGAATCTCAAGGGGTTTGCCAAAGCGCGGAGTTGCACCCTTTGCCGCTGATTTGCGGCTGGTGAATTAAAACAAAAAACAATACGATGAAGCTTACCCTTGCCCTTCTTTCCAGCATGTTCCTCGGACTTGCTTCGGTTTCAGCAGCTGACGCGAAACCTTCTGACGTTCCCGCTACCTATCCGCTGAAAAAATGCCCAGTCTCCGATGAGGCGCTTGGTGAAATGGGCAAGCCGGTCAAGGTCACCCATGATAGAACCGATGTGTATCTGTGCTGCAAATCCTGCCTAAAGGACTTCAACAAAGACCCCGGCAAATATGCCGAGATGGTGAAGAAGGCGAGCAAGAAGTAACACGCCTCTTCCGGATCCGAAATTTTTCCTGTTGGAAGCACTTCGAGCGCCCGGAAGTAAATCCAACGAACGGCTGACGGACACCCGCCAGCCGTTTCCCAATCTCTTACATCGTTCCCACGCAAAGAGGCTGAACAGAAGATGAATCCACACATATCTACGCCTCCGCATCCTTGCTGCGAGCATGAACACCAAGATGTTGGTATACAGCCCTCTCGTACGGCCAAATACTTCTGTCCCATGTGCCCGGGTGTTGAATCAGAAGAGCCGGGAGATTGTCCCAAGTGCGGAATGACGCTGGAACGGAATCCCGCATGGAGGCCAACTAGCAAGACTCTCTACACCTGCCCGATGCATCCCGAAGTGGTCCAAGAGCAACCGGGAGACTGTCCGATATGCGGAATGGCGCTAGAACCGATAAAAGCCGAGGCTGAGCGTGATAGCGATGATAGCGGTAACGACGAGGAAAGAGACCTCAGGCGCCGAATTTGGATATCTGGACTCCTGACTCTCCCCATCTTTGCGCTGGCCATGGCGCATTTGTTTCCTATCGCGAGCCATGTTCATTGGCTAGATGGATTCGTTTCACGCTGGATTCAAGCGCTTCTCAGCACCCCAGTCGTAATATGGGGTGGAGCTCCTTTTTTTCGTAGAGGATGGATATCGATAAGGTCCGGATATCTCAACATGTGGACCCTAATATCCATTGGGGTCGGCGCAGCTTACCTCTACAGCGTGATCGCTTTCCTCTCACCTCAGGTGTTTCCGGAGTCCATGCGAATGAATGGTCAGGTGCCTCTGTACTTTGAAGCTGCTGCCGTAATCATTGTGCTCGTCATTGTCGGTCAGTGGCTGGAGGCACGCGCAAGAAGTCGAACCGGGAGCGCTTTGCGTGCTCTTCTCGATTTGGCTCCTCCGACCGCCATAAAGATAGGAGCCGACGGCGATGCAGAAGTGTCGCTTGAGGCAGTTCTAGTGGGCGACATGCTTCGCGTCCGTCCAGGAGGCAAAATCCCGGTCGACGGAATCATTACTGAAGGCGCTTCCTCCGTCGATGAGTCGATGCTTACCGGCGAACCTGTTCCCGTCGAGAAAGGACCCAACAGCAAGGTTTCAGGTGGTACGCTGAATACCACCGGCAGTTTTGTCATGAGAGCAGAGCGCGTCGGCAATGAAACCCTGCTCTCCCAGATTGTTGAAATGGTCGCAGACGCCCAAAGGAGCCGCGCACCGATTCAGAGCCTCGCCGATAAGGTCGCTTCCATTTTTGTTCCCATAGTTCTCGTGGTATCTGCACTCACCTTTGCTCTGTGGTGGTGGCTCGGACCATCGCCAAGTCTCGCATACGCTGTTGTGAACTCCGTTGCCGTCCTTATCATTGCCTGCCCATGTGCACTAGGGCTTGCGACGCCCATGTCCATCATGGTAGGCGTGGGCCGTGGAGCCAGAGAAGGGATACTAGTAAAAGACGCAGCCTCCTTGCAAGCTCTTGAGAAGGTCACCACGCTTCTGGTCGATAAAACAGGAACCCTCACAGAAGGGAGGCCTCAGTTTTTGAAGGCAATTCAAGCTGGCCAATACACACCGGAAGCAATGCTCCAGATCGCTGCTTCTTTGGAACAATCGAGTGAACACCCGCTTGCGTCAGCGGTAGTGAGAGCCGCTGAAAACACGGGAATGGTTTTGCTTCCCGTTGAGGGCTTCCAATCGAGCACGGGCGGTGGTGTGGGCGGCATTGTGGGAGGGAAGTCCGTTCTCATTGGCAAAGCTGCTTTTCTTATTGGAAAAGGCGTTCGCTCTGTTGAAAAACTCGAAGCGGATGCCGGCTGTTACCAGGAAAGAGGCGAGACGGCTCTGTTCATGGCGGTGGACGGCGAGGTTGCCGGACTTCTCATCGTGGCCGACCCGATCAAGGCTTCGACACCTGAAGCCCTTCATGGCCTTCAGGAACTTGGCCTCAAGATCGTGATGCTTACCGGGGATCACACGCGCACCGGCCGTTCAGTTGCCGCGACCTTAGGCATTGTAGACTTCAGAGCTGAAGTAACGCCAGCTGACAAAATAGCTGAGGTGCACCGCCTTCACGGTCTCGGAGAAGTTGTGGCCATGGCAGGCGATGGCATCAATGACGCACCGGCACTTGCAGCATCGGATGTGGGAATCGCGATGGGAACCGGCACCGACGTTGCCATGAAGAGTGCTGGGGTAACCCTCGTGAAAGGTGACCTGAGGGCCATCGCGAAGGCAGTGCATCTAAGCCGGGCTACGCTAGGCAATATCCGCCAAAACCTTGTCTTCGCTTTCCTCTATAATGCCCTTGGTATCCCCCTGGCGGCAGGACTTTTCTATCCGTTTTTCGGCCTGTTATTAAGCCCCATGGTCGCGGGCGTAGCGATGAGCCTGAGCTCTGTGTCGGTCATCGCGAACTCGTTGCGCTTGGGCAGAGCTAAATTGAGCTAAAACAGCCTTTCTTTTTATCGAATCACGTCGTCTTGTCCTCAAGTGAACCGAAATGCCGATCTCGTTGTTTAGTCAGTAGCGACCTATCAAGCCGCAATAAGGCCATCGCACGCCCGGAAGTGGCGGTAGAGAATAACTAAACTGCCCAATGTCGGATCCACACAATACCAGCGAATTCGACTCACGAGCTAAATCGCTGACAGGAAAGCTCACCCAGAGCAGATTGTTCCAGGATTACCAGAGCGCTTTTCAAAGCGCGACCGGAATGCCCTTGCATTTACAGCAGGCGGGCTATGGACCGGGCGGAACGTCCCGCCCACCTACGGGCAATGCATTCTGTTTGCTAATGGCACAAAGCAACCAGACTTGTGAGTCGTGTTTTGCATTGCAACAAAAGCTGGAGGAACATGCCGGGATGGAACGCCGGAACCTTCGCTGCTTCGCAGGCCTGTGCGATAGTGCCGTGCCAGTGAGGGTCGGCACCAATATCATTGCCTTCCTGCAAACCGGTCAAATCCTTCTTCATTGCCCAGATGCAAAGCGGTTGAGCAGGATGGCGAAGACCTTGATCGAGGTCGGATCGGAGATTGATTTGAAAAAGGCCGAAGATGCGTGGTTCGCCACTACTGTTCTGAAAGAAGAACAATACGAGCCGATGCTGCGCTTGCTGCGCATCTTTGCCTCTCACCTGTCGGAATGCGCCAATGCCCTGAGCCTGGAAGCGGAATCGGCAGAGTGCGAGTCCGTGACCAAATCGAAAGCCTTCGTGCTAGCCCACTTGGAGGATGAGCTTTCGCTCAGCCACGTAGCGAAAATTGTAAATGTTAGCGCTACGTATTTCAGTGAGCTGTTTCACAAGACAACAGGGCTTACTTTCACTGACTACGTGCACCGAATGCGGGTTGAGAAAGTAAAGAATCTGCTGGCGAATCCTCGCCTGCAAATCACAACCATTGCCTTCGACACGGGTTTCAAATCCCTGTCGCAATTTAACCGCGTCTTCAAGCGTGTCTGCGGATTTAGTCCTAAACAGTATCGCCTCAATCTAGTAGGACACCCGGATACCTTAAAATCTGCGCGGTGATACCGAATTGATGCGGAGCATGTTAGACACGAGCAGGGTAGGCTGTGTCTAATGCTATCACCCACCATTCAAGTCAGCGTTGTCGATGGTTCCGGCACCAAGCAGACGTTCCGTGTGGAGCGGCTGATGCTCGACTGTGGAACAGGATTAATTGAAATCCGCGCAGGCGAACCTGCGTTCTGCCGCGGGTTTGAGCGCGGTGTGCTGACACTTGAGGAGGGCCGATCCACTACGACCATGACTATCACCGGCGGCATGGCTTCTCTCACTGACGATGCCGTGCATGTGGTCTGCGAGCAGGCGGTTGCGGAAGCTCCAGAAGAAAAAATTTCGCTGCACATGGACGGTTCTCGTTCAGGCGGCGCAACACAGAAATAACACTAATATGAATACCAAACATCACGTCCTAAAATCATTGAAAATCGCTATCCTTGCGTTAATCGCCATTCCCTTTATGGCGGCTCAAATGGCAACAGCCGCCGATACCGCGCCTGAGGGCGACAACGCGGTTATGTGTGCAAAATGCAAAACTGTGTGGGTCAGCCGACCCGTGACAGCCGGCGTGGGTAAAGGTGGTCCCGGCATCGTCATCTATCGCGAGGAAAAGGCAATGAAGTGTGACGACTGCGAAAGCGCAGTAGCCACTTTCTTCAAGACCGGCAAACTCAACCATGAGTGCAAAGCCTGCGGCTCTGAGTTGACGCATTGCAAAGCCCATTAACGGTTCAGTCAGCGTCTTCTCCAGGTGATCTGGGGAGTGACATGTTCAGGCCTCAGATTTCCATCAATTCCACCAAGAAAAGTATATGAAAACAACACTCAAATCCAAACTAGCAATGTTCAGCGCCGCCATAATCGCAGCGCTTGCGATTTCCAGCTGTGCGACAAAAAGCGGCGGCACCACGAGCGGAACACATAATATGGGCGGACCAAAACCGTCTTACCCTATGTCTAACGACCAAATGCCGGGCATGCAATGATCTGACGATGTGACATCGGACTTTGGTTCCTGCGTGGCTGAAGCGTCCCGCAGAGGCAGCGTTAGACATTAGGCCATTGTCCGTTGGCTTAAGGGTGTGGTTACAGACCTAAGGCGAAAGCCCCTCTTCCCAAAGAATAATTTTGGGAATTTTGAGGGGCTGAAATTTTTTTGGCGTTAGACGGAATGTAAAGCCGTTTTCCCCATGAGACATTTCTGGATTAGGATCATCACCGCCGCCATCTTCATGGTGACGCAGGTGGCTGGTCTTCCAATCTCAGCCCCTTTATGCGTGCAAGAAAAGGAAGTGATCTCATGCAAACTCGCTTGCTGCATGAGTACGGAGTGTGGATGTGGGATGACCCACCGCTGACGCCTGCGCCTGCGTCCAAAGGTGATGACTGTAGCCACAATCGTCGCCTCTTTGCTGCCCATCATGTGGAGCCACCGCCAGGGTGCAGAAGTCATGAAACCCCTCGCCACACCCGTCATCGGCGGGATTATTTCCAGTCTGATTCACATTCTGATTGTCACGCCCGTCATCTTCCTTTGGCTTCGCGGTCGTGAATTTAGAAAGGGCAAGTTGAGTACAGAGGCCAGCGAGACTTGACCCAGGCTTACGCTTTACGACTTTTCCAGCAGCAGGCGGCGGTCGATTGAGTCAATTGTGACACGGTACTTGTCGAGCACCCCATTCCCTAGCAGACCCGCTTCGGAAGGGAATATCTCCATGCGGTGCAGAGCAGTAAGCACATTCGTGATTTCTTCGCCGCCAAGTTGGAGGGACGCTCGCACGTTGCCTTTGCCTGCGCGCGCCACCCAATGCAGCGCAGTATCGCATCCGGTATCCAGCCGGATCCACTTTGGCGACGACCCATTCATAGATGCTGGCACGCACATCGAGTCATTGCGCAGTTTCATTGGCAAGACGGCGCAATAATTCCTGGGGTTTACCTCATTCAACACGCGGATGCAGCGTGATTTGAAATCAATCTGAACGATTCGCCCTCGAAAAAAGTCGTGACCGATGAGCCCATCAATGCGGCGGCTGCACCGGTCGCTAGTCGCCTGTAAATCCAGGGCCAAAGGAGTCTGACTTATGGCAACACTTCCAACGCTGCCGCGGAAACCATCGACTCGCCACGCAAAAGCTGCCGTGCCAACGCATTGGACTTGTTCACGCTTGCCGAGCTGCACGCCAATTTTGCGCGCCGTCGCGAGATCTAAAACGCTGGTGCCGGCGCCAGAATCGAGAAGAAAATTAAGAGGCGTCTCGCTTAGTTTAGTGGTCACCTTCACCCAAATGAGCCCATCTTCATAGTCGAAGGGAATGACTTGGGCTGTCGCCGTTTGAAACAATAATCCGAATAAGAACAATACGAGAGCCAAGAATTGGGACGCCGAGCGCACAAGGTTGGCACGAGCAGTCTCCATGCCAATCCTTCCGATGCGACAAGGCCGATCCGCTTAACAGGCACTGACGGAAAACCGTGCCAGGAATTACAGGCAAATCAGCCCTGTCGACCAGTGCTCATAATTTCATCATTCGAGCTACGACGGGGGCTTCTGCCGCCACCGCTACATTGCCGCAGTCCCCGGACGGATGGAGGCTCTTCAACGCGTTTACGGAGACGCTGAAGGACGGCAACCTTGTTGAGTTGCCGAAACGCACGCAGGCCCTTCACGGGCTGCTGGACACTCACGTTGGGCTTGGGCTTCACTGAGTGCTCACATGGAAAAGTCGTCCTTGAATGGGGGGCTTTTCTTTAGCTATCAGATGGTTTGCCTGCTGGAGTTGCTTCGTGTGGGATCTCGGAACCTGTGGGGTTGACCTGATCCCGCTGAACCGCCCCAAGGTTGCGCGCTTTGGCAAAACGGGCGGCCTCCTGACCCGTGGCACACCGTTGCGTGTTTAAGGGAACGATTGCGATGGCGGTAAAGGAGAACTGAAGCAAGCTTGCGGCGCATGACGTCTGCAGTAGTGGCGGCATGATCGGAAGTAAGGTGACGCGCGCCTTCAGCTCTGACGGAATTGCTCGAAGGTCTCTTTGCCAAGACGGTCAAACATGTTGTCTCGGAGTTCGAAGAGCGTGTCATGAAGGGGACAATTTGGCCCGGTTCCGCACCACTGTGGTCCAAAGGGGCACATCGGAAGTTTTTGAGGGTCGTCGAACACCTTGATCACATCCAGCATGGTAATCTCCGAGGGACTGCGGGCAAGGCGGTAACCGCCGGTGGGGCCCGATCGTCCGGTGAGGAGCCCTGCGGTGGAGAGGAGGCTCAGCACCTTTGCTACCAGGACTGGCGACAGTTCGCGTGCTGCTGCGACCTCAGCGCTGGACGCCAGGCGGTCCTCGCCGGACACTTGGGCTAGGTAGCTGAGAGCGGCAATGCCGGATTGTGCCAGTTTGCTATAAGTGAACATCCCCAAACCCCATCGTACCATTCTTTGCGAACATACTCTGATACAGGAGACCAGCCGGTCTTCAAGCCTGGAACGCCTGGGAGAGGGAGAGACAGGGTTCAGTCCGCGGGACGAGTGCAGCAAGACTTTTGTCTGTTTCAGGGTATGGAGTAGCATACCTGCGCGCCGTGTCGTCCGCTCATACAGCTCTCCGGTTGCGTGCGTGCCCACAGGCACGAAATGGTTCGGCGCGAAGGCGTACGGGCTTAGGACATACGAATCTAAGGCTGGGGACTGGGAGCATCGCATGAATGTTAAAACGAATCCAATGCGGCGGAACAACGCCATCTCCGCATTCTCCTTGCTTATTAGGGCTGTGTTCGTGATGGCAGGGTTTGTTCACGCGGAAGAGACGCACTCCCCCAACGCCCCCGTCATCTTCCAGAACCTGTGCGCCACCTGCCATGGCCTCAAAGGCGAAGGAAAAGCGGAAGTGAAGTCGCCTTCCATTGCCAGTCTTCCGGCGTGGTATGTGCAGCGCCAGTTGGAAAACTTTCAGCAGGACCGGCGGGGCACGCATCCGCACGACGTGGAAGGCCAAATGATGCGGGCCATCGCCAGCACGCTCACGGCCGAGCAGACACGGGCGATTGCCAAGTGGGTGGAGGGACTGCCGCGAGTCGAACCCGCTCTTACGATCAAAACTGACTCTGCACGAGGCAAGGAGCTTTACGCTGACCGTTGCATGGAGTGCCATCGCTACAATGGCGAGGGAGAACTGGTTTTCGGCTCAGCCCCGCTCGTAGGTTTGCAGGACTGGTATCTCGCGAGCCAGTTGCGGAAGTTCAGGAATGGCCAGCGCGGCGCGGCCAAGGACGATGCTTACGGACAGAAAATGGTTCAGGCAGCAAGCCTCATCGAAGATGAGAATATGTTGCTGAGCGTCGTGGCGTGGTTGATCGAGCTGCAGAAAAAACCAGCGCAGGTGAAATCGTTGTTTGAAAGCGGACAGGAGTAGAGGGCACTTGCACCCGTAGAGGAGGGCGAGCTGCAGGTTCACTAACTTTCAGCTTCAACGTCGGCAAGATCCCCTCACCCTCCGCTATCCGGCGTTATGAAGCGCTTCCTGTGCCAGGCGAGCCAAACCAGCGAAACGGTAGCCCATGTGAGTGCGGCATAGTTGTAGTGGGATACCATGACCGCGGGGAAGAAGTCGGCGCTGGCGCGGGTGGCGGCTGCCAGCAGTGCCAGTAGGATAAACCCTCTGACGAACCTTGAGCGGCGTGCGAAGCCCGGGAGATCTCCACTGTGGCCAAAAAGCACACGGCTGGCTACGACAAAGATAAGCAGGCCAAAGCCGCCAATATAGAGAAGATGCTCAACGGCGATGTGCCGGTCGTAGAAAGCGGCAGGCAGCGCCAGACCTAGCAAACCCATGCCAAGGGACCAGTGCAATCCGGCTGCCAGAGAACCCCGCGTAAGAGGGTTTCCCGGAGCGCGCCAAGTGACCTCCGAGACTAGGTAGGCCGCGGCGGTGAGGGTGCGCACCGCATAGCCGATTTTGTGCCATCCCCATGCCTCAAGGGGGAAACTCATTACCAGGAAGAGAGCTGCCAGGGCCGTTTTACGAAGCTTGTGGCGGCGCTCCCCGGAGTTCACAGGCTCAACAGAATCACCGCCCAGCATGCGCGGGAAGATGAAGGTCCCAATCCCTAATACCGGAGGCAGCAGAAATCCCTGATACAGCAGCAAGCCGGCAAGCCGCAGGGTCGGAAGACTGGCCAGGGTTGCAGGGACCAGCCAGAGAAAAGTTCCCACGATGCCGCAGAACAGCCCGGTTAATGCCAGCAGCATTTGCGGTGGGGGCCAATCGGTTCCGAAACACACGACCCGAATGATGAGTCCCGCCAGCAACACCACCAGCATGATGAGAAAGAGTACATCGCCGGCCTGAGTTTTAAGCCGCAAGTGGCAGTATCCACTTGCGAGATGCAGGAAGAAGAGCACCGCGAGTTCCAGAGGCAGGAGTTTGGGAGCCGTCGCCATGCGCGGACCAGCTGTGCCGAGAAAGCCTATGACAAATGCGCCCCCGAAAACCTCAACCATCAGGCGTGCGTGCGCGATGTTCGGATAGAACCCAAGCTTGCCCGCGAAGAACAACGGCCAGAGCGATACGCCTATCGCACTCCACACGGCACCGCTGAAAAAGAAAAGGCGAAACGGTTCCGCGGCGAGCCAGCGCATCCCACGGATGAGGGTGGATGTTAGGGGGCTTTCCTGGTGTCCTGGAGCCTTCATCCCGTGGTGCGATCAACGGTACCGCATTTCGAGATCCGATGAACACAATCGCGATCGGAGTAAAGGAAAGTCATGTCGAGACACATCACTATTTCTTTCATGCAGGTTAATCAGCTACGAAGACCCGTCTTTGGGAGCGTCATCCGGTCCCAGGGACCAGCCTGTCTTCAACCCAAGAACGAACCAGGAAAGGGTTATCGTTCCTACAGCAAACAAGGTGTCGCCAATGATGCGGGCCCATTTCAACGTGTCCATGATGCCAGTCCCCAGAAACGCTTCGCTTCGCGCATACCAGAGACCGTGATTGACGCTGGCCACCGTTTGAAGCAGGCCTACGGGAAGCAGACTCAAAAGGGCCATGAGGAGAAGGCCGAGGTTGATGGACCAGAAGCTGAAACTGATGACACCTTCTTTCCACCGGCCGGGCGCCGCAAGCCCTTTCGCCACAAAGAGCATGAGACCAATACCCAACATGCCGTAGACCCCAAACAGGGCAGTGTGGCCATGCAGCGGAGTGGTATTGAGCCCCTGCATATAATAAAGGGCGATGGGTGGATTAATAAGGAAACCGAAGATGCCAGCTCCGAGCATGTTCCAGAAGGCGACGGACAGCATGCACCAGATTGGCCAGCGGTATTCACGCACCCAGGGTTTTGCCAGACTCAATTTGTAGTTATGCCATCCCTCGAAACCGATAAGGACCAGGGGCACCACTTCCAGGGCGCTGAAAGAAGCGCCGAGTGCGAGGACTGAGATGGGAGTGCCAGCAAAGTAGAGATGGTGGAAAGTTCCCAAGATGCCGCCAGCAAGGAAGATGGTCGTGGCGAATAGGACGGAAACGGTGGCAACCCCAATGCGGAGCAAGCCCATGCGCGTGAAGAGGAAGGTTATCACGACGGTGGCAAAAACTTCGAAGAACCCTTCCACCCAAAGATGCACCACCCACCAGCGCCAATAGGTCGCCATGGAAAGATGGGTTTGTCGTTCCCACATCAGCCCCGCCGCGTAAAAAACCGTAATGGCCACGGTGGCGAGGAAGAAAAGCACCAGAAGATGCCGGCTCTCGCTCGGTCGACGAAGGGCAGGCCACATGGCCCTGGCCATGAGCAGGAGCCACAGCAGGAGACCAACGAACAGCAGAATCTGCCAGAGACGGCCCATCTCGGCATACTCATACCCCTGATGACCCAGCCAGAAGTTTTGGGCAAGGCCAAGCTTCTGCATGATCCCAAACCACTGCCCGACCATGGATCCGAGTAGCACAAACACGACCGCAGCAAACAGGACGTTAACTCCAAGTCTCTGAAACCTCGGTTCATGCCCGGATACTGCCGGACCGATGTAGAGGCCGGTTGCGAGCCAGGCGGTGGCGATCCAGAGCACGGCCAACTGGACGTGCCATGTCCGGGCCACGGAATAAGGAAGCCACTCCGCCAAAGGGATGCCATAGAGCTTTTGGCCTTCAACCCCATAGTGCGCGGACACGATGCCGAGAAGCACTTGCACCAAAAGAAGGCCACAGACGACCCAGAAGTATTTTAAGGTTGCCCGCATGGACGGCGTCGCGACCTGGCCGAGAAGAGGATCGCTCTCCGGCAGGAATTCGGCTTGAGGGAGTTCTTCCTCGCTTGTCCGTGCATAGTGGAATGCGAGTAGCGCAATTCCCAAAAGGAGCATGATAACGCTGAAGCCGGTCCAAAGCATCAGATCACCTTGCGGGACATTATCCACCAGAGGTTCGTGCGGCCAGTTGTTGGTATAACTCACGGTACCGCCAGGGCGATCGGTGACACAAGCCCAGGTGGCCCAGAAAAAAAAGCTGTTGAGTGGGGCAAGCCGGGCGGGATCTTTGATGGTGTAATCCATCATGGCATAGGCTTCCCGCAGTCGCGCAAACTCAGGGTCGGGATCTCCGCCGAAGAGTCCCGCGTAATAAGCGGCATTGGCTTTGATGGCGGCGGCGCGGTCGGCACTGACGGTTAAGACGCCCGTTCCCGAGTCATAACGATTTGTGCGGAGATCCTTCTTGAGGCGAGCTTTAAGCGCAGCTTGGCGTTCCGGATCCAGAAGGCTGAAGGAAGCTGCGCCCTCTGTCTGCGCAAATCGTTCCAGGATAAAGCTTGCCTCGCGGTGCAGCCAGTCGGCTGTCCAATCCGGGGCTACATAACTGCCGTGACCCCAAATGCTGCCAAGTTGTTGCCCACCGGTGCTCTGCCAAACATTCTGGCCGTCCTTGATCTGGCTTTCCGTAAACAGGAGTTCTCCAGTCCCTTCCACCATCACCTTGATCGGTATGGGAGGAGCTTGACGGTAGATATCCCGTCCGAACCAAAGAAGAACGGCAAAGGAGGAGAGAACTACGACGGCTAGAAGGATCCAAAGTCGTTTTACATTCTTCATGCCGAATGATCCGGAAACATCGTTTGAAATCAACGAATTTTTTTTCTTTAATTGTTTCACCGGCGTTTGTGCCCGTATTTGGCGTTGCCGACTATCAGGCACCGGATTCCCTGCCCTGCCGCCTGAAACACTCCATAAACCGTCTCGTATCTTTTGCTTATTCCTCTCACGCTATGAACGAAACCACACGGAAACTTGAAGGTGGCCACGAATCGGATGACTTTCAACGGATACTAAAGCTCGCCAGGGGCCTCCTCAACGGTCATCGTCCTGGCATCTTCGCCACGGTAGACAGCGGCGGCATCCCGCAAATGCGCTGGATGTCTTCCTTTGAGGTAGATGAGCTACCGAAGCTGCGAACCCTGACAAATCCGGGCAGCCGGAAAGTTGAGCAGATCCGAGCAAATCCGAATGTAAGCTGGATGTTCTTCGACAAAGATATGAGCATGATCCTTACGTTGCGCGGCAAGGCGCGCATCCTTGATGATCCTATAGTGCTGAAGGAAACTTGGCAAAAGGTTGTGGATTTATCTCTAACCTATTTCCTTGATCAGTATGCTCATAAGCTCGGCTTCGTGGTGGTGGAGACCGAGATCAACTCGGTGGAACTGAACTGCCCCGGCAACGGGCTTCGCGTTGAGGTGCCGCCCGCTAGTCTGTTGCATGGACCGGAATGATCCCGCCTAGGGCATGCCGCTGGGGTCCTTTTAGACAACCATGCACAAAACGCGGGCTTTGCCTCACTCAAGTGTCGGCGCAGCGGTCGCTTTCGGTTCAATGCAGCCACATTGGCATAGGTTAAGCGGCAGGCAGGCCTTCGTTGCCTCTGTGTGTGACGGCCGTAAACATCAAAGATCAGACGGAGCGAGGGCTGCGGTTTGCCCATAAACTTGACCTGCATTATTGTAACTCACTTCACATGCCGAATCACAGCTATGCACCACGCGCGCTTATTGCTGGTTGCCTGCTCGCATTGCTAAGCGCTGCGGTGAACGCCTGTTTCCTGATCAAGTTTGGAACGTCGGTCAGCCACTTGACCGGTGATGTGTCGAAGGTGGCGATGAACGCCGCTATTGGACATGGCTATCTTTACGCGGCCCTTTGGAATCTGCTCTCGGCGACGACAGGATTCTTCCTCGGGGCCACTTGCGCAGGCTATTTCGTTCACCATCCCACCATGGAGCAATCGCAGCCCTACCATCGGGCAACCATCATGATTGGACTGCTGCTTATCGTCGCATACCTCTTCCTTCCTCTCCCCGCAATCTCTATCGGCATCGCAGGAGTTGCTTGCGGGTTTCAGAACGCGCTGGCAACTCATTACCGTGGGATGGTTTTAAGGACGACACACATCACTGGCCTTCTGACAGACTTGGGAGCGGCTTTTGGCATGTGTTTGAAAGGTCACCGCATCGCGGCCTGGAAATTCGCGGTCCCCTCACTTCTGGTCACATGCTTCTTTATCGGCGCTGCCATAGGCAGTTTCAGCTATATGAGATGGGAGGACCAAGTGATTCTGTATGCTGCCTTTTGCTACCTCGCTCTTGGTATGACCCTGGCAAAACTACAATGATCCTCATTTGGAAAACGCACAGTCGCTGATTCCTTTCGCGTCGGCAGCGCAAAGCTCGGCATTGCCGCGGCTCTTGAAATCTCCCCGAGAATGACACCGGGCGTCCTCAAAGTGCCTGCACTCGTTCATCACGGCACATTGGGTTCGTAAATGAGCTTGATCGAGATCTTTCGGCAGCGTGCGATTCATAACGCTGCACCAATGTCTGGAGTTGCTGGGTCGTGAGAATGCAGCAAATACGCCGCAAATTAACGAAAAATAAATCTTTAATTCATCGTAGGCGTTTGTATGATGCGAAATTCATATCAGGAATGGACGTTGTAGCGTTGGCGAACCTTCGCCGGTACAGTGGTAAAACTACTTGGCCCCTAGCCTGCACCTCGCTTCCTAACATAACCAATAAATGCGCATCTGTATGAAACCGCTATTGCTCTCTATCACCTTTGGCTGCCTAACATGTGCTGGGTTGGTACACGCCGAACCAAAAAGCGTTCCCGCCCCCGGCTCTCAGACTACCGAGATTAACAAGACATGTCCGGTCAGCGGCAAGCCGGCCGACCCGGCAGTCACCACGGAGTACGAAGGCGTAATCTACGCGTTCGCCACCGCTACCGACCGCCAGATCTGGTTGACCGCACGTGAAAATAGCCTGTACCATAAGCTCGGTGGCAAAGCTGCTTTGGATGCGGGCGTGGAATCATTTTATGTGAAAGTTCTCAAGGACGATCGCATCAAACACTTCTTTGAGGATATCAATATGAACAAGCAGCGCCGCAAACAGAAGGAGTTTCTCTCTGCTGCTTTGGGAGGTCCTATCACATGGAAGGGTAAGGACATGCGGGAGGCGCATGCCGATTTGGACTTGGAAGAGATTCACTTCACCGCCGTAGCCGAGCATCTTCAAAAAACCCTAGAGGAGCTAAAAGTTCCCAAGGAACTTTCAGACCAAGTCATGAAAGTGGTGGGAAGCGTTCATGACGACGTGCTTAATCTGCCGAAAAAGGCAAAGTGAACCACGGTTTCATTGGGATCACCTTATTGAAGGGCAGCGGCAGCCGCCTTTCTGGCGACCGTCTTGACCTTCGTTCATAGGGCGGTCTTTTATCCACGTGTCCCTCCTTCTGCGTGCGCCTTCCCGCCTAAGTTCTTCTACAAACCAGCAGATGACATTTTCTAGGCTCTTGCGGGAGTTCGACCATTTGGCCGGCTCTCCAAATCGATCAAACTTGCAACTTGCTCATTCATGCGCCTCCCCGGCGTGAAGCGAACCACGGCACGCGATGGGATGACCATCTCCGATCCAGGCTTATTGGGATTGCGCCCGATCTTGGGTTTCGTGACCCGGACCTCGAACGAGCCAAATTGCCGCAATGACACTTCGTCACCTTTAGCGAGCGCCTCCATGATCAGATGAAGCGCATGCTGAAAAGCATCATAGGCTTCGGCCTGGGTCAACCCTGTGCGATTGCTCAGTTCCTTCACCAGATCGTTTTTTGTTGTGGTCGACATACTTTCCAAGCGCATCCTATGTTGAAGATTTCAAAGCAACTCTCAAGTCGAAAGCGGATCAATTAGTCGCGGCGCCCGCCATGAGCAGGTGGACAGCTCAACGTAATTCGAATTCTTGCTTGGCCGCCCACCTACTCTGCGGGGATAGGGACCGACCCACATCAGACGCGGCCTGCCAGAGGGTTTTGCAGAACCTGATGACATCTCTTGACACCTTGCTTCGAAAAGCACAATGTTGAACCCGGCCACTTGCAGCGGTTGTTGCCGCTGCAAGTGGCCCTATCTTGCCGACATCACTTATCCAAGGGGACCGCTACTATGACCAGAATGCTTACCGAATTCAAGGACTTCATCGTCAGGGGGAACCTACTGCAAACGGCCATAGCCTTCATCATGGGCGGGGCCTTCGGCAAGGTCACTGAAGCCTTTACCGGCATCTTTACGGGACTACTTGGACTGCTCGGGGGCCATCCTGACTTTTCTGATTACAAACCCTTCGGCATTCCTTTCGGCGTCTTTTTTAACACCATCATCAACCTCATCATTGTAGGCTTTTGTCTCTTCCTGGTGGTGAAAGCTTACACCAGAATGACAGAAAAACCGAAGCAGCAGGCAACGGTCGCCGATCCCCCGGACCTCATCCTGCTCACGGAAATCCGCGACCTTCTCAAACAACAGGTATCGGCGCCTCCTTCCTCTCGGGAGCCACTCCGGTAGCCTCAGGTGCCCTCCTTGCTGCTTCGCGCGCGAAAAACACAATATCACACGCGTTTTCTTGTCTGTGTCTGAGCTGAAACCTATATTCGGAGACCGCGTAGTCGCCGGAGGAGGCACCGCGCACGAGCCATTCTTCATGCGTACTACCAAGATCCTTCCAGTCCCCGGCCTCCGCGGCTGGATCAAATCCAAGCCTGCGTACCCTACTCCCCCCGATCTTCCGCACAACACGCCGGTCGAGATCATCGCCAAAAACTCCGGAACCTGCGAACTCGTCGTGCGGGAGGCGTCAGGGCAGGAATGGACCATCAGCCATTGGCAGATCGATGTCGGTGTCCACGTAGAGGCCCTCAACGGAGAAATGGTTCCAGAGTGGGAGCCCGCGGCATGGGACGCCATCGATCATGAACTTTCCCAAGACACGATAACCACCCCGGGTCATCAGGGCCGTAGGCGCCTGAAAGTCTCCCATGCGGCTCGCCTCAAGGCCATCAAAGTCCGCGGCATCGCCACTGCCGCAGAGCTTAAGAAAGCCATCTAGGGGCCTGGCTAGCTCTCAACTTCTGGTTTTCTCCCGGTAGGATGTGACCTGGGCTGCACCCACCATATGGGCTGAGCTTAAATGTGCGCAAAGTTGAGCCTGTCACTTTGGTGCAAGCTAAGGCGGTTTCTCGTGATCAGAAGCGATGGACAGGATAGACGAATGAGCCGCCACTTGTCCCTGACTGAAGGACTCGCTGATGTGCTTGCATGCTGTTCCCCCTGTCCCGCAACTGCATTCATGATTGGCCCAAAATGCTTCTCGTTTTCGAATGCGCTCGGGACATCCCTTGCACAGACTCACTCCCTGGTGAGATGTGAACTGGCCACAAGCATAGGGCCGTTCTTAGCGGAACAAAATCTCATGATCCCTCCAACGAAAAAGCCGTCAAGGGCCTCATCTCTAGCCGTCGTGGTTTCTTCCGTCGGCTTACATGGACCGCTCCAGCCGCTCTCGGCGGAGGGCACCATTGTGTCCAGCCTTGCCGCTCGCGCTGACTAGGCTTCGCGCTTACTGTGGCGGGGGAAGGCATCTGAAACTAAGGTGTAGAGATTTGCAGAGCACCCCTGATGGGCGGCGGCGGCGAGGCTTATCAGAGTCACCGTGCCCCATAGATGATGCACCCAGCCAGCGAGCACCATCGGGACCACGCAAAGGGCACAGATCAGCATCGCTGTCTTTCTCGCGGCATTCACCGAACGGCGACGTTTCAGCAGTGCAGACGAAATCCAGCCGCCTGCGATGCTACCGACGTCCGGGGCTAGATAAGTTATCACCAGAGGAAGCGCTAGTCCGCTGAGTTCAAGGTGATGGGTTTCAGAGAAGTACTTCGGCAACCAAAAGAGAAAGAACCACCAGACAGGATCAGTCATGAACTTACCGAGCGAGAAAGCCCAAGTCTGGCGGTGGGGCCAAAGGCGGACCCATGGAATCTTCACAGCCGGTTCCGGGGGATCACTCTGGATGTATGCCAGTTCAGCGGGAGAGAGACGCGGATGTTCTTCTGGCCTACGGTAGAGCATCAGCCAGAAAGCGAGCCAGATGAAGCCGAATACTCCAGTGATGATGAAGACCCACTGCCAGCCGAGGTTCACTGCTATAAAAGGAACGAGTAGCGGAGCCGCGATGGCACCTATGTTGGAGCCAGAATTGAATATGCCGGTCGCCAGAGCACGCTCATTTTTGGGGAAGCATTCTGCGATTGTCTCAACAGCGCCGGGAAAATTGCCAGCCTCCCCAAAGGGCGAGTGCAAACCGGGCAAAGCCGAATCCCATGGCAGAGCGGGCAAAAGCATGAGCCGCCGACGCCACGCTCCAGAACACAATTGCGAGCGAGAACCCCTTCCGTGTGCCAATTCGATCCATAAGGCTTCCCACTCCTACGAGCCCGATTGCATATGCCACATGAAAGGAGAGTACAATGTAGCCGTATTCCATCTCATTCCGCCCAATCACACTCTGTAACTCAGGCGCCAGAATGCAGAAGACCTGACTGTCGATGTAATTGATCGCGTGGCAAAAAACAGCAGAGCGCATATGATCCACCTGTAATGTCCGACGCGATGCGGTGTTAGGTTTATGACAATGGGTTTGTTCATGGCCCAGTGGTGCCTAAAACAATAGTTCCGACACCCAAGTCGAGAAAATACCGCTGGGATGCTCCAAATTTAGCCGTTATCGGAATGAGGCGAAACGGCCGAAGGCCACTTTTCGGCCGCGACCATTTTTCGGACACCACCTTGCAGTGATGCTCCGCCCCTTGGCAGCCTATTTCGTGAAGGGGCGCTCCTTAATTCAGCCTGTCCCCTAAACACGAGTTATCAACTCCCTGGACACCGACTGTCCGTTGAGCCAACATCGCACCTGCCCCTTACCCCCTAGTGGATCAATAACCCTTTTCGAGTAAAGGAATTTAAGGGTCTCTGCTGGGCTTGGCAAACGCACCGATCAAATGAACACCGCCGAAATCATCCACTCCGAAGGCAGTCTGGGAACTTCGGGCAAGAGGCCGATCATCGTACTACTCGGGGGCCCGGGTTCGGGCAAGGGAACGCACGGCAAGGCATTAGCGCAAGCCCTCAACCTTGAGCATTTATCCTCGGGTGAGCATTTTCGCGATCACATTCGGCGTGCGACGCCCCTCGGCCTACGCGCACGAAGCAACGTCGAGGCCGGTGAGTTCGTCCCGGATGAGATGGCTGTTGAGCTCCTACGTGAAATGCTCAGTTCCAACGTGAACGCGAACGGATTTGTTCTGGATGGCTATCCGCGTTCTCTTGAGCAGGCCGAGGCTCTGCAAGCCTTGGCTTCCGAAGTTGGAATTGTCATCGCAAAGACCATACTTCTCCAGATATCAGACGACGAGATCGTGCGCCGACTCTCTGGGCGCCTGACCTGCCGTAATTGTGGTGCCACGTGCCATCTAGTGTTCAAACCTCCCGTGATTCGAGGAATTTGCGACATCTGCGGCGGACCGCTCTTTCAACGCGCTGATGATGAGCCAGCTACCATCCGGCACAGGATCGCCCTGTTCCATGAGAGGACTGGGCCCGTCGCGGAATTTTACAACCGTATCGGCATTCTCACTGAAATTCCCGCCGAGGGATCGCCACGCGAAGTGGGGATCCTTGTCGTGACTGCCGTCACGGGCGGTCGCATTTGAGGTAGGGGTAGCGGGCCATGGAACAGAATACTTAGCCCGAGACCGCCCAGCCTCCACAAACATCGTTGTGATTCATCAGGCCTGATTGATTTCCGGCGTTTGCGGTTCGACTGACCATGACGGTGGGGGCGCTGGGGGCAAGGCTCGAGCGCTCAAAAGCGAATTGAAAGGTGCCGAAATAGTTTTTTGGGCCATATCCCGCTGAATCATAACCAATAACAATCACGCCACGTTGCTGGATCTCGACAGCAAGGGACACATCGGAGGAACGTTACCCTTCCCCGCGGCGATCTTGCGCAAAGCCCATCACACTTCGGCAATCCACCTTGAAGCCTGACCATTCTAGCCATCGAACAACTAGTGATACATTCAGCGTTGCCTGCGTGATTGATAAATGCGAATGTTCAACTCGTGAAGTTCAGCATCCTCGCGCTTGATTACGACGGCACGATCGCGCGCCATGGTCGGGCGCACCCCGAAGTGGTAGCCGCCATCCGAGAAGCTCGGACACAGGGAATTACGGTGGTCCTGGCGACCGGACGCATTCTGTCGGATTTGCACCGCGTGATGACCGAGGAGGATCTATTTGACGCGATAGTGGCCGAAAACGGGGCAATGCTCGCCTTCCGGAACGGCAGAAAACGCGCGCTCGGGGCGCCACCATCGCGTGAGTTGCTGACCGAGCTTCGCGATTTGGGCGTCGAAGTTGCATTCGGCGAGTGTGTCATCGAGGCTGATGCCGACCAGGCTCCCAAAATTCTGGAGGCAATTCGAAAGCTGGAGCTGCCGTTGATGCTCGCCTTTAACCGCAGCCGCGTGATGGTGCTGCCGCAGGGCATCAACAAGGCGAGCGGCTTGCGCGAGGCATTGAATACTATGCGGCTTTCGCTGCACAACTGCATCGGGATCGGCGATGCTGAAAATGACCACGCACTGCTCAATGCTTGTGAGATCGGCGTTGCAGTCAGCTGGGGAAGTAAGAGGCTGCAAAAGATTGCGGATCATGTGGTGGAGGGAAGCGGGCCGGAGGCGCTCGCCCGCTACATCCGCGAGGTGAGCAGGCATCCAAAGCTCCCGCCTCAGCGCGCGGATGATCGGCGCGTATTTCTGGGCGCGGCTGCCGCCGGTCCAGTCGAAGCGTCGATTCGGGGTCGCAATATCCTCATCGCGGGAGACCCACGCTCTGGTAAATCGTGGATCGCGGGGCTCTTCGCGGAACATCTACTCCTCCAGGGATATTGCCTCTGCGTCATCGATCCCGAAGGCGATTACTCGACTTTGGAATCGCTCCCGGGAGTCGTTGTCTTTGCTGACGAAGAACCGCCGCGCCTGAGCGATGTCGCGCGTGCACTACGCCATCCGGATACCAGTATCGTGATTGATCTTTCGACCCTAACACACGAGGAGAAGAAAGCTTACGTCCACGAACTACTACCCATGGTCGCGACCCTCCGACGGAAAAGTGGTTTGCCCCACTGGATCGTAGTCGATGAAGCGCATTACTTTCTGAACCAGGTAGAGGCCGAGCGTCGTGTGGACCTAGAATTGGCGGCATATGTCTTGATCACTTACCGCCCGTCGCATCTATATCCCGAACTCTTGCGCGCAACTGGATCAATCGTCGTGACGCCGCTTACTGATCCTGACGAAGTACTTGCGCTCACGAAATTATGCGGAGCGGAAGGCGCGGAGTCCGCGTGGGGTGACGTTCTAGGCAGTCTTGGAATCGACGAAGCAGCCGTGCTCCCGCGCGCTGCGCGGGACGGTCATTTGCCTCAACGCTTCAAGATCGCCCCGCGCCTGACTCCGCATGTTCGTCATCGTGCCAAGTATCTAGAAGTGCCTATGCCCCTGGAACGTGCGTTCCATTTCACCTGCAACGGACAAAACTTCGGAGCACCGGCGCGCACCTTGAAGGAGTTTGTCTACATGCAGCAGCATCTGCCATCTGGGGCGCTCGAAGGTCACGCACAGCGCGGCGATTTTTCGTGCTGGATTGCCAAGGTCTTCGGCGATCAGCCGCTCGCTGCAGCCATCCGCAAGGTGGAGGCGCGCTTTCGCGAAGGCCATGTGACGCAACTCTCCAAAGCACTCATCAACCCCATACGCGAGCGCTATGAGCTAGCCGGTTGATGCGCATTGTCAGAGCCAGAGAACATTGCCGCTCTTGCCCGGATCGCTCAATAATTTTTAAGTCCGACCTACCTTTGCCTCATATGCGCCCCACCAAGCTCGATCATCCGGTTGACCCTGAGCGAGATCATATCCTTGGGAATCCAGACGCTGAGTTGACGTTGGTTGAGTATGGAAACTACACGCGGCGCTCCTGTTATGCGGCGCATGAAGTTATAGCGGGTTTGCGCGACCGTTTTGGAGAGCGACTGCGGTACGTATACCGGCATCGGCCCGCAGGCGAAAGCGGGGTCGCAAGGAGAGCGGCAGAACTGGCCGAATACGCTTCACTGATCAAAGGCGAGTTTTGGCCCATTCACGACGCACTGATGAAGGGAGGCCACGCGTTCACGCCGGATGATTTCGAACAAATCTCGCGCAAGTTCGGTTTGCCACCGCCAGAAGGCGAATATGCATCGGCCGCGGATGTTGCAAGGGTTAGGGTACAGGAGGATGTGACGAGCGCCCATCGCAGTGGCGTGGTCATGACGCCCACCTTTTTCATCAACGGCAGGCGCTATGAAGGCCCCTGGGACGAAAATACCTTGGCTGACGCGATGCTCGGAACACTTGGCCACCGCGTACAAACAGCAGCACTAAACTTCGCCCGATGGGCGCCTTCCGCTGGGCTGCTGCTCCTGTTTATGTCGATACTCGCCGTCATATTGGCGAATTCAGGGTGGAGCGCAGAGTTCGGCTCCCTTTGGTCCGTAATGAGCGGGTTCCATCTGGGTAGCACTGCGCTGGACCTTCCGCTTCTGAACTGGATCAATGATGGTCTGCTGGCCATTTTCTTTCTGGTTGTTGGGCTGGAAATCAAACGCGAATTTACCGTGGGTCGGCTAGCGACCTTTCGATCTGGGGCCTTACCGGTGGTAGCCGCTTTTGGCGGGATAGCGGTCCCAGTCTTGATCTATCTGAGCATTGCACCTTCAGGGCCGCTCGCCGCTGGTTGGGCGGTGCCCATTGCAACAGATACGGCCTTCGCAGTGGCAATCATTGTGCTGCTGGGCACGCGGGTCCCGGTGGAATTGCGTGTCTTCCTGACTGCGGCCGTGATAATCGACGACCTTGTCGCCATTGGTATTATTGCGGCCTTCTATACAGAAACGATCAATCTGACTTATCTCACGGCATCAGTGGTGGTGACGATTCTGCTCGTCGCCATGAACCGCTGTGGCATCTATCGTCCGATGCCATATATATTGGGGGGCATCGTTTTATGGGTTTGTCTTCACGAGACAGGGCTGCATGCGACCCTGACGGGCGTCATACTTGCTCTGGTCACGCCGGCGCGCCCACCTGCGAAGTTCCATGTCCTCATGGCGCAAGCGGAAGCCATCATTCGAGCCGAGATCCGGCGTAGTGGCGACGCTTTGATGAGGCATGGACTCTCCGAACCGGCCATGCGCGAACTGGATGCCATCCATGACCGGACGGAGTCCCCCACGGATAAACTTTTACGCTCTATGGAACCATGGTCGAGTTATCTTGTCCTTCCCCTCTTCGCCCTAGCGAATGCAGGTGTGGCTCTCTCCCATAAAGTTTTTGAATCGCATGGGAGCGTGATGATGGCCATCATTTTGGGATTGGTTGTCGGCAAGCCAATAGGGATGGTCTCTGCTGCGTGGCTTGCGGTTCGTTTCCGAATTGCAGCAAAACCGACGGAATACTCCTGGCGTCAGTTAGCCGGCGCAGGCACCCTTGCTGGAATCGGCTTCACCATGTCCCTTTTCATCGCAGGAGAAGCATTTGCGGACCCGGCTGACTTCGCTGCTGCGAAGATAGCCATCTTCACGGCTTCCCTCATCGCGGGTGTCGTGGGCACCCTGATCTTGTGGCCGCGACGTAAAACGATTGAGTAGATTAAAAGATCCCCTCATAGGTCATCCTTCTTTCCAACATCCCTAATATGTCTGAGCAAACCCTACCCGCCTCACCACCAACGAAGGTCCTCCTGGCGACGGACCTCAGCGCGCGGAGTGATCGTGCCCTGGACCGAGCCGCCCAACTGGCACAGCAGTGGGGCGCAGAGTTGCTGGTCGTTCATGCCCTCGACCGGGATCTGTCCAGCCCCTCTGAACTCGACTATCAGATGCCCTCATGGCGGCAATCCCCAAGGGCGGAGCTGCACATACAGGCCCAGATCACCGCAGACCTCAGAGAGAAGGTGGATCGTCTAAAGATCCATGTTGAGGAAGGTGACCCGGCGCAAGTCATCCTCAATGCTGCCGCCAGAGAAGGCTGCGAACTGATCGTTCTGGGCATGGCTCGCGACGAGTTGTATGGGAGGCTCCTGCTGGGCAGTACGGTTGAGCATCTCCTGCGGAAATCACCGACCTCCCTACTGGTCGTGAAAACCAGGCCCAATGGCGCCTACCGGCACGTGCTGGTGGGCACAGACTTTACTGAGGAATCCCGCTATGGACTGGAGGTCGCTGCCGGCGCTTTCCCGGACACGCAGATGTCGCTCATGCACGCCTTTGAAATGCCATATCGCACCCTTCTGGCCAATACGGCACTGAGCCAGGAATTTGCGGCGATGGAGAGGGCCACGATTGCCGAGTTCGTGGCGGAGTCCGCAGTGCCGGAGAGGGCGCAAGCGCGTATTCGCACGCTGATCGAGCACGGTCCCCCTGGACTCATGCTCCGCCGCTATGTGGAAGAGCAACATGCTGACCTCACCGTCATCGGCGCGTACGGCAGAGGCTTCCTGTTTCACCTGCTCGTGGGTGGAAATACGCCGCGCATCATCGACTCGGTGCCGAGTGACGTGCTGCTGGTTCGGGCCCACCGACCCGGCGGCACGGCCTGACGCAGAGGTATAGGCAAACCACGCCAAAACGTGGTTTGCCGGGTGAGGCGCATAACGGCCAACAGGTCAACGCAACCAACGCCAATCCCTTGGCCGGCTAAGCACACATCGCCGTGCCCGTTATGGCTTCTTGCTGTCGATGTATTCCTGCACCAGCACCGGGACGTCACTGCAAATGGCATCCACGCCGAGGCCAAGGCCGAGGAAATAATCATTCAGGTCGCGACCGGGCCATCCCGTCACGATAAAGCCCTGCTTCTGCGCTTCTTTGACGGCGAGCCGTGTGGTGCCTTCCATCTTCGCGGCGATCCTTTTTGAGCCGATCGCTTTCGCGCTCTCCATCAGTTCCGGGGTGAGCGGCCCACCTTTGATGAGCATGATGTCTGCATGGGGATCGATTTGCTTGATGGCTTTCAGAGGACGCTGATCGAAAGACGTGAAGATGTAAGTCGATCCTTTCGGGACAAAGGCCGTGACCTTCTTGTGCAACCTGGCCGCATACTCCGCAATGCGGGAATCGGGGTAGAGATCCTTGTTGCTGGTCTTCATTTCAAATTCCACGTACATGCCCGGCTTGTCCTTCAGGTAGTCGAGCAGCGTGTCCAGGAAGAGCAACGGCTCATTCTGTTTCCTGCTGACGATCTTCCTCGCTTCCTCCGCAGTGAGGTGCTCCACCGGGCCTTTACCCTGATGCGTACGATCCAGGGAGTCATCATGCAGCACGACCAGTTCGCCGTCCTTGGTCAGACGCACGTCGAGTTCATAGCCTCTGATGCCCTTGTCATAGCTGCTCTTGAAAGCGAAGAGGGTGTTCTCTTCAAACTCGTGGGCTCCGCCACGGTGAGCGAAGTGGAACGGTTTCTTCTCATCGGCTTGCAGGAAACTGCCAGAAGCACAGGCCGTGATGAGCAAGGCAGCGAGCGTGGGGAAAGTGGCTTTCTTCATGAATGGAAATGACAATAGGATTGAGTCGGGCGTTATATTACTGGAAGTGGTGTGTGACTTTATCGGGTTCCGGCAGACATAATGAAGGACCTCATGGCTTTGCCTTGAAGGCGCGGCCTTTGGTCACTGCCTGTTTGACGCTGCCCGAAGGTCCGGCATCACCCCCGACCGCCAGAAAACGGAAGCCTTGAGCGAGACGTTTTTCGACCTCTCCCTCACCGCAGAGTGTTCCCAGCGGCACGCCTGCCTCGCGGCAGGCGGCGACCACTTTTTCAATCGCGGTCTCCACCTCCGGATGCCCCAGGGGCACGCCGAGCGAGAAGGCGAGATCAGACGGTCCGAGGAACAATCCGCTGACGCCGGGAGTGCGGGCAATGGCCAGGCAGTTATCCACGGACTCTTTGGTTTCGATCATGAGCCAGAGGGCGAGTTCCCCTTTGGGATCAAGCGGCCAGAGGTCGGCCCGCTCCGCATACTCCGCACCGGATAGGCCCCAGTAGCGGGCAGCCCAGCCATAACCCACGCCTCGCTTCCCCGCGGGTTCGTAATCCGGCACGCCTTTCAATTGCGGAAAGCGGCAGGCCTGCACCATGGCGCGTGCATTAGCCGGAGTATCCACATGAGGCACTACGATCCCCATGGGCCCAAGATCCAGCACCTGTTTGATGACGAATTGCAGTTGCTCCCGTCCTGCTGCTGGCACGCGGATGAAGGGGACCACGGAAGGCTGGAGGTTCTGCTTCGTTAGCACCTCCTTCTTGTTCACCATGCCCAGCAGGTACCCTTCGAGTTTGCTCAGATCGAAAGGCGTGTGCTCCAGATCCACGATGACAAAGTCCAGCCCGCTGCTGGCCATGGCCGCCCCATTGCGGGTGGAGACGATGGAGGAAAAGACGCCAAAGGCGGGCTTCTTTGCTTCCATCAGTTCGACATAGCGGTTCAGCCGCGGCGCAGGCTTGACGGCCCCCGTCTCAGGTAAAGGCGCTTGGTCCTGGGAGAAGACCGCGCCAGCGGACAACGCCAGCAGAGAAAGGAAAACAGACAGAGGATGGTGCATAACGATGAGATGAATTGAGAGTCCCTTTTCGGACTACTGAAGCGTGAGCAGATAAGCGAGCAGATCACGGAAGTCCTGCACGGTCATGGTGTTCTCCAGGCCGGCAGGCATCAGGGAAAAGGGCGAAGTCTTGTGTTCAGCGACCTTTGCCATCGGAACACGGATCCGGCCTACACCCAGCGCATGGATCAGTGGCGCGCCATCCAGAGCGGAGTGTACCAGCACTCCCGAGTAAAACTCGCCACTCTTCGTGGTGACAAAGTGCTGCTCGTATTGTGGAGCCACTTCACGCGAGGGATCGAGAATGGCCTCTATCAACCTGGCACGATCCAGAGAACGGCCCACATGCGTCAAGTCCGGTCCGATGCTGACCCCGCGCTCTTGCGCCCGGTGGCACATGGTGCAATTGGCCTGCGCACTCAGGAAGACCCGCCGCCCAGACTCCGCATCACCCCCCGAGGCCAGAGCCTGCCGCCATGCCTCCGGTGACCCGGGACGCTTCGGAGCACTCCCCTGATCCGCCGTGGATGGAAGGGCGAACCGCAACTGCTCCGCCAAGGCCGAAGTGTTGTCCTTCAAGGCAGCGAGCTTGGCCTGGAGCGCCGTGCGCACCATGGTTTCGCTGGCAACCAACCGCAGGGCTCGGGCCGCTTCTATCTGCACCTGAGGATCACGATCCTCCAGCAAGGGACACAGTGCGGCCAGTTGGGTCACATCGCGGCGCGTCAGAGATACCACGGCGTCCGCACGCAAGCCCGCGGAAACGGCGGTATCGAGCGCGATGGCCTTGAGCAAACCCGGGACCTGCGGTTGTGGACAACCACCCAGCGTGCGGATGGCTTCCCGCTGCAATGACTCATCGCCATGACGAGCAAAATGCATGAGACGGCCCGCGGTTTTCGCATCGCTCAAGCTGGTGACCGTCGCAGCCGCCATGGCGTGCAGAGAAGCGGGCTGGGAATCATCATGAAGGATGCGGGAAAGCATTTCCTGGCGGACAGCGGCGGCAGGCTTGGGCGCTTCGCCTTTCACGCCAGGTTCGGCACGGCTCACTGCCAGCAGTTCAGCGGCGGACAAATAGGCCTGAAACAACAACGGTGAAGGCTGTTGCGCCACGGCCTTTTGCATGGCGCCTTCCTGACCATCCACCGCATCCTCCCCTGCCCACCATAGGGCTAGGAAACGAATCCGGTCATCGGAGTCCGACAACGCCCGATTCAGGAGAGCGGCAGCATTTTCGGATTTGCTGCGCCACTGAGCAGACAGGGCTCCGAGACGCACCTCGGGCGTGGCGTCTTTAAGCGCCTCCTGGGCTTTGTCACGATTGGCCGGTCTTGCCAACGCGGTGATGGCAGCGGAGCGGATAAACGGATCGGCATCGGTGAGCGCCTTTCTGATCTCCTCCCATCCTGGCGACGCCTGAGCGTCCTGCAGCCGATGAAAACGCAGCGCTTCCTTGTTAGTCTCTGCCAGGCGGACAGCGTGATCCGGCTTTTTCACTGCCACACCCGGTTTCGCGGCCAGCCGCCAGATGCGGCCTTTGCCATGTACCGGATAGGAGGTGCGATCGGCCCAATCACTGATGTAAAGCGAACCATCTGGCGCGGGAGCCAGATTTACGGGACAGAAGGCTTCGTTGAACTTCCTTTCACCTTCCACCAGATTTTCCTTCGTAGCGCGGAACGATGCCCCATCGGGCGTCATGCGATACAATTCAATGGCCGCATCGCCCCAGGAGCCTACCAGCATGGCACCGGCATAACTGCCCGGGAAGGCCAGCCGGTCACAGGAAAGGATGCCGCAGGGAGCTTCCCCGGTGCCAATGAGCATGGGCAAAGTGCCGGGCAATTCCCCATTCCAACCATTGAAGACATGGTTGTCCTCGTAACGCCGTTTGTAGCCGTAGTCTCCATGGGGAACCACGTGCAAGAGACGGCACGGGGGACGCCCGCCGGAATCATTGTCCACACAAAAAAGCCGCTCTGCCCGATCCAGTTCCAGCCCGAACGGATTCCAGAAACCCGTCGCCACTTCCTCCAACTCACTTCCGTCCGCACGGCAGCGGAAGACTTTCCCTCCGCGACCGGGACCGTTCTGAAGGGTGCGGCCATCGGTCCCCCGCAGCGTGTATTCGGCGCCGAAATTTTCGCCCAGACCTAGATACAGCCAGCCACTGTGGCTGAAGGTGATGCCGCTCAATCCGTTGTGCGGGTAGTCCTGCGGACTGATCATCTCCACAATCACCGTACGCTTCTCCGCCACGCCGTTGTGGTCTTCATCATGCAGCAGGACAACCCCGCTGCGATGCACCAGATAAAGCTCGTCTGCTGGCGACACGGCCAGGTTCATGGCGCTATTGAACCCTTCGGCAAACACCTGAGGCGTATCAGGGATGCCATCGCCATTCGTGTCCGTGAATACCTTCACCAAATCCGCTTCCGGCCCCTGATAATTCTCAGGCCGATGATGCGTGTGCGACTCCACGACAAAGAGCCGGTTTCGCTGATCCACGGCAATTCCAATGGGCGTGACAATCTGAGGCTCCGAAGCCACCAAGGTGATCTGCAGGCGGTCATCCCGAACCTTGGGCACAGCCACTTCCGCCGCAGTGACATTCCCATGCACGAGCGCAAGCGCCATGGCGCCGATACCGAAAGCCTTTCGTCTGGCACAACACCGGGATTCAGGCTTTGAAACTTGGAAAAGGGAAGTTATGCGCATCACTTGCGGGCAGATGGGGTTGAATGGGACGATGAAGTGCCCTCGCCAAAGGCGGAGCGCAGATAAGCGAGCACATCGCGGATTTGATCCGGCTTCAGCACACCGCCAAAAGGCGGCATGGGTTTTCCTGCCGCGCCATCCGTGATGATCCGCAGGAGGTCCGTGTCGGATTTTGACAGGGGCGCCCCTTCGCCTCTGCGGGTGAAGTTCGCAGCGACCAGAGTGGCCGGACTGTTGGCTGTGCCCGGCAGCGCGCCGCCCGTGCCATCGGGTTGATGACAGGTCACGCAAAAAGTTCCGTAAATGCGCCGCCCCGCTTCAGGATCAGGCGCGGCCTCTGCTCTCTTTACTGCTGCCAACAGCGGCTTGGACATCGGTCCGGTGAAGCCCCGTCCGTCCTTCAGGCGAGTGAGTGTGTAAAAGGCCTGAGGGTTCTCCACCAGCCGCCCCTCCGCCGAGCGAAGGTTCATCAGATCCAATTCATAAATATACCCGGGCTGCAGATCCTGAACCACCAGATCCACAGACCGATAATCCGGACTTACGCGGATGGACTCAATCTGCGCCGGTGCCTCGTCTGCCCGCGGCGAACCGGAGGGCAGATAGAGATAACGGAAACGGGCGAGGCGATAGCTCCGGGGACTGGCCAAGTGAGTTGCCTCCATCGTGGTGGTGAATGTTAGCCGGAAGCCTTTGTCCGTTAGTTGCATCTTGCCGATTTCCACCGGCGTTTGCCGGGTCCACACAATGCGCTGCAGGCCATCCCCTTTCCCCCACCCTCTGGTGGTTTGGGCGACATAGAGACTGCCATCAGGCGCGAAGGCCATGCGCATGTTTCCGGGGCGCAAGGGCGTGCCGCCACGCGGTGGCACATCGCGGAAGTACTTCAGGCCGTCGTTGCCCGCAGGGATGGTCAGGTTGTTCGCGCCACTATTCTCCTGGATAGCCGTCAGCCCCACGGCATCGCGAATAAACGGAAAGCAGGCCCCTTGATATTCACCGGCCACCTTCTCCAGATAGACCCGGCTGATGAGCTTGGTGAAATCGCCGATGAAGATCTGCCCGCCGAACGGACCAAACTTCCCATCCGTCATGTCCCATACGGGTTCGCCGGGACTGCCTCCCATCGCGCCATGAGGCAGTGCCACCGCTTCCGGCGAGCGCAGGCTTGTCAGTTCTTCATGGGAAAGCGGTCCACGATAATCTTCACGCCACTTCAGCGAGGCCGGATGTCCGTAAAACCGGCCAGGCTGTACATGCACCAGGGTGCTCGTGGCAATGTAGTCACCCTGCTGGTCGGTGATGAAGATCTCCCCCTCCGGGCTTAATCCCACTCCGGCCGCCGCGCGAAACCCAGAGGCCAGCGGCGTCATTTTCCCCTCCGGACTCACGCGCATGACCCAGCCTTCATAAATGCCAGGTGAGGGCTTCAGTTCCTTGTGCACCTTCTCCAGATGCAGCGGCACACGCGGAAAGCGCTGATTGATGGGACCCGCGACGTCAGGGAGTCCGGTGGATAGAATGAAATCCCCCGCTTTGTCCTGACGAAGACCAAAGGTGAACTCATGCCAGTTATCCGTGACGGCCCAATCGTCGTTGACCGTTTCATAGCGGTCGGCCACGCCGTCACCATTGCTGTCGCGCAGCCTTGTTAGTTCAGGCCGCTGGGTCACCAGGATTTCATCCTCTGATCGAGCCAGGACCCCAAGAGGTTCATGAAGACCAAAGGCAAAGCGGCGCCAGTTTCCTGCCTGGGCATCATCGCGGATCCACACTTCACCGGGACGGTTCACCACGACCAATTTACTGGACGGCGTGAAGGTCACGCCAGATAACTCCGGCGACATGCCAGCAGGCAATTTGATCTCCTCGATCTCATAAGTGTTCGCCCAAAGTGCTGGAGCGGCGAAAACGGAAAGCAGTACGGCGAAGAGCTTCGACATGCGTGTCGCGGAAGACAGAGGTGAGTGAGAAAATGACCCGCTTAACGCGCCTGGATTTTCATAAAGAAAGAGACGTCCGCTTCAGCAGACATCTTCCAGAGGCCGGGCGATATTTCCGTGGCATTTTCAAAGGTCACGTCTGCGTTGGGTTGGGCTTCGCTCACGAAAAACAGCGTAGTGCCCTGCGGCACTCTCCAGTGCCGTTCCAGCACTTTCCCATGCTCGCTTACACGCAACATTTCACTGACGGCCACACCATCCAGCGTGTAATCAAAGACCACTTTGTCCTTCAGGTAGCGATACCCTTTGAAGCGGCGTTCAGGCACCTTGCCCGCATCATTGATCCGCAAGGGCTGCAGCGTGGCTTCCCGGTAAAACACCGTACCGTTGATCGCGGCTTCCTGATTGATCTTGGCCTGCAAGGTGGGTTTGAGATCGACACTGCCACGCCAGGCCTGATTCACTCCTCCGCGCAGGGGGTCATAACACAACGCGAGATCAGGACTCAGCACGACCGCGAAGGCTGATGGCCCCGCTTCAGGCATGAAGGTCCGGTACACCTGGGGATGTTTCTCCTCCGCATGGAGCAGTCCTCCTGCCTGTAGCGAAAGTAAGATGCCGATGATGGTGAGGTAGCGTCGCATGACAGCAGGCCGAACTGGCAGTGATCCCCCGTTTGAAAGCGACTATCAGGCAAACAGCGATGCGATGGGCTTGCCTCCATCCGTGATGGGCACCGGGCGTCCGGCTTCATCCAGTTCCTTCGCGGGATCGATCCCCATGGCGGCATAGATGGTCGCGTGAAAGTCCGGGATCGAAACCGGATTTTCCACAATGTTGTGGCCCAGTTCATCGGTCACGCCATAGGCTCCGCAATGCTTCAGCCCGCCACCTGCCAGCACCAGGCTGAAGGCCGACACCTGATGCCCCCGGCCACCGCGATTGTCGAACTCAGCGGGTCTGCCGAATTCCGTACCGGTGGCGATGAGGGTCTTGTCCAACAGACCTTTGCTCTCCAGATCTTTGATGAGCGCTGCCAGAGCCGTATCCAGTTCCTGAATGAGCACATGCTGGTTGAGCTGCCCTTCAAAATGGGTGTCCCAGCCGGTGCCATTGATAAAGTTGAGATTGTGCGAAACTTCGATGAAGCGCACTCCCGCCTGCGTGAGCCGCCGTGCCAGCAGGCACCGCTGGCCGAACTCCCCGCCGTACTCTCTCCGCAGTTCGGCAGGTTCTTCATCCAGTTTGAAATTATGCATGAACTTCGGTCCGGCCCAGCGGCGGGCTTGAGCCTGAAGCTCCGCGTAGCTCGCGAGTGCCGCATCCCTGGTCTGGCCGGTGGGTGATGCGGCCAGTTTCGCCCGTCTGGCAAACTGCGCGGGCGTAAGCCCATCAGGTTGGGTGAAACCCGCAGGACCGCTTTCCGTATCCACCAGATAAACACTGGAGTAACGGGGACCGAGAAAGCCTGGGCCGCGGCTGACATTCGGGTAACCGATCAGCATATACGCAGGCACATCTTCCGAAGCCGCGCCACGCTGATGGGCAACGATGGACCCCAGCGACGGATAAGTCACCGTCCCGCTGATCATCCGGCCCGTGTGGACCAAGTTGGTCGCAAAGGCATGTTCATCCGCAATCCGGTGGTTCACCGTGCGGACGGCTGTCAGGCGATCTGCTACTTTGGCGGTCTTGGAAAGATGCTCGGTGAACTGCACACCGGACACGATCGTATCGATAGAGGCGTAGTCAGAGCCTGCGACCTTCGGTGCGGAACGTGGGTTCCCCCGGCGCTTCGGATCGAAAGTGTCGAGCTGGGACATGCCGCCCCCCAGCCAGATGAAAATGCAATGTTCCGCTTTGCCCTTCGGGACATGCAAGGGAGTTGATGCAGCAAGCAGAGGAGAACTGGCCAAGGGAGCGGCAGCAAGGGCTGCGCTACGAGCGAGAAACTGACGGCGATTCATAGCAGGGAGATGAGAAATTAATGACTACCGGAAATCAGCGAATGAACAGCCACTCGGGAAGGTTGAGGGTATTCCAGAGGAGGTCCTCCATTCGCTCACGCCAGTCTGCGTCCAGTTTGGTCGTGGCGGACTCCCCACGGCGCGCGTTGGTTTCGATCTGTTGAGCCAGGGCATTGGCGGGGCCATCCAGATGGTTGGACCAGGTCACGAACTTCGGCCGCACACGTTTGACATAGGGAGGCTGAGGCGGATTCACGCGGCGCTTTTCAAAGCCCGGACCGAGCAGATCCCGGGCGGCTGCCAGCTCCACGGCACTGGGAGTGCGGGACAGAATACGCAGGTAAAAACGGCGAATGAAGTCATCGAGCGGCAGATCCTGCAGGGCCAGTTGCGTGATCCCATGGTCATCGCTCAGGCGGGTGACCCAGCCGCTCATCGTACCATTGGCGAGCACCGCGGGTTGCAGCACATTGGGCGCGCTTTCACGGAGCGTCACAGGCGACTGCCGGGCGCCACGCCAGCCAAAGGCTTCCATCACGGTAATCACGGCCTGGATGCGAGGCAGAGTGAGACTGGGGCGATCACGCTCATTGGAGGTGGAGGTCAGCATCCACGCGCGTTTGGGTTTTCCGAGCGTACGCATGTTGGAAATGCCATCCACATCAAAGCAAAGTTCCTCCACAATGAAGGGCTTCCCGGTCGTTGAAAAGAGAGCGTCCACGATCTGCTCCGCCGCCATGCGGCGCGGGGCCGGAGCAACAAAGAGCGGCTCGACTTCCTCCAGATCCGGCAGACTGGCGCGCTGGTAGGCATGCGAGGCCATGATCAGGCGCGAGACGGCTTTCACACTGTAGCCGGAGCGCACGAACTCGCGTGCCAGCCAGCGCAGCAGCGCGGGATGGGTGGACTCCGATTTCTCCCAGTCGGCCGGATTGGTCACCAGGCCACGACCCATGATGCGCTGCCAGATGCGGTTCACCATGACTTCAGCAAAGCGCTCATTCTGCGGAGCGGTGATCTGGGCGGCCAGCTTGTCACGGCTGTTTTTGGGGTCGGCCGCGAGGCTTGAGGCGGCGGCCTCGTCATTAAACTTCGCAAATGGCCAGACCGGTTTCACATCCGTGTCGGGTTTCAGGGTGACCTGGATCAGCGCCTTCCGGCCGCCGGCGTGCAACTTATCCATCGGCACACTGCTGGAAGCGGGAACCCGCACGGGCTTCTGGTTCAACATGGCGGCCAGTTGGAACAACTGCTCCTGCTTCGACTCATGAGCCGGCGCATCATGGCAGCGCGCGCATTTCATTTCCACGCCGAGGAAGGCCGAAGCGAGGATGGCGCCTTTTTCGGCGAGAGGCGCGTCGTTCTGCCCGGCGATGGCGAAGCCCGCGGGACCGCCCAGGTTCCCACTGCCTTCCATACGGATCAGACCGGTGACAAAGGCATCCATGGGCACGTCATCAAGCAGAGCCTCATAAATCCACCAGCGGAAGGGACCAGTGTTATTCAGGCTGCCGCTGAGAAGGTTCGGATTTTCCGCCAGCACGTCCAGCCAGTAACCCGTCCAGTGATCCGCCCAGCGCGGATCAGCCAGCAGACGGGCAATGGCCTTGCTGCGACGTTCGCCATCGGGAGCATCCAGGAAGGCGCGGATTTCATCCTCACTCGGCGGCACGCCGATGGTATCCAGCGACACACGGCGGAGGAAAGTGAGGTCATCGGCAAGGGGCGGCAGTTCCAGGGTGCTGACCTTGAATTCCGGCCAGGCACCGCCCTGCTTGATCCAGGTTTCCAGCAGCGCGATTTCGCCAGCATTCAAACGCTCGCCTTTGGGAGGCATGACGGCGTCCTCATCATGCGTGCGAATGCGCTGAAGCAACGCACTGGCTTCCGGCTTGAAGCGCGTGATGGCAGGACCATCCTCCTCGCCGCCCTGCAAGGCACCGGCAAGCTGATCCAGGCGCAGCCCGCCTTTAGCCTTCGTACCCTGATGGCAATCGTAACAGCGGGTTTCCAGTAAGGGCTTGATGTCACGGAAGTAGTCAGGGCCGTTCTTAGCCGCGTTCTTGTAAGCAGGAGCGACTTCGGCAATCCGGGCTCCAATGAAATGGTCCACTTCATTAAACGCGGGCATGCCAGCAGGGAGGTTCGGGACCGGCGTCTCCTCTGTCTGAGACAGCCAGGCTTGGGCAGTGGCGTGTCGCTTGTTCCAGTAAGGCGTTAGCTCGGCACGTTTGGCCAGCCTGCGTTGGGTATTGATGCGGTCCAGATGCTGCCGCCGCTCAGCTTCATAGGCAGCCCAGCCCGCATCCGTGTACGGCACATGGCGGTCATTCGGAGAAAGAAGCTGCCATGACGTCTGCCCCTCGGGAGACCAGGCCACCACCGTTTCTCCCAAGCCGGGGCGCACCGTGCCAAATACGGTCTCCAAGACGACCAGATGCGGCTTATCCCCGGAGGACTCAAACTCGCACCACTTCTCTCGATTTCCCGGCGGCGCGAAGCGGAAGTCCGGCCCGAGATCCAGGTAGTTATCCTGCTCGGAGGTCAGGTGGTGTCCGTTCAGGCTGGAGGGCATCAGCGGTGTATCGAGGATCTGTTTGCCATCAATAACGAGCCTGGAAATACCGCGCGCCCGCAAAAGGAGACGATGCCGCCCCTTGGGCAGGGAAACCAGAGCCGAAGCCCTCAGGAAGGTCGTGCCTGGAGGGTCGCCACGGCCCCCTGCCGCGGTATAAACCAGTGGCAGTTCAAAGAAGCCAAACACCTCTTCCGTCATGGTCTCTGCCACGGGGGGTGGCGTATCAGGCCACTCCCGCCGGCCGGGAACTTGTTGCGTACACAATTCCACGCGAACCTTGCCAGGCTTGATGTCCTCACGCTCCACCGGAGGCGGCGGAGCCTGGATCGCATAGAGATTCAGGATATCATCCGTCCGGAGCATGCCGCGATGCAGGATGAGCGAGTCCAGTTGCCCCTGGAAGAAGGCTTTTTCACTGCCACCCCCCAGGCGCAAATCCCCATCCCGCTGCACCGGTCCACGCTCGGTGGACTTTTCCCACTTGCCGGAGAAAAGCTGCATCCGGCCATTCATGTAAAGCATGACGCTGGTGGGATCACCAAAGGTGTACGTCACCACCACATGATGCCAGGCAAGTCCCGTCAGTGATATGCTGCCACTCCACCACTGGTGACGCGTGGGAGCACCGCCCGCCTTTTCGGGCTCCGCCGCGAAGCAGAGGCCGACCCTCATGGCATCGGCATTCAGCCGCTCGACGGTAAGCGCGTAATTCAGGTTGTCATCCTCACGACCCCCGCGATCCGGATCACCCTTGGCCAGCAGAAAGACAGATTTCTTTTCCGAGAGTTTTCCAGGCGCGATCCAGAAGTCGAAGGTCAAAGCCTCGCCGTGCTTGAAGCTGGGAGCTTTGGCATGAGGCACGATCAACTGGTCGGCAGGCGACGCGAACTCCGCCGCCTTGTTGTCCGCCTGGAAAAGCGGATGCATGGGCGGCTGCGGTCCGGGGATCGTACGTGTCCAGGTTCCCAGTTCATCCTGGCCGTCAAATTTCCATGCCGCAGCCTGAACCGGTTTGGGCAAGGCATTCTCATTGGGTGGCGAGACCGCCTGAACCAGAAGCGGCGAGAAGAGAGTGACGACAACAAGCGCCCTGGAGCGATGGGAGCGGTTCAAGGAAAACATGCGATGGAGGCAGTGCGAAAAAGAGATTTCTTTATTGGTGGGATGGCGGCGGCGGGAGGCTTAGGTCGAGTGCAAGCGCAGATCGGAAACGCAATCCGCCTATCAGGCATACGCAGACTTTATCGGACTCTGGCATGGGTCACCATCACACTTTCGTGGGGGGGGGGAAAGATGTCACTACCACGCGCCGTAGTTCGAATGACTCCCCGTCTATTGGAACGAGGAAGCAGGCAGTCGCGGAGAAACATGAGTGTGCGTCACGCAAAGGTTTCTGACGCCATTACTCCCCATAGCGCCTGCAAGTTCCCCCACCCTCTCCCTACTAGAATAGAATTTAGCAGATAGGCCCCATCCTACCTTCGATCATGCATCCCAACACGCATCGCTATTCCCGGCGCGCTTTCCTGCGCGGTGCTGGCATCACCATGGCTCTGCCCTGGCTCGAGTCCCATACCGTGTGGGGGGATGTTCCCGTGGTCAATAAACCTGCCAGCGAGGCACCCGTCCGGCTCTGCGTGACCTTCTCCGGGAATGGCTTTCACTCCAAGGAATGGTGGGCCAGGGGGGAAGGCAAGAACATGGAACTGGGCCGCGTGCTCACCCCCTTGAGCGACTTCCGTGAGAAGATGCTTTTTGTAAAGGGCCTCTATCACGAGCAGGCCACCAAGGGGAACATCCACAGCTCGCAGACGGGCAACATGCTCTCCGGGGCGCCCATCGCCAGCGGCGGAGAGATCCGGTCCGGCACCAGCTTCGACCAGGTGCTGGCCCAGACCTATGGCCGCAGCACAAAGGTCCCGAGCCTGGTGTTGGCCTGCGAGAAGTCCAACCCGTCAGTGCATAAGAACTACTCGATGCTCTACAGCTCGCACATCTCGTGGAGTTCCCCCACCACGCCGACACCCCTGGAGTTGTATCCCGCACTGGCCTTTGACCGCCTTTTCAAAGACGAAAGCTCACCAGCCGACCGCAGCGTGCTGGAAGCCGTGCTGGGAGACGCCACGGATCTGCGCCGCAAACTGGGCCGGAACGATCAGCACAAGCTGGATGAATACCTCGACAGTGTCCGCGATGTGGAAAAGCGCATCGCCAATGCCGGGGTGCGCGGTGAATTGCAGGGCTGGCGTCCGACTCTGGACAAACCCAACATGCAACGTCCGGCTGATGGCATCCCGCAGGATATCGGCGAGCACATGCGCCTGATGATGGATATCATGGTGCTCGGTTTTCAGACGGACACCACGCGCATCTCCACCCTGAAGCTGAACAACGATCACAGCGCTCTGCGTTTCCCCAATCTGCCGAGCATGCAGCAGCCGGGGCATGGCATTGACTACATGATCCATCACCTGCTCTCACACAGCGATGGCGAGGACTGGCTGCGCGTGAATCAGTTCTTCATGGAACAACTGGCCTATCTGGCCCGGAAGCTGGAGAGCATCTCGGAAGGCGAGCGGACGCTCCTTGATAACACGATGATCATGCACTGCTCCAGCATGATGGTGGGAGCAAAGCACAACAACGATCAGCTTCCTGTCGTGGTTCTGGGTGGCGCTGGGGGACGCATCAAAGGCGGACGCGTGCTCAACTACGAAGGCAAACCCGACCGCCAACTTTCCCGGCTCTTCCTCTCCCTCATGGACAAGATGGAGCAGCGTCCGGGGACATTCAGTGACGCGAGAAAGATGCTGGAAGAAGTATGATGCGCTCCGGTCTCCTCATCGCTCTGTGCATCACTGGCCTGCTGGGCGGACAGACACCCGCAGCGGAAGTGCAGGGCATCCTGAAAACCTACTGCTACTCCTGCCACTCACCGGAGGAGCAGAAGGGCGAACTGGATCTGCAAAGCACAGACATCCGAAAGGATCCGGGCGTATGGGAGCATGCGCTCGATCAGATCGCGCTGGAGGAGATGCCGCCGAAAAAGGCGAAGCAAATGTCCCCCGCGGATAAAGCCCGGCTGACCGCATGGATCCGTGGCACCCTGGATGAAATCGCGCTCAGTCAGGCCGGCGACCCCGGTCGGGTGGTTCTGCGGCGATTGTCGAACGTGGAGTACGCTCACACCCTGCGCGATCTGACCGGCATCCCTACCCTCGATCCGGCCCGCGAGTTTCCCATCGACGGCGCGGCAGGTGAAGGATTCACGAACGTGGGAGCCGCGCTGGTCATGTCTCCCGGACTGCTGACCAAGTATATGGAGGCGGCCAAGGAAGTGTCCGCTCACGCGGTCTTCACCCCGCACGGGCTCCGGTGGTCCTCCAGCACCTCCCCTCTGGATTGGACGGAAGAAACGCTGACCGCCATCCGCAGGATCTATGACCGCTACACCGTCAAAGCGGATGGCACCCAGAAGGTAGTCGATGGCATCAAACTCGATACCGGCACCGGTGGCGGGCGTCTGCCGCTGAAGGACTACCTCGAAGCGCTGCAAGGAAGACGTAATAAAGATGGGCTAAGCCCCAAGTATCTCGCGCTGCTGCGGGCAGCCCTGGAAAGCGAGAAGCCTTCCGTCTTGCTCGATCCGCTCAGGGCTAAGTTCAAAAAAGGCCAGCTCACGGTGGCGGATATCGAACCCTGGCAGTCCGCCCTCTGGAAGTTCAACAATGTGGGGCATCTGGCTTCGTCTGGCGGTCTCAAAACATGGCAGGAACCGGTGACCCCCTTGCTGCCCAGCCAGGAACACCGCATCAAATTGTCAGGTGGCCGTGATCATACACTTTATCTGGTCAACAGTGCTGCCGCTGATGGCGACGAAGGCGACCAAGTCGTATGGGAGAATACCCGCCTGGTGGCTCCCGGCAGGCAGGATCTTCCCATCAGTAATCTCTCCGGGCTGCTGAAGCATCTGGAAACAGAGCGGGCGCAGATTCTCACATCCACGGAGTCATGCCTTAATGCCATGGCAGGTGGGTCAACCACGGCAGACCCGCGCCTGCTCGCCGTCTGGAAGGATTACTTCGGGCTGACCCCAGTGAAATTCACCTCTCTGCTCAATGACAAATCCAGCAGCATCCAGAACCATGACTTTATCCGGGGATGGCGCGGAGCGGATGCGCTCAGCATCCTGGCCAACTCCTCCGGAAGGATGGAGCGCATCCCCGGTCTAATGCAGCCACATAGCATCGCCATGCATCCCGCGCCGGATCGGGACTCCATGATTGCGTGGCAGGCTAAGGTCAGTGGCAGTCTCCGCATCAGCGGCGATGTGGTCCGCGCCCATACGGGATGTGGATCAGGCGTGAAGTGGGCCGTCGAAGTCCGCCGGGGTCACGCCGTCGAGCGGCTTGCTTCGGGGTTGGCCCGCGATGCGAACCCCATCTCTTTTGGTCCCTTCGAGGATGTCAGGATTGAGCCTGGCCAGCATGTCGTGCTGCTTATCGGTCCCAACAATGGGTCGCATACCTGTGGCTTGGCCACCGTCAATCTGAGCATCCGGCAGGACGAAAAGGAATGGGATATCGCGAAAGACCTTTCCCCCAACATCCTCGCGGGAAATCCACATGGTCCGTGGTCTTTCCTGAGCCAAGCCACGACGGCGAAACCACCGCCAGATTTGCCTGCTCCCATGATCGCCTGGCGCAAAGCTCCCTCACCGGCCCTGGCCACGGCTGTGCGGCAGCATCTGGAGAAGGATTTCCCCCTCACTCACCCGCTGCTGGCTCACGCGATCCGCAGTTTCGAATCTGCGGCAAAGGCGGAGCCCATCGCCGCAGCACCTTCGTCCATCATCGAAATTCATATCCCCGCAGCCTTGAGCAACAACGCGGAACTGGTGACCACAGCCCGTCTGGCCAGCCCCAAAGCCGGCAGCGTGCAAACCCAATTGCTGAGCGAGAAACCGGCGGCTGTCCCCGCCGGACTTCTCTCTCATCTCCCTGTCATGGTTGGGGACAGTGGAAAACCCAAAGAACAGTTCACGGCCTGTTTCGATGAGTTCCGCTCTCTCTTCCCGGCCTCCCTATGTTACAGCCGGATCGTGCCGGTGGATGAAGGGGTGACCCTGACCCTCTATCATCGTGAGGACGAGCATCTGCGCCGCCTCTTGCTGACCGACGCAGAGACGCGTGAACTGGATCGCCTTTGGGAGGAACTGATCTTTGTCAGCGAGGCTCCCCTCAAACAGATCGACGCCTTTGAACAACTGGTGCAATACGCCACCCAGATCCGGGCAGAGCGCGCCGCCGAGTTTGAGAAACTACGCGGTTCCATCATGCAGGCAGCCGAGAAGTTCAAAGCGGACGTGGCCGCAGCGCAGAAAGTGCAGGCGGACGCTGTCATCGTTTTTGCCTCCCAGGCCTGGCGGCGGCCTTTGCGACCATCGGAGATCGATTCCCTCCGCAAGTTCACTCCGTCCATGATGCTGGTCCGCGTACTCACCTCGTCTTCCTTCCTCTATCGCGGAGAAGACATTCCGGCAAAAACGCAGCCGGTGAATGACTGGGAACTGGCCACACGCCTGAGCTACTTCCTCTGGTCCTCAACGCCGGATGAAGAACTGCGCACGCTGGCTGCGGAAGGCCGGTTGAGCGACCCGAAAACTCTGGCCGCACAAACACGCCGGATGTTGCAAAGCCCCAGGATCAACCGGTTGGCCAGCGAGTTTGGCTGCCAGTGGCTGCACGTGCGGGATGTCGCAACACTGGATGAAAAAAGCGAGCGGCATTTCCCTGAGTTCCTGCAGATTCGCGAATCCATGCAGCAGGAGGTCGAGCGCTTCTTCACCGATCTGTTCCAGCGGAATGAAAGCCTGCTTTCCCTCCTGGGGGCGGATCACAGCTTTGTGAACGGACAACTCGCCAAGCATTATGGGCTTGAGGCCAAAGGCGATGAATGGCGCCGCGTGGAAGGGATGCGGAAGCTCGGACGCGGAGGCATCCTTGGCTTCGCCGCCCCCCTGGCCAAACATTCCGGAGCATCCCGAACCAGCGCCATCCTGCGCGGCACATGGCTCAGCGAAGTCGTGCTGGGCGACAAACTGCCGCGTCCTCCCAAAGGCGTGCCTGTGCTGCCAGATGAATCCCCGGTGGGCCTCACGGAGCGGCAACTCATCGAGAGGCATACCAGTGATACCAACTGCGCGTCCTGCCACAAGCGCATTGATCCCTATGGCTTCGCCCTGGAAGGATTCGATGCCATCGGCCGCCAGCGCAAAGCAGACACGACCACGGAGTTGTTTGATGGCACCAAGGTCGATGGTCTGGCCGAATTGCGAGACTACCTGCTGACGAGGCGCCGTGCGGATTTCGTGGAGCAGGCCTGCCGCAAGCTGCTGGGTTATTCCCTGGGCCGGGCCTGCCAGCTTTCGGACCGTCCTTTGCTGGAGACCATGGCCCGGAGTGATCTGAAGGTGGGCACCCTCGTGGAGATCATCGTGAACAGCCGTCAGTTTCGCGAAGTACGCGGCAGAGAGGTGGCAGCGCAGTAACGAGAGGCACCGCACGCCACTACCAGACGGCCGACCTCAGGACGCGGCGCTTGGCAGCGGCGCGCATTGAATACGGAGATGTGCTCCGGTGGCGTTTGCGCCTGCCACCACCTGGGGAATGCCATTCAGCACATGCACCGTCTGACGATGAATGTGCCCGGCAAAGATGCCGAGCAGGTTCGGCGCGCTGAACACTTCACGGTGGAAATCCATGGTCGTCTCCGTGTGTTTTTCCCTCCACTTCGGACGGCGCTCGATCTGGTAGTTCTTGTCCACCGCAGCCCCCCAACCTGGATGACCGCAACCGAAGCCCGTCGAGCTGCCGGGAATGTATAACGGAATGTGGAGGGCGAGGACGAAGGGCTTGCCGGAGGAAACCTGCGAGCGCAGGAAAGCGAGCTGTTCCGGCAGGATTTCATAAGTCGAGTTGTCCATGACCACCACGTTCAGCCCATCGATCTCCCTGTTGCTCATCATGGGATCGCGGGATTCATAAAGCGGAAGCAAGCTCTTCTGAATCCAGGTGCGGCGCAGTTCCTCTGAACTACCCTCCATGCCTTCATAATGCCAGTCATGATTGCCTGCCGTATATAGCCAGGGCAGTCCGCTCTCGCGCAGCCGTTCCACGACCCACTCCTGCCCCGCCTCGGACGGAAAGCTGACAATGTCTCCGCCCAGAATGACCAGATCCACTTCGTCCTCCTTGGCCTGCTTCAAGGATTGCTCGAAACACGCTTCCGGATTGGTAACTTCGCCAGTCTTGAAATGCTTGGTGCGGTTGTACGCCTTGGCCATGCGCCCGCTGAACGGCGTGTAGCGTTCTCCGCGGGCGTCATCGCGGAAGAGATGCGTGTCAGCCAGGAACAGAATCTTCACAGGCCGCGTCATGGCGCCGGCATAGAGCGTGAGCTGCGTATCATCCATGGAGAAGCCCGCTCGTGATGCCACGGCTTCCGCAGCCTGCGCGGAGGGAGTGGCGGCATGAAGCCATGGCAGTGCAGCGAAGCCAGGGATCACTCCCTGTAGCACACTCCGTCGCGACAGATGGTTGGGATTCATGATGAGAAAGGAAAGAAAGGAGTGGTGGAAGACAGGCCCCATGACCTGTGAACGAGATAAACCGTGCGAGGGTGTGATGAGGAACTGTGACTGACGAACTGTTTATACGGCAGGGCGAGGCCGTTTTGAGCGGAAAGTGTGAGGACAGAAAATCATCACCCAGACCTGCCGGGCCCCATGCCTGTCCATTCATCTGAAAGAGGCCTTCTGCGCCCGTTGTATTTTGCTGGCCCTCTCTCCGCTTATGAGCATCTCCCGCAGAAAATTTATCGTTGTCGGCTCCACATTACCTTTCGCCGCTGGCGTGCCTCTGGAGGCCAAGGAAGTTGCCAAGACGGCAACTCCTGTCGTGGCCGGGGCCGCTAAACCCAAAGTCGCGAAACCCACTCCCCAGATCGCACCACTCACGATCCCCCCAGGGCCGTCGCATCTCCTGGCAGGGCCGATGCTGGGCCATGTGAGTGACACAGAAGCCTGGATCTGGGTGCGCGCGACGAAGCCGACCACCTGGAAGGTGCAGATCAGCACCCAGCCCGATCTGAGTGGTGCTCAGGACATTGACGGTGGCGCACTGGCAGAGAGCACGGGTTTGACCGGTGGTGTCTGCGCGAAGAATCTGAGCGCCTCCACACGCTATTACTACCGGGTGTGGTTTGATGACCGGGATGTAACCGCCTTGCCCGTGGCCTTTTTTGACACCGCTCCCACGCAAGGGACCAAAGGCCACGTCCGGGTCGCGTTCAGCTCCTGTGTCGGCAGACTGCCCGTGGATTCGGCTGCGGCCTTTGGCGAAATGGCGGCCCGCTCCGATTTTGACCTCCTGCTCATGTTAGGAGACAATCATTATGGTGACACGACCGATCTGGAGCGTCTGCGGCTTTACTACACAGCCCACCGGAAACTGGCGGGCTACCAGGAACTCTGCGCGCGTCTTCCTGTCTACGCCATCTGGGACGATCACGACTATGGTCCGAACAACAGCGACTCCACGGCAGCGGGGAAGGAGCAGTCCCTCCAGGCTTTCCGGGAATATTGGCGCAATCCGGTTCGTCAGGATGAGCCCGAAGATCCTGCCATCTATTACACGTTCGAGCGTTCAGGCGTCGCCTTCTTCATGCTCGATGTCCGCTGGCATCGCAGCCCCAACAAGATGCCTGACGGACCTGACAAGACCATGCTCGGAGCGAAACAACTGGCCTGGCTGAAGCGTGAACTGAAGAACAGCAAGGCTCCCATCAAGCTGCTGTGCAGCGGCAGCGAGTGGCAGACCACGGGACATTCGGACAGTTGGACCAGCTTTGCCAGGGAGCGGGGTGAACTGTTTGACTGGCTGGAAAAAGAAAAGATCCAGGGCGTGATCTTCCTCTCAGGCGACCGCCACTTCTCAGCCGGTTACCACATACGCGATCTATGGCCTGAGTTCACGGCGGGTCCGCTGGGCAGTCCGAACGAACGCAATACCAAAGCCGTCGTCTCGCCGGAAACCTTCACCCTGCAATACGATGGCAAGATGTGGATGGTGCTGGACATCGATACCGCATCCTCGCCTCCTGCCGTTACCTATGAGATCTGGAAGGCGGGCGATGGATTGATTGAAAGCAATCCGCTGTCGGCGGAAGTGCTGCGAAGTGAGAAAAGCACCATGGCGCGATCCGCTCAGGTTCTGGAGATCCTCGCGTTAAAAGCCGCTTCCTAGCTAGCAGCGCCACCCCCCAGCCGCCGCCATTCCGCCAGACATCCAACCGCCGCGCACCGGCATGGCGGTCCACGATATCATCCGGCTGCCTCCAGACCGCTACCCATGCCGCATTCCCCTTCCCTTATGGCCAACACCTCTCCCTCCCCTCGTCTTCCTCTTGCTCCTTCACTGCCATCGCCCCGCCGGGATTTCTTACAGGGTCTGACCTTGCTGGGATTCGGCGCGGCCTTTTCACGCGCCTCCCTTTTTTCCCAGGCAACGCCCGCCACAGGCGCGGCCTCGAGCCTGCCGTCGTTGAACCGTTTCCCGGCCATGATGCAGGACTGGCTCATGAAGCAGGTGGAAGCTCATACTCCCGCGATGAATGAATGGAAGACGCGCGAAGAAGCCGAGGCTTATGTCAAAGACGTGCGCGCCCGCCTGAAGGCCAGCTTTGGTCCGCTGCCGGAAAAGACTCCGCTCAACCCCAAGGTGACCCGCGTGCTGGAGCGGGATGGCTATCGCGTCGAGAACACGGTCTTTGAAAGCCGCCCCGGTTACCTCGTCAGTTCCAATCTCTACGTCCCTAACAATCTGAAGGAAGGCGAAAAACGTCCGGGCATCGTGGGCCTGTGCGGTCATTCCATCAATGGGAAGAGCCGCGACTTTTACCAGGGTTACGCCCAGGCTCTCGCGCGTCTCGGTAATGTCTGCCTCATCATTGATCCTGTGGGTCAGGGAGAGCGCCTGCAGTGGCCCGACGGATGGGCTAAAACGAAACAGCGCGGCTCCACCGGGGAGCACATTCAATTGGGCAATCCCCTTTGTCTTACCGGTGAATTCCTCGGCACCTGGTTTGCCTGGGATGGCATTCGTGCGCTGGATTATCTCCTGACCCGTCCGGAGGTGGATCCCGCGCACCTCGGGGTCACCGGTCTGTCCGGTGGGGGCACCCAGACCGCCTGGCTCATGGCTCTGGAGGATCGTTGGACCATGGCAGCTCCCGCCTGCTTCATCACCACGATGAAGGACAACGCCTTCAATGAACTGCCCGCCGACGCGGAGCAGTGTCCGCCCGACTTTCTGAAGCTTCGCCTGGATCACAGCGATTGCATTGCTGCGATGGCGCCCAAGCCAGTGATCCTGCTGGCTCAGGAGAAGGACTTCTTCGACGTGCGCGGAACCATTTCCGCTTATGAGCGGATCAAACGCCTCTACACTGCCTTGGGCAAGCCGGAGAACCTGCAACTCTACATCGGTCCGGATCAGCACACCATGAGCCTGCCTTTGCGTGAGGCCATGTACAGCTTCTTCCACCGTGCCTCCGGATTCTCAAAAGCGGACAAGGAACCCGCCCTCCTCACCGAGAAGGACGAGGATCTCTGGGCAGCTCCCGAGGGAAATGTGCACAACCTCAATTCGCTGTCCCTGTTTAACGTTGCCAAAACCATCGCCACGAAGACAGCGGCGCAACGCCCCAAGTTCGCGTCAGACCAGGACCGCATCGCCCAGCTTAACAAGCTGCTGGCCATCGATGCCCCCGCACTGATCAAGACGCCCGCGCCCTCCTACCGCATCCTCCGCTCGCGCGGCAGCCGTTCCTACCCCGCCAAAGGCAGCACGGCCTACGCCTTGCGCACGGAAGATGAAATCGAAGTCATCTGTATCCGGCTGACTGAAGAGTCCGGCTATATCTCCCGCCCTCAGAAGGGCATCAAAAAGGCGACCCTGTATGTCTCCCACCGCTCTGCGGATGCTGAGCTGCGTCATGTCCCGTGGGTGCGCGAGCTGGCCGCCCCGGCAGAGGATTCCGTATTCTACGCCTGCGACCTGCGCGGGATCGGCGACAGCCAGCCGGATACCTGCGGGAAGGATCAGTTCGATAATCCCTACGGCAGTCACTACTTCTACGCGGCCCATTCGCTCATGCTGGGGAGGCCCCTCATCGGCCAGCGCACCGCCGATCTGCTCCAGACCATCAACTGGCTTACGGCGCACGCACATCAGGAGATCCACCTCGTGGGGAATGGCTGGGGCGCGCTGCCAGCTACTTTTGCGGCCTTGAATCACAGCGTCGTGAAACAAGTCACCCTCAAGCATGCCCTGTCCTCCTATCAGAGCATTGTGGAGGACCCTGACTATGCCTGGCCGGACGCGCTGATGGTGCCCAACATTCTCCGTTGGATGGATCTGCCAGATCTCTACAAGGCGCTAGAGGCCAAAAGGCTGCTATCCACGGAGCCGTGGGGCAGCAAGGACGGCATGACCCTCCTGGTTTAGCTTCACCTGACCGGCACTGCCAGCCAGCCCTTCACGCCTTTGCGTGGAGTTGAGGCAGCATACGCTGGGGATGTCATTCCCCGTCTCTGGCTCCCTGAGGATGAACTTCATCCTCAGTCGAAATTTGCAAATCTCCCAGGCTCGACGAGCAAGATTTTCCATCCTCGACGCGTAGTTCTGATGCCCCGTCGATATGTCCCTCCAACGCGTCATGACTCCCCATCTGTCTCCTTCGGCCTGCCGTGCCGAAGCGATGTTGACGCGGCTCGGCACCAGCCTTGCGAGTGACGGCCTGACGTCTGAAGCACTGGTGAGCTGACCCTCATGCGCCTCTCTCTTTCATCACTAGGCTTCCGCCTGGCGTGCCTCCCGTTGCTCGCCCTGTGGGGTAGTACCCATGCCTTGGCGGATGATCATAAGGCAGGCCTGCGTGTCATGCGGGATGAATGCCTGTCCTGCCACAAGCCAGGCAAGGCCAAGGGCGGTCTGCTGCTTCATACGCCAGACAAGCTACAGGCAGGAGGCGACAGCGGCGCTGCCGTGGTGAAAGGAAATGCCGAGGAGAGTCTTCTGTATCAAGTGCTCCTCGAGGAAGGCGACCCTCACATGCCGCCTAAAAAGCAACTGGCTCCCCAGCAGATCACCGCCCTGAAGCAATGGATCAACGCGGGCACGCCCTGGGATGAAAGCGTCTTCGACGAAGCACCCACGCCACAGAAGCGGCAAGTGGGCCCTCTGCCCAAATCGTATCAGGCCGTGCTGGCCATGGTGCCTTCGCCAGATGGTAAAATCCTGGCTGTGGCCCGGGCCGATTCCATCCTGCTGCTGGACCTCACCAATCCGGCTCACCCGGAAGTCGGCCGCCTCACCGGCCATGACACCCCAGTGCAATCCGTCGCCTGGACACCGGACGGACGGCAACTCATCAGCGGCAGCTATCAAAACCTGCTTCGCTGGGAAATGACCAGCCGCACCTTGGTCGGCCCCATCAAAGGTCCACTTCTGGGAAACCTTACGGCGCTCACGGTCGATGAGAAGGGCGATTCACTCTATGCAGCCGACGCTGAGACCGGCGGGTCAGGTTTCCTCCATGACTTTGACCTGAAATCCGGCGCTCACCGGGCCACCTGGAAGGCGCATGATGATACCATCTATGCCCTGCAGACTTCACCTGACAATGCTTCTCTTCTAACCGGCAGCGCGGACAAGCTGGTCAAACTTTGGAACCGGGAAACCCGCAAGCTGGTCTCCCTTTATGAAGGGCATACCAACCATGTGCTGGCGGTGGACTTCAACAAGGACGGCAGCCAATTGGCCTCGGCGGGCGCAGATCGCGAGATCAAGATCTGGGATGTGAAGTCGAAGGAGCAGGTCATCTCCCTGGGCAATAAAAAGAACGCCTATGCGGCTTTGGACTGGACGCCGGATGGCGCTGCGCTGGCTGTGGTCACGAGCAAGGGCGGCGGCAATGTTTACAGTGATTTCAAAGTACATGAAGGGACGCAACGCAGCGGCGGAGCCAAGGACATCCCTCTCGAATTCGTCAACAACACCCTCACCTGTGTCAGCCTCTCCGCTGACACCAAAGTAGCCTTTGCGGGTGGGTTTGATGGCCGGATCCACATCTGGAGCGCCACCACTGGCAAGGTGGTTTCACTTCCTCCGGCACCGTAACGCTCCAGCACGACGTTCTTCCCTCTTTCGCACCTTTCCCATCATGCGCCGCCTCAGCCATTTCATTCTCCTCGCACTCTTGCCAGTGACGGGACAGCTTTGTGCTGACGACAGACCGGTCAGCTTCACGAATGATGTGTTGCCGCACCTCATCAAGGCAGGTTGCGCTTCGGGAAACTGCCATGCCAAGCCGGAGGGCCAGAACAACTTCAAGCTCTCGGTCTTCGGTTACGACCCTCGCCATGACTATGAGGAGATTGTGCGGGACAATCGCGGACGTCGCATCTCTGCCTTCGCTCCCGAGGCAAGCCTGCTGCTGAAGAAGGCCACCGGCGCGATCCCGCATGAAGGTGGCAAGCTGATTGAAGAGGGCAGCCAGGCCTATCAGGATCTGCTTAACTGGATTCGTCAGGGCACCGAGTTCTCGGTTTCGAGCGAGGCCCAGTTGCTTTCTGTGACCGCCGCGCCGCATCGCGACACCTACAAGAAAGGGGAGCGTCAGCAGTTAAAAGTCACCGCTCATTATTCGGACAAGAGCCAACGGGATGTTACCGCCCTCGCCGACTATCTCTCGCAAAACGGGGAGATCGCCACGGTAAGCAAAGACGGCGCACTCGAGGTCGGCAGCCTGAGCGGAGAAGGCGTGCTGGTGGTCCGCTACATGGGCCATGTGGACATGGTGCGCGTCACTGTCCCATCCGAGAAGGTACTGCCGGAAAACCTCTACACGAATCTGCCCGTGTACAACGAGATTGACCGGCTCGTCTATGCCCGTCACCGCAAGCTCGGCCTTCTTCCCTCCGCCACCTGCGATGACGAAACCTTCCTGCGCCGGGCCTCCCTTGATCTCATCGGACGTCTTCCCAACGCCCAGCAGACGCGGGAGTTCATCAGCGATCGCCGCGCCGACAAACGCGCCCGGCTCGTGGACCGCCTGCTGGAGGATCCCAACTACGCCGACCACTGGGCCGTGAAATGGGGCGACCTGATCCGGCCCAATCCTTCGCGTGTGGGCGTGAAGCCAGTTTATCTGCTCGATCAATGGATCCGCGACAGCTTCCGCCAGAACAAGCCTTACGACCAGATGGTGCGCGAGTTGCTGACTGCGGAAGGCAGCAGCCACCAGTACGGCCCCGTGGCCATGCTGCGGGACAAGCGTGATCCCGTGGATACCAGCGCGTTCGTCGGTCAGATCTTCCTCGGCGTGCGGTTGGATTGCGCAAAGTGCCACCATCATCCCAGCGAGAAGTGGACGCAGGAGGACTACTATCAACTGGCTGCCTTCTTCGCCCGCATGAAGCGGAAGGGCCAGGCCATCTCCGCCCCGATTTCCGGCGAGCCGGAGTATTGGTGGTCTGGCGGCACCGGCGTCATCACCCATCCCGTCACGGAAGCGGTCATGACTCCCAAGCCCCCCCTGGGGCCGGAGATGCCCTATGTGGAAGGGCAGGATTCGCGGGAGCGCCTGATGGACTGGATGACGGCCAGCAACAATCCCTTCTTTGCCAAAGCCATCGTCAACCGTATCTGGTCGGATCTCCTCGGTCGCGGCATGGTCGATCCGGTGGATGACTTCCGCGTCTCCAATCCTCCAACGAATGAAGCGCTGCTGGAATGGCTGGCCCAGGATTTCATCAACAGCGGCTTTGATTTTAAGCACCTGTTACGCACCATCGCCAGTTCCCACACCTATCAACTCAGCTCCGAGCCCAATGAGTACAATGTGGCAGACACGCAGAACTACTCCCGCTTCCTGAAACGCCGCATGAGCGCCGAGGTGCTGCTGGATGCTGTGAACGACCTGACCGGCGTGAAGGATCAGTACCAGGGGCTACCGGTAGGCTCACGCGCGGTCCAGACGTGGAATCACAAGCTCCCTTCCGACTTCATGGATGCCTTCGGACGGCCCAATGCCAGCCTGGAGTGCCCCTGCGAACGCGACCGCAAATCCAGCGTGGTGCAGGCGCTGCACCTGATGAACTCCAGCAACCTTCAAAACAAGCTCAGCGCCGCCAACGGTCGTATCACGGAGATCGCCAAGACCGATGCCTCGAACATCGAGTTGATTACCGAAGTTTATCTTTCGACCTACAACCGCATGCCGGAGGAGCCCGAGTTGCGCACCGCGCTCCGTTTCTTCAGCAATGCCGGAAACACCCGTCAAGGCGCCCTTGAGGATCTCGCCTGGTCACTCATCAACTCCGCCGAATTTGTCTTTAATCACTAATCAGCATGAATCAGCAACCATCCTTTAACTGCAATGGCGTGGGTCGCCGCGATTTCCTGCAGATAGGTTTCGGAGCCATCGGTGGCGTCGCCTTCTCTGACATCCTGGCCATGCGCACGCAGGCGGCACAGGCCCGTGGAAAATCCAGTCCCGACCAGATCAACTGCATCCTGATCTGGCTGGACGGCGGCCCTTCGCACTACGAGACGTTCGATCCCAAGCCGAATGCTCCCATGGAAATCCGGGGAGAGATGAAGTCCATCCCGACCTGCGTTCCTGGCGTCCACTTTTGCGAAACCGTGCCGCTGCTGGCCAAGAGCTTCGACAAGTTCAGCGTCATTCGCTCGATCTGCCACAAGGACCCCAACCACGGCGGCGGCAATCACTACCTCATGACCGGCTCGCCTACTCCGGTTCCCGTGGGTTGCGGCGCATCGGTGAGCTTCCATCCATCGTTCGGCTCCATGGTGTCTCACTCTCGCGGCGTGCGCAGCGGCTTGCCGTCCTATATGAGCCTGCCGAGCGTCTCGCGTTCCGGCGGTCCCAATTTCCTGGGCGCTCAGCACGCGCCCTTCGTGATCGGCGGCGATCCGAATAGCAAAGGCTTCCGCGTACGCGATGTCGCCATTCCTGCCGAGATCAGTGACGGGCGCGCCATCAGCCGAAATGAACTGCGCAGTTCCCTGGACCGCATGCAGCGCATCCATGATAAGCTGGCGGAAGATCCCACTGTGGGCTTCGACCAGTTCTATCAGCAAGGGATGGAACTGGTCACTTCCACCACCGCACAGGCAGCCTTCGATCTGAGCCAGGAACCTGAAAAGGTCCGCGAGCGCTACGGCAAGAACGACTTCGGCCAGAGACTGCTGCTGGCCCGCCGCCTGGCGGAAGTCGGAGTCTCCTTCACCGTCGCTTACTGGGGCGGCTGGGACAATCACCGCGGTCTCTTCAAGACATTCAAAGACAGCCATGGTCCGAAGCTGGATCAGGGCCTGAGTGCTCTCATTACTGATCTGGATGAACGCGGCATGCTGGACAGCACGCTGGTCCTTTGCCTCGGCGAATTCGGACGCACGCCGAAGGTCAACAAAGACGCCGGTCGCGATCACTGGCCCAATGCCATGAGCGTGCTTGCCGCAGGCGCAGGTATTCCGGGCGGTCAGATCATCGGTGCCACCGATCCTAAAGGCTACTACGCCGCCGAGAACATTTATTCACCCGAGGACTTCGCCTGCTCTCTCTACACCAAGCTGGGGATCGATCCCCACCAGGTGCTCACCACCAGCACGGGTCGCCCCATGCACCTGGTGAACGGCGGAAAGCCCATCAAAGAACTCTTTGCGTGAGATTGCTCCCTCCCGGTCTCCTGGGGGTCTTAGGGATGACACTGTCCATCGCGGGCAGTGCAGTCCAGGCCGCAGTCCCCTCACTGAGTTCTTTGTTTCCAGCCGGGGGCCAGACTGGCTCCCAGTTCACTCTGACCACGAATGGCAAGAGCGACGACAAGACGCGCTTCTGGACGGACGCGCCCGGGTTGGAGATTCTCCCTGCGGGCAAACCGAATGAATGGACGGCCAGCATCGCCAAGGAGACACCGGCGGGGCTTTATCAGATCCGCCTCTTTAATCCCGAAGGCGCTTCCGAACTCCGCTGGTTCAGCGTTGGCCATCTGCCAGAGATCACGGAGGTGGAACCCAACGACGAAAACGGCAAAGGGCACCTCATCGAAAAGCTGCCCGTCTGCGTCAACGCCCGGCTGGAGAAGTCAGGTGATGTGGATGGCTACCGCATTCAGTTGAAGAAAGACCAGACGATCATCGCGCGCGTCGAAGCTTATGCGCTGGGTTCGCCCGTGGACATGATCTCCCACATCGTGGACCAGAACGGCACCCGCCTGCTCACCGGCAGCGACGACCGCAATCTGGATCCGTTTCTCGTTTTCACCGCCCCGGAGGCGGGAACTTATACCCTGCAACTGGCTGGCTTTGCGCATCCTCCTCAGGCCAATGTCGCCTTCGCGGGGGATAAGAACATTGTCTATCGTCTTCAGTTAAGCCACGGCCCCGTAGTCACTCACGCTTATCCTGCCGCCGTCTTGGTGGGCCAGGAGAAAGGCGAGCTTTCCCTCCGGGGGCACATTTGGAACAAAGATCAGACAGAAGCGAAAGTTGCCGTCGATCCGAAATCGATTCGCCGACATCACCAGGGACTTGCTCTGGTGGATGTCCCCAACGCTTTCACCTCCCTCCAAGTCGTGTCTGCCAAAGCAGCGCCTCTCGCTGAGAAGGAGCCGAACGATCAGGCCACCGAGGCCATGCCTGTCAAAGTGGACTCATGGACTGGCGGCGTGATTCTGAAGAGGCGGGACACCGACCGTTTCTCTCTGGAGATGAAGAAGGGTCAGAGGATGGAAGCCAGGATTTATGCAAAGGTGCTGGGCTCGCCGTTGGATGCGACACTACAGGTATTTGCCCCCGATGGAAAAAGCGTCGCGCTTGCCGATGATGCCGGCGATCAGTTCGATCCTTCCGTACTATGGACGGCGGCAGTTGACGGCGTCCATCAGATCGTCGTCACCGATACGCTGAGTCAGGGCGGGGCAGACCACCACTATGTGTTGAAGCTCGCTGCTCCGGCACCCGATTGCCAGGTTACTTTGACCGATGCAGCGCCCCTCACCCTCGCCCGTGGTAAGACAGTCTCCGTAAAAGTGAACGTCAAGCGCCTCAATCGTCTGGAGGGTGCCTTGGTGCTGCGTGCTTCCGGCCTGCCTGCTAGCGTGAAGGCTGATGAAGTCTCTGTGCCGGAAAAAGGGGGCGAAGTGGAGTTCAAACTGACCGCAGCGGCCGATGCGGCCCCGAGCCAGCAGCCTATCCGGCTCGCAGTGCGGGACAAGCACGAACCGGCTACCGCCTATCCCGCCATCGCGCCACTCCGCGGTGAGAATCTGCGCGGCACTTCGCTTCTGGATACCACCCCGGATTTATGGCTGACGGTGACGGAGAAATAGCCGCTCCTTGCCACCTAATTTCTTTCGATAGCGATTTTCTACCATCAACCACCGTACCGTTTCTCACCCCGCGATCGCTCCTCACCTTCCGTCATGCTTTCCCGTTTCGCTCTTCTTCTCATCTGCAGTTTGGCTGGCGGGATTCCCATTGTCCCCAGTGTCATGGCGGAGGTGGTACGCCTGGAGATCACGGAACGCATTCCTTTCGCGGAAGGCTTCTCCTTTGAGAACACCGGACCCTATGAGCTCCTCACGGGCCGAGCCCTGATGACGCTGGACCCGGATGCCCCCGCGAATCAACGAGTTCATGATCTGAAGCTCGCCCCGCGTAATGACAAGGGGCTGGTGGCATACTGGACCGACTTCTGTCTGCTAAAGCCCGTGAATCCCCAGCGGGGCAATGGCCGCCTCCTCTATGATGTGCACAACCGGGGCAACAAGCTCGCCGTGTGGACCTTCAACAGCGCGAAGGAAATCTCCAATGATCCGGAGACCCTGGAACAGGCCGGGAACGGATTCCTCATGCGGCATGGCTACTCCGTCCTCTGGACCGGTTGGAACGCCGAAGTGCCGGAAGGCAACGGACGCATGACGCTGGGAGCGCCCATCGCCACGGACAAAGGCAGGCCCATCACAGGCCGCCTTCATGTGGAGATCTGCGTGGCTGAAAAGACCTTCAGCCGGTCATTCGCGTGGAGCCAGTGGGGCATCCCGAAGATCTTTCCCGCGATTGAGGATGCTTCCGCGCCCGCCACGCTCACCATGCGCCCCCTGCGCAGTGAACCAGCGGTCACCATCCCCGCTTCCGATTGGTCATTTGGCCGTTGGGAGGATGGTCGTGTCATTTCAGACCGGACGGAGGTTTATCTGAAAGAAGGCTTCAAGCCCGGTTGGCTGTATGACCTTGTTTACACATCCCAGGATCCCCGTGTGGCCGGAGTCGGCCTGACCGGCATTCGGGATATCGTCTCCTTCCTCAAGCATGAAAAAGCGGATCAGGCGGGTCAACCCAATCCCCTCGCAGGCAGCCTGGAGAAAGCGTACATCTTCGGCATCTCACAATCGGGCAGACTGGGCGTGGCTTTCATGCATGAAGGTTTCAATGCAGATCTTCAGGGCAAGCCGGTCTTCGAGGCCGCCCTGCTCCATGTGGCTGGAGCGGGCAAAGGTCACTTCACCACCCGCTTTCGGAATGCGACCGACTCGGGGAATCACCATGAAGCCAACTGGTGCGGCTCAGAGTACTTTCCCTTCTCCCCCGCCCATCAGGAAGACCCTGTCTCCGGGCAGAAAGGGAGCGTGCTGGATCGCGCCACGCCTGCCGGAGTCGTGCCGAAGATGATCTACGTGCAGACCTCGACGGAATACTGGGCGCGGGCGGCATCCCTGGTGCATACCAATGTTGAAGGCACCGCCGACCTCGCCCTTCCTGATCACGTCCGGGTCTATCTGGTCGCGGGCGCGCAGCATCTCGGCAAAGGCGAGGCTACGCCTGGCGAAGGCCAGCAGAATCGCAATACCCTGGATGACCGGGGTCCGGTCTTGCGGGCCATGCTCACCGCCCTGGACCGCTGGAGCACCACCGGCGCCGCGCCTCCGCCCAGCCGCTATCCCAGGATCAGCGATGGCACGCTGGTGAACGCCAGCCAGTTCGCCGCGTTGTTTCCGAAACTACCCGGCGTCAATGTCCCGGGAAGCTATTATGAACCCGTCCGGCTTGATTTCGGTCCGCGTCTAGAAAGCGAAGGCATCGCCGACATCATTCCGCCGAAAGTGGGAGCACCGTGGCGCACGCTGGTGCCTGCCGTGGATGCGGATGGCAATGAAACCAGTGGCATCATCCTCCCCGAGGTGGCCGTCCCCCTCGGCACGCATACCGGCTGGAACCTGCGCTCAGCGCAATTCGGGCCGCCTCAGATGCTGACCCGTTTTTATGGCATGATGCTGCCTTTTGCCAAAACGAAGACCGAGCGTGAAAAGACAGGCGATCCCAGGCCGTCCCTTACGGAGCGCTATCCCTCTCGCGCGGACTATTTAAGCCGCATTACCGTTGCCGCGATGAAGCTCCGCCAGGAAGGCTATCTGCTGGATGAAGATCTGGCCAACATCCTCAACCGAGCCTCCCAGCAAGATTTTTGGAACAACTAACCCAGCCTCAGCAACACCCACCTATGGAACAGCCTCCCACCGCCAGCAGCCCAACCAGTCCCGGCGGCACCAAACGCCGCCAGTTCATTAAAACCGCCGCCGCCACCATGGCCTGTTTTAACATTGTCCCCCGCCACGTCCTGGGCGGCCCCGGATTTGTGCCTCCCAGCGAGAAGGTGAACATCGCCCTGATCGGTTGTGGCGGCCAGGGTCACTCGAACCTGAAGAACCTCTTCCAACTGGACGATGTACAACTGATCTCTGTGGCCGACGTCGCGGAAAGCTATGACCCGAAGCAGTCGCGCGCCTACTACAAGGAAATGGCTGGCCGCCTGCCGACCGCCGCGATGATCGAGAAGAACTATGCGGAGAAGACCCCGAACTTCCGCTGCACGCCGTATGAAGATTTCCGGGTCATGCTGGAAAAGGAGAAGGATCTGGACGCCGTCCTGTGCGCCACGCCCGATCACACGCACGCCTTTGTCTCCGTTCACTCCATGCGCGCCGGGAAACACGTCTATTGTGAAAAGCCCCTGACGCATAACATCTGGGAGGCTCGCCAGGTGGCGAAGGTCGCCAAGGAAACGGGCGTCGCCACGCAGATGGGCAGCCAGGGCCACTCCTCTGTCGGCACTCGCGAGACCATTGAATACATTCAGGGTGGCGCGATCGGAGCCGTGAAGGAAGTTTTTGTCTGGGTGCCCGCCACCCGTTACAACTACCAATTGCAAGGTTACCCCACCGACACGCCGCCCGTGCCCGCCGGGCTGAACTGGGATCTGTGGCTGGGGCCTCGTCACCAGCAGGCTTACAATCCCGCTTACCATCCCTTCTCCTGGCGCGATTTCTGGGCCTTCGGCAGTTCCGGCATGGGCGACTTCGGTACGCACGACATGAACAGCGCCGTGCGCGCCTTGGAGCTCTGGAGCCCTACTCTGGTGGAAGGCTACGGCATGGGCTTCTCCAATGCGGAGATCGCCCCCTACGGCTCCGTGGTGCACTTCCATTTCCCCGCCAATGAAAAGCGCGGTCCCGTTAAGCTCACCTGGTTCAGCGGTGGCGCCAAACCCGCTCAGCCGGAGGCTTTGGAAGGTTTCCCTCTGCCATCGCGCGGGGCTCTCTACATCGGCGAGAAAGGGGTCATCCAGCACGACGGCAGCGGCGGGGCGCCACGCCTCTTCCCGGCGGCAAGACGGCAGGAATTCGCCAAACCCGAGCCCCGCCTGAAGCGCTCCAACGGCCATCACCGCGACTGGGTCGATGCCATCAAGGGCGGCGACCCCGCCTCCTGCCCCTTCGACTACGGGGCTCAACTGACCGAAACCGTCCTCCTCGGGGTGCTGTCCCAGCGCCTTGGCAAATCCATCCAGTGGGATGCGGCCAATATGAAAGCGACGGGATTGCCCGCAGCGGATGCCTTCATCAAGGAAGCGATCCGTCCGGGTTGGGAACTCGCTTAAGGCGCTTCCGTTCTTTCTGCTCCTTGTGTCCCGGAGTGCTCCACTGGCGCTCCGGGACCGTTTTCCTCAGGCGGGAGCCCAGGTTTCGAACCTGGAGTACCCCGATCCTGATGGCCCCAGCCGTGCTTCACTGATCGCACGAGTCCGCCGGGATCATGCTCCCCGGCAACATTACCGCCGCCTCACCTTTTTTTCCGGTAAACGGCCGCGCGTGCTTACAACACTTAATGTATGCCAGAGTCCCCTGAGCCTTCGCAAGCTTCCGAGCGCTTCATCACGCTGCTGAATGCGTCGCATTCCCGCTTGCTCAGCTTTCTGCGCGTCATCCTGGGAAACAACGCGGATGCCGAAGATGTGCTGCAGCGGGCCAGCATGACCATCTGGCGGAAGTTCGATGAATATGATCCCAGCCGGGATTTCTTCGCGTGGGCCAGCAGCTTCGCTTTTTACGAAGCGAAGAACTTTCAGCGGATCGCCTCGCGGTCGCAGTTGCACTTCGATCCAGAGCTGATGGAGCGTCTGGCGGAGGAGCGCCTGCCGGATCTGGAGGAGCGTGAAGCCCGCCTCGCCGCGATGGACCGGTGCATTGAGGAACTGGACAGCGACGGTCGTGAACTGGTCCGTGAGTTTTATCTGAACAACACCGAAGTCGCCACGCTGGCGCAACGTCTGGGCCGCGCGCCGCAGACCCTTTATAACAAACTGAACGCCCTGCGTCGCCTTCTCGGAGATTGCATGAAGCGCCGCATGACCAAGGAGGCATGAGCATGAATCTGGACCCTGTCGAATTGCATCGCCTCTTTGTCGCTAAAACGGACGGCACCATCTCTGCGGAAGACCACGAGCGTCTTTCGATCCTGCTAAAGTCTTCAGCGGAGATCCGCCGCCAATGGTTCGCGTTCCAGGATGCCGAGTCGGCCCTGCTCGCCTGGGCCTTGCGTGAGTCCGTGCGCCGTGAGGAGGGAGCAGGGATCAACGCCCCCCCCACCGCCGTCTCTTCGGAGAGATCACGATCGCAGGCTCGAAGCGCTTCCTGGAAATATATCAGCACGCTGGCGGCTGGCATTGCCATCGGTTTGGTCGCGTGGGGGACGTGGCTGAATTACGCCTCCCGCCCCAGTTCCGATTTGATCACCAGCGACGAAGCTACGACTTCCAGCGTGGCGGTGCTTTCGCGCGGCGTGAACATGGATTGGGAGGGCAGTGCCGACGGCCCTGCTGTGAATACCCCTTTGGCGCCGGGCTTACTGCGCCTGAAGAGTGGTGTGGCGGAGATTGAGTTCTTCCAGGGCGCTCGACTCTGCCTGGAGGGCCCGGCTGAGATCCAACTGGTCTCTGCTGGCGAAGCCTACTGCCGCTATGGCCGGTTCAGCGCACACGTTCCTCCGCAGGCCAAAGGCTTCCGCATCGGCACGCCGAAGGGTGACATCGTTGACCTCGGCACAGATTTTGGACTGAACCTCAGTGATGAGGCATCCGAGGTTCACGTCTTCAAGGGTGAAGTCGAGCTGCACCAGCCGCAGACCGCCATGGTGAAGCTGACCACCGGAAAAGCCGCTGGCATGGGACAAGACGGAGCCTCCCGCGCTCTTACAGCCGACGAGACCGCCTTCACCTTCAGCCGGGATCTGGATGCGCATGTCTCAGCCTCAGGTCGGGATGCCTTCCAACGCTGGGAGGAGGCGAGCGCACAATGGAACAAACGGCCCAATCTCCGGCTGCGTCTGGATTTTCAGGATCAGAAAGGGTCACGCTCGCTGAGCAACCAGGCCACGCATGGCGGTTCCATCGCGGCAGGCTCCATTGTGGGTTGTGTCTGGACGGAAGGCCGCTGGCCGGGCAAGCAAGCGCTCCAATTTCGCAGCGTGAGTGACCGGGTGCGGCTGAGCATCCCTGAGGAGTATCGCCAACTCACCCTGGCCGCCTGGGTGCAGGTCCACAGTCTTACTTCCCGCCAGAGTTCCCTCTTCATGTGTGAAGGCTGGGAGACAGGAGACATGCATTGGCAGGTTCTGCCGGATGGCTCCCTCTGCCTTGGCGTGGCGTCGGGGCCACAGGCCGCGACGGATGACTATATCAGCCCCACGGTCTTCACACCGGAGCGTCTGGGTCAGTGGATGCATCTGGCTGTGGTGTATGACACGGTGGAGGGTCAGGTGAATCACTATGTCAATGGCAAGCGCGTCTCCAGCCATCGCATGCGTCACCGCACACCGCTGCAGCCAGGTCTGGCAGAACTGGGCAACTGGAATCCCTCCGCTAAATGGCAGCAACGCCCCGTCCGTAATCTTGTTGGCAGTATGGAGGATTTCAGCCTCTGGGCGAAGGCTTTGAATGACGAAGAAATGCGCCAGCTCGCGAAATAATTTCCCACTGACCTGTCTATGATGTTCCGCTTATCTCACATCAGTTTGCTTGCTGTTTCCATCCTGGCGGGGCGGGGCGCGTATGCCGCGCCGGGCGCATCAGAGGAACAGATCGCTTTCTTTGAAAAGAGCGTCCGCCCCGTCCTGATCGAGCGTTGCTACGACTGCCACAGCGAAGGAAAGAAAATCAAAGGCGGCCTTGCACTCGATACCCGTGAAGCCATTCAGCACGGCGGCGACTCCGGACAGGTGCTGGTTCCAGGCGAACCTGACAAAAGCCTCCTGATCGAGGCCATCCGTTACACCAACCACGACATGCAGATGCCACCTAAGAAGCGGCTGGCAGATTCAGAGATCAAGGCGCTGGAGGATTGGGTCAAAATGGGAGCGCCCGACCCGCGAGAGTCCCTTACGGCGGCCAAACGGGAAGCGGGCATCGACATCGAAGCCGGACGCAAGTTCTGGAGCTTTACCCCTCTGCAGCGGGTGGAGCCTCCCACAGCGGACCTGCCTTCCCCCATTGACGGTTTCATACAGGCGAAGCTCGCCGAAAAGGGACTTAAGCCCGCTCCCCCGGCGGACAGACGCACCCTGATCCGCCGTGCCACTTTTGATCTCATCGGCCTGCCTCCGACTCCGGAGGAAATAACGGCTTTCCTTTCCGACACCTCACCGGAAGCCTTTGACAAGGTTATCGAGGGTCTGCTGGCCTCCCCTCACTACGGCGAGCGCTGGGGCCGCCACTGGCTGGATCTGGCACGCTATGCAGACTCGAATGGCATGGACGAAAACATCGTATTCGGGAATGCCTGGCGCTACCGCGACTACGTGGTGCGGGCGTTTAACAATGACAAACCTTTCGACCAGTTTCTCATCGAACAAATCGCGGGCGATCTCCTCCCCCACAATGACGAAGCGATCACAGCCACAGGCTTCCTGGCACTCGGAGCCCGTATCCTGGCGGAGCCGGATGTTCAAAAGCTGGAGATGGACATCATCGACGAGCAACTGGACACCCTTGGTAAAGCCTTCATGGGGATGACGTTCGGTTGCGCCCGCTGCCATGACCACAAGTTTGATCCGGTGTCCCAGGAGGACTACTATGCCATGGCGGCCATCTTCCGCAGCACCCGCAGTCTCTCGGCAGGCAATAAGGGCACCATCAAATACTGGCATGAGCAATCCATCGCCACACCGGAAGAACAGGCTGAGAAGGCGAAAACCGATGAAGCCCTGAAAGCCAAAAAGGCTGAGGTTGCGAAATTCATCAGCCAGGCGAGGAGCACGGTAAGAACCGAGGTCCAAAAGCACGCTTCTGGCTACCTGGCTGCAGCCGCACTGCTGCCAGCGCAGGCGAACCTTACTCATGCCAGGGCACTGCCTGCGGCCAGGGAACTCGACCCTGACATCATCCTTTCCTGCCGCCAGTATCTCGACCGGAATGCCAAGCAACTGCCGCCTGTCCTCGCGGCATGGCAGGATTTGGCTCAGCGCAAGGATGCGGACGCCGTGCGCCGTCATTATGAACCGCTGTTTGCCGATGCCCTCACCACGAAGAAGGGCGCGGTTTACACTGCCCTTACCGATGCCAAAGGTTTTCTCGCCCTGCCAGCTAAAGACGCAGATGTTTTCGATGCCGAGGCGCTCTCCCAGATCGCGGCGATGAATAAGGAGGTCACCGATCTCACTGCGAGTCAGCCGGATCTGCCAGCGCTCATGAGCGTGGAGGATGCGGACATCGTGAGAACCTTGCCAGTTCACATCCGGGGCAGCTACCTGACGCTCGGAAATCCCATCGAACGCGGCTTTCCCAAAGTGATGCAGACCAGCGCAACGTCACCCGTCTTCCCGGTGAAAAACAGTGGCCGCCTGGAACTCGCCCGCTGGATGGCGAGCAGTGAGCACCCGCTGACGGCACGCGTTCTGGTGAACCGGGTCTGGCGCTGGCACTTCGGCGCGGGCCTCGTCAACAGCACCGACAACTTTGGCGTCCTGGGCAGCACCCCATCCCATCCTGAGATGCTGGACTGGCTGGCCCGCACCTTCATAGAAAATGGCTGGTCCATCAAAGACCTGCACCGCCGCATCATGAAATCCGCCACCTATCAGCAGGCGAGCAGTCTTCCGGCATTGACGGCAGGTCAGCCTGATCCCCGCCTGATCGATCCTGAAAACAGGCTGTTGTGGCGGGCGAACATCCAGCGGCTGGAAGCGGAACAGATCCGCGATGCCATGCTGGCAACCAGTGGCTGGCTCAACACGGAGATCGGTGGCAAAACCGTCCCCTTACGCAACAAGGACTATGTCTTCAACCACACCAGCAAGGACGCCACCACCTATGAAAGCGCTCGCCGTGCGCTCTATCTCCCTATCATCCGGAACCATCTCTACGACATGCTGGAGCAGTTCGACTACCCCGATACCTCGACTCCCAACGGCAACCGGAACAGCACCGTCATCGCCCCGCAGGCGCTCATCATGATGAATGCTCCGGTAGTCATGGAAAGCGCCTCGCGTCTGGCCACCCGCCTGAAGACGGTTTCAAGCGAAGAACAACGGGTGCAGCATGCTTACGAGCTACTCTACGGACGCCCGCCTACCGAACGTGAAAAATCCGAATCGCTCACCCTGCTGCAGGATCTGAGCACAGCCGAAAATACCCAACAAGCCTGGGCGCTTTTCTGCCAGACACTCCTCGCTGCGAACGAATTTATCTATCTCCGGTAATTGCCATGAACCCACCGCCATCCTCTCTCTTCACCCGCCGCTCTCTGCTGCAACGCAGTTCGGCCGGATTTGGCTTCCTCGCTCTGCAGGCCATGCTGGGGCTGGAACAGACCCAGGCGGCTGCCGTCAGCAATCCCCTGGCACCTAAACTGCCGCACTTCCCTGCCCGTGCCAAGCGCGTCGTCTTCCTCTTCATGAAAGGCGGCCCCAGCCATGTGGATACTTTCGATCCCAAACCGCTTCTGGATCGGGATCATGGCAAGCCCTATCCCTTCAAACAGCCACGGGTGCAGTTCGCCCAAACGGGCAAGCTCTTGAAGTCGCCCTGGTCCTTCAAGCAATATGGCCAGAGCGGCCTGCCCGTGAGCGAGTTGTTCCCCCATGTGGCGCAATGCGTGGATGAGCTTTGCATCCTGCGTTCGCTGCATGGGACCAATCCCGCCCACGGCGGGGCATTGCTCAAGATGCACACCGGGAGTGACGTGCAGGTACGGCCCAGCATGGGTTCCTGGGTCACCTACGGCCTCGGCACGGAAAACGCAAACTTGCCTGCCTTCATCACCATCTGCCCCACGCTCGCTCATGGCGGCGTGAATAACTGGGGCGCTGCTTTCCTGCCGGCCTACTGTCAAGGCACCCCCATCGGCAATGCCAGCGTCCCCTCGGACAAGGCCATTGTGCGGCATATCCGTAACAGCATCACGAGCCCGACGCTGCAACGCCGTCAACTCGACTTCCTCACCCGGATGAACCGCGAGCATCTGGAACTGACAGGACCGGATCTGGCCCTGGAAGGGCGCATCAATTCCTTCGAACTGGCTTACCGCATGCAAAACACCATGCCGGAGGCTCAGGATGTCAGTAGCGAATCCGAAGCAACCAAGAAGCTCTATGGCATGGATCAGCCGGTGACCGAAAATTTCGGGCGTCAGTGTCTCATGGCCCGGCGTTTCCTGGAGCGTGGCGTGCGTTTTGTCCAGGTCACCCACAGCGATGGGGAGGTGCAGTGGGATCAGCATGGTTCCCTCTACAAAGGCCACAGCAAAAACGCGGCGGAAGTCGATAAACCCATCGCAGGCTTCCTCAAGGATCTTAAATCCCGTGGCCTGCTGGAGGACACGCTGGTCCTCTGGGGTGGCGAATTTGGCCGCACACCTACGGCACAGGGGAATGACGGACGGGATCACAACCCGAATGGCTTCACCATGTGGATGGCTGGTGCCGGTGTGAAAAAAGGTTTCGCCTACGGCTCCACGGATGACTACGGCTACTTTGCGCAGACGGACAAGATGCACATCCATGACCTGCACGCCACCATCCTGCATCTTTTGGGTTTGAATCACGAAAAGCTGACCCATCGCTACGCGGGACGAGACTTCCGCCTCACAGATGTGGCGGGTGAAGTGGCGAAAGACATTTTTGCGTAGCTGCGTCACATGGATCTAAAACGCCTCCGGCGCCTCGTGCGGCGCGTCTTGCCCCTTGTCGCGATCACTCCACTGGTCGCGCCTGGCAGCGAGATGGCCAGCGAACCGCTTTCACCAGAGGCATCACTCTCAAAGATTCATGTACCCGCCGGGTTCCGCGTCGAACTCGCCGCTGCCGAACCGCTGCTGCTCGATCCGGTTGCTTTTGATTGGGATAAGCGCGGCCGGTTGTGGGTGGTGGAGATGGCTGACTACCCGCTCGGCATGGACAATCGCGGCAAACCGGGGGGCCGCATCCGTGTGCTGGAGGACAGTGATGGCGATGGCCGCTACGACCGGTCTGCGGTCTTCGCAGAAGGGCTGAATTTTCCCAATGGCATTCTGACCTGGCGCGATGGCGTCATCGTCACTGCCGCGCCGAATGTGCTCTTCCTGCGCGATACCAATGCGGATGGCAGAGCCGATGAGCAGACCGTGCTTGTGAGTGGTTTGCAGGAAGGCAATCAGCAACTCCGCGCCAACGGCCTGCGCTGGGGACTGGATAACTGGGTCTATCTGGCCATCGGCGGCCACCATGGCAAGTATGGCGTGAACACGCGGCTCACTTCCACCCGCACCGGGAAGGAGATTGTGGTAGGCAGCCGGGATTTCCGCTTCCGGCCGGACACGGGCGAGTTGGAACCGCAGAGCGGTCCGACCCAGTTTGGACGCAATCGCGACAACTGGGGCCGCTGGTTCGGCTCGCAGAATACGAACCCGCTCTGGCACTACGTTTTACCTGACCATTATCTGAAGCGAAACCCGCACTACGGTGCTCCCGAAACCCGTGTGCAACTGCTCACGCCGCCCAGCCCGCCAGTGTATCCCGCCAACGCACCGGAGAAGCGTTTCCACAGCTTCGGCGAAGCCGGACACTTCACTTCTGCCTGTAGTGGTGTGATTTACCGCGACCGCCTGATTTTTCCCGCGCAGGAGATACACGGTTTCGCTTGTGAGCCGTTTCACAATCTGGTTCAGCATGCCCAACTGACGGACCATGGTGTGACGTTTACGGCGAAGCGCGTCGCTGGGGAAGGTTCCTTTGATTTTTTTGCCAGTGAAGACCGCTGGTGCAGGCCGGTCATGGTGCGGGAGGGCCCGGACGGTGCGTTGTGGATTGCGGACATGTATCGCTACATGATCGAACATCCCGACTGGTTGCCTCAGGAAGGCAAGGACGATCTGCTCCCTCACTACCGGGCGGGGGATGGCCGGGGCCGAATCTACCGGGTAAGCCGCGATTCCATGGCTCCCGCCCGCCTGCCGCGCTTTGACAAAATGAGCACGGCAGAACTGGTCGCCGCGCTTGAGTCCAGCAACGGCTGGCAACGCGACAAGATCCAGCAACTGCTCCTTTGGCGCGCCGACAAAGCCGCTGTGGCACCGCTCCGCGAACTGGCCGCTCAGAGTGCCAGTCCCCTCACCCGTCTGCACGCCCTTTGTACGCTAGATGGCCTGGGCGAGTTATCGCCGGAAGTCCTAGAACACGCCCTCAACGATCAAGAACCAGGCGTGCGCGAAAACGCGCTCCGGTTGGCTGAGTCACGCTTCACACCGGCTCTTATCTCCGCTGCTGCAAAGCTCGTGTCGGATCGTGACGCCAAGGTGCGGATGCAACTCGCATTTTCTCTCGGCGCGGCCTCTGATCCGACTGCGGGAGAGGCTCTCGCCAATCTTCTTACCGGTCATGCGGATGAAACACTGATGACCGCCGCCGTGCTGAGTTCCGCCGTTCCACACCTTCGTCAACTCACTGCGGCCGCTGCTGCCTCAGAGAAGCCACTCGGTGCGGCATCCGACGCGCTGCTTCTGACAGCCATCGGTCTGAAGGATCGCGAGGCGCTGGTGGCGTTGCTCACGCCTATCTTCACTGCGGGGGAAAAACGTTTCACCGCATCCCAACTCGCCGCTTTCACACGCTTGCTGGATCAGCTCGCCCAAGCCGGTCATACCCTTGAGCAACTCCAGGCCGGAGGGAAGGGTGATGCCCTGGCGAATCTGCTCAGCCGCGCGGAGGCCCTCATCACCCAAGCCCGTCAGACGGCCATGGACTCCGGCGCTCCCGCCTTGGAACAGATCGCCGCAGCCTCTCTGATGGTGCGAGACTCTGCCAGCCGTGAAGCAGCCGTTGCAGCGCTCTCTTCCTGGCTCAAGCCGCAACATCCCTCTGACGTGCAGGCGGCAGCGATTCGTGCGCTGACGGCAGCCGGAACCAAGGAAATCCCAGACGCCTTGGAAAGCGCCTGGCCCAACATGGAGCCTCTCACCCGCCAGATCGCGCTGGAGGCCTGGATGAGCCGCGAACCATGGGCCCTGGATCTGCTCCAGCGTATGGAGCGTGGTGCTTTGCCTCTTGCCACCGTGGATGCCACACAGCGGGCACGCCTGACCCGGCATGCTTCAAAACGCATCAGCCAACTCGCTAACAAAGTCTTCGCGTCAACTTCGCCGGTTCGGGCCAAGGTCATCGAAAGCTACCGACCCGCCCTGTCCCTGAAAGGTGATCCAGCCAATGGCCGCGCCATCTTTACGGCCGTATGCGCAGCCTGTCATAAACGCGGTCTGGAAGGCCGGGATATCGGCCCGGATCTGCTCACCATCGTGGAGCATCCGCCGGAGAAGATTCTCGGCAACATTCTCGATCCCAGTGCCGACATCCAACCCGGCTTCAGCGCCTACACCTGCACGCTCAAGACGGGTGAGCAACTCTATGGCCTGCTCGCCTCAGAGAGCGCCAGCAGTGTCGCGATCAAACTCCTGGATGGCAGCAGCCGGACGGTGCTGCGCAATCAGATCCAATCGCTGCAAAGCCAGAACCTCTCCCTCATGCCCGAAGGCCTCGAAGCCGCTATCTCTCACCAACAAATGGCGGACCTCATCGCGTTCCTGCGCTCGCCGGCGGCGAAGCCTTGAATGTGTGGTTGTTTTTGCCTATCGCTAAAGCATTTTCAAAAAAACCGCGATCGTGTCGGCGGCCGTTTCGATAAGACGCTCCCTCAGAGCTTGGAGTCAGTTGTGCTTTTGACCTGGGGCGACGGTCGATGCTCACGCTTGCCCCAGGCTTCAATAGATCGGGCCCTTGGCCCTCCTGATCCTGACGAGCTATCCCAACCCAGGTTCAATACCCCAAAGGCTTCTACCCAGTCATCAGTGACACGCTCCACAACCCCGCACGCTCCACAACTGGGCGCATCCACTTGTTGGAACTGTAACCCGAGCCCCGGAGGGGCGCTCCGTGAATAGCCAGGGGTCCAAAGGACCCCTGGGTCACCGCCACCCGGCGGTGCTACCACAGCGTGGTAGCCCATTGCGCGAGTGACACGTTTCGATCCTTGGATCACCCCATCACTCATCCCGTTCACTCTACGGCGCGGCCGGCTTCTCAACTGGAACCAAGGGCAGCACGATATGAGAGGGATGCTCCGCATCATGATGCAGCGTGTTCGTGGCAATCACAAGACGGCGATGGCCGTTAAGAGGCTCACCGGTGTTCGGATTGATATCGAACCGCGGGAAGTTGCTGCTCGAGATATCCACACGGATGCGATGGCCTTTTTTGAAGACGTTGGAAGTGGGATAAAGCTTGATGGTAAATGGATAGACCTCCCCAGGCTTCATCAGCTTCTCTTGCTTCAAGGACTCGCGGAAACGTCCCCGCACAATCCCGTCCGTGAGATTCAGATCAAAGCCGCCCGGCCAGTCGGCACTCGGTGGATACACATCAATGAGCTTGGCGGTGAAGTCCGTATCGAGTGCGGAAGATGACGCCCAGAGCTTCACCTCGATCTCTCCGGTGATCTCCATATCTTCAGCAAGGGGTTCCGTCTGAAACACCACCACATCGCGCCGCGCGGACAGTGGCACCGGCTTGGTCCAGTTCCAAAACTTCTCACCGCCCCGCTGATCCCAAGCCCCCTGCTGCATGAGGCCATCGCCGGATGAAATGTTCCCGCCTAGAGTCGGCACCGGATCACGTGGATCGAAGTCGTAGCTGGTGCTGGCTTTTGTCACGGTAGGTTTTGCGGTGGTGAGACCGCCGTCTGGCTGCAGGTAAAACGGAGTCACCTTGGCGCGGGCCAGTGGCCACTCCTTTTCATCCCGCCACACGCCGCCATGACGCAGCAGACCGGCCTCCGTTTTGCCGCCATCTCCCGTGCCCATGACAAAGATGCGCACCCGCGTGGCGAAGGGCGGAGCCGTGCCCACGGTGTTGTCTTTGCCACCCAGCCAGTGATCAAACCACTCCAGCCTCCAGGCCAGTTCGTCGGCAATGGCGGCCTCTTTGCCGAAGTCCACCTGCCCATGGGACGAGCGGCTCTGTGCGCCATGAATCCATGGCCCCATGATGAGATAAACGGGGCTCTTCAGCACGCCACTGAGCGCCTGGAAATTCGCCGTCGTATTCCCCGCCCAGGAGTCGTACCAGCCACCCACGAGATAGACTGGAATGTCCTTGTAGCGAGAGGGATCCTTCAGGATGTCGTTGTAAGCCCAGAACTCGTCATCCGCCCCATGGCTCATGGCCTGAATCAGCCATTCCTCATACTCGGATGACAGCTTCAACGGCGTAGCACCGGCCCGCAGCGGAAGCTGGGGCAGATACGAAAAGCGATTGTCCGCCATCTCTTTCAGCACGGCGGCAGTACCAGGATCCTGGGAGCCACGGCTGCCACGTCCGGCATTGAGCATAATCCAATTCCAGAAGCGCATCTCGAACGCACCGGCATTGCGCATACTCTGGCGCCCTGGATTGGACACGGCATCCACGGGAATGACGGTCATGAGCTGCGGCACTTTCTCCAGGGCCATCGCGTGTTGCGTGCCTCCCACATAGGAAGTACCCACCATCCCGATCTTGCCGTTCGACCAGGGCTGCTGGGCGATCCACGCCGCGCAGTCCCAGCCATCCTTTCCGTCATCCGTCATGAAGTGCCACACGCCTTCGGAGGCATAGCGGCCCCGCGTGTCCTGCGCCACGAAGGCATAACCACGCGCGGCGAAGTATTCACCGAACCGCTTCGACCCGGTCTTGTTATAGGGCAGGCGCGTCAGGATCACTGGCAGCGGTTCCGTCAGGGCCTGACCTCCACGTGCTGGAAGGTAGATGTCCGTGGCCAGTTTCACGCCATCGCGCATCGGCACCATGACATCGCGCTCGACCGCCACCTCAGCCCGGGGCTCTCTTGCCTCAAGATGGGAGACGAGAGAAAAGGCGAGAGCGACCGATAGGACTGACAAGACGCGAGGACGAAGCCGCGCAGAAAGGAAGGAGGCCTTCATACAGAATCTGAGACGGATCCCCTCCGGTTATTTCACCGGCCAGGTTTCTTTGAATTCACCGAGCGGCCAGAGTTCATAGCGGCGCACAAACATCTCCGCGGCTTCCGTCTGCAGCAGGACGCGACCTGCACTCGGCTTGGCTTCAAAACCTTCGTTCACCAGCACACCATTGACGAAGTATTGGAGCGTGTCGCCTTTCGCAATCACTTCCAGACGGGTCCACTCAAGCCCGGGGCTGTCAACATCATGCGCGCCCCGGAAGTCCTTCTTGTCCGCCCAATCCACATCGCGCTTTTCCCAGTTGATGCGACCGCTCGTCACGACCTGGCGTGGGCTGCCTTTCTTCCAGATCTTTTCCTTATCGCGATCCAGTGTGAGTTCGCTGGTCAGGGAAGTGGTCAATTGCGTGCCATCCGAAAGCTTGGGAGAAAGCACGAGCACGTCCCCCACCCCGCCTTCGATGATCTGGGCCTCAATGCTCGCCATCCACGTGCCGCCCACCGTGCCGTGAGGACCGTAGGCGTGCAGCAGAATGCCATTATCACGCGCCCTGTCTTCACGCTTGCCCCAGGTCTTCTCACCCCAGCGGTATTCAATTACCAGATGGTAGTCGCGATGGTTCTGCTTCGTGGCGACATATCCGTAACCCCGCCCGCTGATGTGCAACTGCCCGTCCACGAGCTTCCAGATGCCCTTCGGATCGTCATGCACATCCGACTTGGGATTCACATGATACTCCACGTCACCGGAGCGGATGACCTCCAGCAGATCAATCTTCTTCGTGACAGGATCCGCAGCAGGCGCGGGCGTCTCCGCCATGACAGTGGCAGCACTGAAGGCAAGGCAGAGGGACAGAGACCGGACAAAGCGCGGCAGGTATTGAGGCGAGGCAGTATGCATAGGAAGGGAAAGGCTTTCGAGGGTTGGTACGAAAAGTTTGTTCGGCTAAGACTGGGTGGAGGGGGTGTAATCGATCTCCATGAATTCCGCGACCTCGGCCAGCCAGCGTTGCTGGACGAATTTCACATGGTCCGGATGCTCGTTGTAAAGGCGGTAGGCTTCCTCATCGGCGAACTCCATGGACAGCCCAAAGGTGAAAGGATTTTTCGGACTGACCTGCCGCAGGCACTCAAATCGCTCGACGCCGGGAATGGCGTCCAGATGCTGAGCCGCAGCCAGAAAATCCCGTTCCTCGGAAGAACCTGCAGGATGCTTGAGACGAAAGACGACGGTATGACGAATCATGAGGGGGAAGCTGTGTGATGGATGCCTCCGGCCATGGGATGGATGCAGTCTGGATCGACAGCGCCGGAAGGGTTAACAGGTACGGAAGAACCAAGTCTGTTTTGATCGCGGATGATGTCATTTTCCGGCAGCAGTGATGGTTTCGATTCCGTGAGCCAGTTTATTGTTGGCGACGGTGTTGTCGGTTCCTCCTGCCACACGCAGCGACACTGCCGCAGCGCGTCCCGCTCTTCGATCGGAGATGAGACATCCCGTGATGAGACTGTTGCTGGTGTTCTTCAGGAGCAAACCCACGCCATCGCTATCCAGGATGGTGCAGCCGGAGATATTAAACGTGTCGCCGTCTTCGATCTGTACTGCCGCTGCATGGGTGCGGATGCCGTTCACGTGCAGTCCTGTCAGGGTGACGTCCCGGCACTTGCGGAACACCAGGCCGCCCTTCGCGGCCGCCGCCTTGCCGCGATAGTAAGGTGGATTGCGGTCGAAGCTGTTACTGCCGATGACGATCTCACTGCAATGGTCTGCCAGGATGTCGTGCTCATAGCCTCCTCCGAAGGTGTTGCCCGTCACGACCGCGCTGCGCACATGCTGCAGGTCAATGTTCACCTCCACGTCACTGAGCACATTGTCAGCAATCGTCAGATGTCCCCATTGCGGCGGCTCTTCCCCTTCCGCGCGGGGCTTACCCTTGCCGATGTAACGCACATTGGCCGCTCCGGGCGATGGGTTGTGCTGAATGGTGCAGCCGACAATACTCACCTCAGCGGTGGAGCCGTCCGTACAGTCAATGAACACATTGGCCGTGGGCGGCGCATCGGGCTTCATGTTGCTTTCGATATCACTGGTGCCGATGTGCAGATTCCGCACACCTCCGCCGCGTGTCACCACGCCCCCGCCCGCATTGTAACTGATGTGGCTGCCAATAATGTTCGACTGGTGCAGATCCACATGGTCATAAAACACCCCAATACCCGTGTTGTTATACACATGACAGGCACTGATGATGACATTGCGGTTCCGCACCGTGAGATGAATGCCGTGCCGGGCGTGATGGATTGCCACCCGCGTGATGGTGAGTTGCATGGTGCCGGACGCCTCAATGCCGTTTGCTTCCGCGTGTGCGCCCACAATTTCAATGCCGTCCACCATGGGCGTACGCTGTTTTTCGAAGACATTAGGCTTGAAGGTCGCGGGACTGGCGGAGCCTTCATGCGTGCCGATGAACTTGAAGGCTGGTCCGGCGCCCTCCATGACAAATCTCGCCACGCCATCGCCATTGAGTGAAGTGAAACCGGTTTCATCCAGTTTGACCTCAATGGTCCGGGTCAGCCGGTAGGTGCCGCGCGCCAACCGCACCGCACCACCGCCATCGAGCAGTTGCTGAATGGCCATGGTATCATCAGCTTTGCCATCTCCCACCGGCTGGGCAAGGGCCGAAGCCAGCATGGCCAGAAGGGCGAAGGTCGAACAGGTAATGCGATTCATAAGCCGTCAGTTTGCTGAAAAGGGTTTCCACTCTTTGGTCGTGCGGATCACGCGGATCCGGTCAGACTTTCCGAGCGTGTCATAGACTTGCTTCGTCCAGGCATAGGCCGGAGGCATCTTGCCTACGAAGGTGATGGGCCGTGGATAGAGCAGCGCGAGGTTCTGCGGCAGATCCCCCACCCGCAGGACTCCCAGGAATTCACCCGTCTCCCCATGGGTGTGCGTCTCCGGCGGAGCTTCAAGAATAACTTCACTGACATGTGAATCGAGCAGCGCGGCATAGATCGCGAGCGTGGCCGTTTCGGCCCTACCTGAAAGCGTGACCGCGCCCGTGGCTGGATCCTGCCGCATCAATGCTGTGCCAGCGAGCAAGTCATGCACCTGCCGCTCCGGCAGCGTGTGTCCCACCAAGGGATACATGCGGCGCAGGGTCCACAGATAACCGGGACCGACCGATGTCGCGCCGGTATGCCTCACCTCCACCGCAGCGCTGGTGAACTCCGGCAGCAATCCAGGCCGGGACGGGCCTCCCCCGGTGAAGGTGCTGCGAGCCTCCGCCTGCGCGGCGAAAACCACGGTCGGCACCGGCTTGTGACCTCCGTCGGAGGCATGCCGTGTCTTCACCGCGAGTTCCAGTCCATCCGTCGTGGCAAACACCCGTGTGCCATAGACATCCCCGTCCTTCGTCGCTCCATCGGCCCGTTGATCCCGCAGCGTTGCCGATGGATGCTCGGGGATGTTGCGAAAGGTCGAGCGTCGAAGTTCGGCCAAGGCTTCGGTCTGATGGGAAATCCATTGGGATTCTGAGGCCGGAACCGCCACTTCGGCTACTTTGATCAGGTTCGAGTCCGCCTGCATCATGGTGTCGTCCCTGGGCAACTGTCCTCCAAAGACGAGCAGGTTTTCCGCAGGCTCCACGAAGTCGGTCACATCGTCCTGCACGGGTGCCGGATCGCCCTTCAGATGCGTGTTGAAAAAGGTAAAGATCGCCTGGCGCAGCTTCGGCGTATAACCGTGCGGAGATAGATCTTCCACCAGGTCAAACTGCTGTGGCACCCCGAGCGCGCTGTATTGGTGACGGATGCGGTTTGCGACCTCCCGGTAGCCGGAGGGCCGCCACAACACATCCTCACTGCCGGAGGCAATCAGGAAGGGGCGTGGGGCGATTAGCGCACCGATGTCCGGCCAGCACCAGCGGTAATAGTTCACCCAGAAGGCGCAATCGCAATGCCCGTCCGTGGCGCGATCCACGGCCATGCGCTCGATGCTGCCGCTCTGGCACACGGGCACAACCACCTTCACCCTCTCATCCGCCGCGCCGAGGAACCACGACATGGCTCCACCGCCGCTCAGTCCTGTGACGCCCATCTTCTCGCCATCCACGTCACTGCGGCTTTGCAGGTAATCGAGCGCCCGCATGGCATTCCATACTTCAATCCCGGCGGGTGTATAACCACGGCTCGGCCAGTCCCAGCGGCCTTCCCGGTAGGTTCCCGCATGCAGGCCCTGAGATTCCCCGAGTTGTACTGGATCAAGCACCAGCGCCACATAACCGTGCTGGGCGAACCAGCGTGGATTGGCCTGGTAGGGGTCATTCACCTTGCCCTTCGTGTGGCCGCACAGATAAAGCACCGCCGGCAGCTTCCCGGTGATCTTTGCCGGACGGTACAGATTTCCCGACACATGGGCTCCCGGCAGACTCTGGAAGTGCAGCTTCTCCACCACATAGTCTCCCCGCTCCAATTGCCCCGTCACGGTAGCCTGCAAAGGCGTGCGCTCAGGCAGAGGCGACAGGCCCAGCATCTCCAGCCACATTTGACGCCGCTCTGGCAAAGTGGCCTGCCATCGCTCTGGCGGCAGCGGCTTCGCCAATGAAGCGCCTGACACGGCTTTCGCTTCCTGACTGACGCTGCCATAAAGTGACAGCCCTTCCGCATGGACCGTGGTGCGCGCCAGCGTCGGCATCAGCACCGCCAACATAACGATATGTATTTTCATGGTGGTCATGTATTAGCCCAAGGCAATCTTTAATGTGATGGCGCTACCGCCGCCCCGTTTTCACATGGCCAGCACTTTAATGGCGCTTGATATCCGTTGGCCGCATTCGTTGTTTGGCATCACCGCGCCAGGTGCTGGCGGAAATGAAGCCTTCGATTTCGGATAACGATGAACCGGCATTTGACAGTGTTGTATCAAAGTCACGACACTTACCGATGAATCCGCAGGAAAGCTCACAACCGCCAGCGTGGGAAAGGAGCCGCGCCTCAGGCGGGCAGGTGTTGCCGGAGGAAGCGCAGGAAATTTCCGTGCAGGATGTTGTTGATATCCTCCTGGGAATAACCCCGGGCGGCGAGCATGGGAGGGATCTTTTGCAGATCCGCGATGCTTTCCAGATCCAGCGGAGCCTGCTCCCGGCCGAATCCACCATCCAGATCGGTACCTACACCCGCATGCAGTGAGTTACCCGCCAGCTGACACACATGATCAATGTGATCCACCATGTGTTTCAGCGACACACCCGTGTCCTCCGGCCGGGTCTCGAACTTGATCCAGCCTGGCACCATCATCCACGCATCCAGGGCCGCGCCAATGACGCCGCCGCGCTCGATGACGTGCTTAAGTTGTTCGTCCGTGAACTGACGCTGCCCCGGCACCAGCGCACGGCAGTTCTGGTGGCTCGCCCAGACAGGCCCCTGGAAAAGCCCCACCGCCTCCCAGAAGGCTTCATCGGTCAGGTGAGTCACATCCATGATCAACTTGAGCCGGTCCATTTCCAGCACCAGTTCCCTCCCCTTGGCACTGAGAGGGCCTTCCGCTTCTGTCCCGGGCGAATAGGTGCCTTTTCCATAATGCGCCGGACCGAGCGCCCTGAGTCCATCCGCATAGGAGCGCTCCAGATGTTGCAGGGTGATCATGGAATCAGCGCCCTCCAGAGTCAGGATATACCCAATGGGGGCATCTGGCGGCGGATCGCTCATCCACAAAGAAACCATGGCCTCCAGTTCGGCAGCGGTGCGAATCTGCCGGAGTTCCCCTTTCTCCTCCATGGCGCGATACCAGGCCAGTTGCGCCTGCGTCATGGCCCAGGCAATTTCCGGTGAGTGCCAGCCCGGAAAGGGATTCGTCTCTCTAACATAACGCGCGATCTGCGTGGCAACACAAATGCCGATACGCCCCCGCCTCATCTCAGGGAAAGACACCACGCCATTCCCCCGGTCCTTCCGGTCGGTCTGACCCTGTTCGCGGCGCCGGATCTCGGACAGCGGGCGCGTCAGGTCGCGATTCCATTCCATGGCATTCATGGAGAGATCCAGGTGAGCATCAAAAATGAAGGGTTGGGTCATGTCTCTGGTTGTGTGGGAGGAATGAAGGGTTGGTGAGGGGATAAGATTGTCTTAAATCGTAATCACGCGATCTCTGCCCTGAACCCGCCATTGGGTGGTAACCTCTCCCTTGGAAACCACGTTCGCATAGGCGTGAAGGGCTACAGTGGGACAGATGTGCCAGGGCACGCCATAGAGCACATCGCCGATTTCAAACTCAGCCGCATCGAGCGTTTCCAGCACCAGGTGCTCCTCGCTGTGCATGACTGTTTTTGCGTCTGGCAGATTCAGGAAATGGACACGGGGATGCGGATTCTCCGCCGCGATGGCCTTGTGTCCCAAATCACAGGTCAGTTGGTTCGCGGCCGGTTTGCTGATGACGCGGGTCAGGATGAGGGCCGCATGCAGGAAATCCATGTCAAGATGGTTTGTGCCGTAGCCCCAGTCCCAAAGCACACAAGTCCCAGGACTGCATTCGTAATCCCCGCGCGCTGCATGCATGGGGAAAGTGGGGGTGCCACTGGCGATGAAGTTCGGTACGGAAAGCTGCAGATCCTCCAGCTTCTGTCGCAAGGCTTCTACCGTGGCAAAAGCCTGCTCGACCTTCCGAGAGCGCAAGACTGGATCATGATCATGGATGTGACCATCGTAGGCATGCAACCCTGCCGGGGTGATGCCGGGCAGCTCTCCCAGCAACTGGTAAAGTTTCACGGCCTCCTCTTCCGGGGCAATCCCGGTGCGGTGCATGCCGCAGTCCACATCCAGATACACCGGAATGGTCAGCCCTTCTCTGCTGGCGGCCGCTGATAAGGTACGAGCCGCTGCCTCGCTGTCCGCTACAGCCGAGAATTTCGTGGAGGGAAATTTGGCGATGAGTGCCAGAAAACGGGCGATGTTCGGACCCACGGGAGGATAAGCCAGCAGGATGTCCTCGGCCCCTGCTGCCGCGGTCATCTCCGCTTCCGCGATGGTGGCGCATTTGAACTTCTTGATGCCTTGGCTGAGGTGCAGCTTGATCACCTCGCCCATTTTATGCGTCTTCATGTGAGGGCGAAGACGGGCCGCATCTCCGTTCACCATGGCAATCATGCGGCGGAGATTCTCCTCAACGCGCTCCCGGAAGACAAGCAGTGAGGGGGAAGGGATGGCGGCAATGTTCTTAACTTCAAACCAGTGGCTCATGAGCAGAATGATAAAGATTGATGCTGAGAGCGAACGAGATTTGAAGAAACATGTTTGCAGCGGCGTTGAGAATGTTCCGAATTCTTGTGCCATGTCTGACATCCTGTCCCAACTCTACCCCCTGTATGCCGCCGTGGTGGCCGATGTCCTCGATGGACTGGGCTATCGCCATCAGACATTGCCCGCCCGGCTGCGCCCGCTCACGCCGGAGAACAAGATCTGCGGCCGGGTCTTTCCAGCCAGGGCCGTCACGGTTCACGAGACCCCTGCGGAGCCTTACAAACTGGAGATCGCCGCCGTGGATGGGATGACTGCGGGAGATGTTCTTGTGGTGGAGGCAGGCGACGACCAGAGTTGCGGCTTCTGGGGCGAACTGCTCACCACCGCGTGCCTTTACAAAGGCGTGCGCGGCGTTGTCATGACCGCCTGCACACGGGACATGTGGAAGATCCGCAGCATGAACTTCCCGGTCTTTGGCATCGGATATCATCCTGCCGACAGCAAAGGCCGGGCGGATATCATCGAGGTGGGCCAGCCAGTTACGATTGACGACGTCCACCTCAAGCAGGGCGACTATCTGCTGGGTGACGAGGATGGTCTGGTGGTGATTCCGAGCGAACGGATTGATGAAGTCATCCGTCTGGCGAACGAGAAAGTCAGCGGAGAGAATGTGGCCCGGCTCGATCTTGAGCGGGGAGTCCCCATGGGCGAAGTGTTCAGAATCCACGGCATCCTCTGAGCATGACGCGGGTGCTCCTGGCCGGCTTATTTCACGAGACCCACACCTTCGTGGAAGACATCACGAGGCTGAGCGGCTTCCAGACGCTGAAAGGCGACCAACTGCTCGCCTGCCGGGGAGATGGCTCTCCCTTGGGCGGCTTTCTGGAGATGGCGGCACAGTATGGTTGGGAAGTCACGCCAACCCTGGACATGCGCGCCTCCCCCAGCGGCATGGTGGAGGATGCCGTGGTGGAAACCTGGTGGAAGGAATTTGCCGCACGGGCGGACACAGCCGTTCGGGGTGGCGTGGATGCTGTCTACCTCGTCCTGCATGGCGCTATGGTCTCGGAATCTTTCGATGACGTGGAGGGTGAACTGCTCGAGCGTCTGCGACGCCTGTCTGGCTTGGGAGAAGTGCCCGTCTTCGGTGCGTTTGATCTTCACGCCACCTTCACCGCGCGCATGGCACGTCATGCTGACTGTCTGGTCGCGTATCGCGAGAATCCGCATACCGACGGCTGTGCCATGGCCATGCAGGCTGCTGACCTGCTTCATCAAACGCTGCAGACAGGGAAAACACCCCGGCAGTATTGGCAGCACTCGCATGTCATCTGGCCGCCTACGGGAACGGGCACGGCGGCTCCGCCCATGCGGCAACTGGAAGGCCTGGCACGCCGGCTGGAGGCGGAGCATCCCAGCTTCCTGGCAGTGAATGTGGTCGCAGGCTTTTCCTTTGCGGACACGCCGGACACCGGAGTGAGTTTTGCGATTTCCACCACGGGGGATGAAGGCGAAGCCGTGCACGCCTTGGAATTGCTCTGCCAGCACGCCTGGGACGCCCGTCATGAGGGCAATGCCACCGACACTCCTCTGGATGAAGTGATGCGCGCGTTGGAGCAGGAAACTAGCGGCCCGATTGTTGTCGCAGAGCCGTCCGACAACATCGGCGGCGGCGCTCCAGGCGATGGCACGGCACTTTTGCGCGCCTTGGTCAAACATGGCATCGATCGCGCTGCCCTCTGTATCAATGATCCCGGGGCGGTCCAGCAACTGAAGCACGTTTTGCCAGGGGAAACGATGCTCCTGCCTCTCGGTGGCAAAGGCAGCAAGCTGGACGAAGGCCCTCTATCTTTGGAAGTCACGCTGATCTCTCGCAGCGACGGAGTGTTTCATCTGGAAGACCGTCAGAGTCATCTGGCCAGCATGTGTGGCACAACCTTTGACATGGGTCCATGCGCGGTCGTGCGCCATGGAGGCGTGACCGTTTTGCTTACCACTCATAAGACTCCGCCATTTGATCTGGGTCAATGGCGCAGCCAGGGCATCGAACCCGAGCAGCTTCGAGTCATCGCCGTGAAGGCTGCTGTGGCGCACCGCCGGGCTTACGAACCCATCGCGGCCAGGATGCTTTCCGTTGATACACCCGGCCCATGCCGGAGCGACCTCACCAAACTGCCCTTTAAGAGAGTATCCCGGCCTGTCTATCCTTTGGACGAATGCCTTTCCTCGTTCTAAGTTTGAACCCACGTATCTGTAACTTCATTCCAAGTCCAAACACCACACCACACAACCCGCACTCTTCCATGACTCCCGTCTCATTCCCTCGTTTACCCGACACTCCCACCTCCCACCTGCCCTACAGCCCGGTGGTAGTCGCTGGCGACATGGTTTTCGCTTCCGGCCAGGCATCCGTTGATGAGACCGGCCAGATCATCAGCGACACTTTTGAAGGTGAGTTTCACCGCTCCATTGACAATCTGCGCAAAGTGCTCGCCGCCGCTGGCTGCACGTTGGCGGACGTGATTCAGACGCGCAACTATGTGCGAGACCCTGAGGATCTGCCGCTCTACAATCAGCTCTACCGGGCTACTTTTCCCGAACCTTTCCCGACGCGCACGACCATCACGAACTGCCTGCCTCCGACGCTCAAGTATGAGCTTGAGGCCGTGGCCGTGAAGAAGAGCGCCTAAGATAAATCAGACCAAGCATGCGAGATCAGGCCTCGCCGACCTTTCTGGTGGCGTTGATCCCAAAGGACAACACACCAGCGAGGGTGAAGGCGATGGCACAGGCCACAAAGAGTTCCTTCTGATCTCCATTGGTATCGAACGTGGCGAGAAGCCAGCCCGCCACGTTCGCCTGCAGGGCGGCGCCGAAGTTGCCCCACATGTTGGCCCATCCGAAGATGGGCGCCACATTGCGCCCGCCCACATCCTGCGCCCACGCCCACACCGCAGGCAGCCCACAATCCGTGGAGAACACCATGAGACCGAGGCAGCCGGCCAAAAGCCAGGGGCTCTCCACCCAGAGGCAGGCGAGGCACATGGCAGCCGAGACAAAGCGCGTGACGGAGAGTGGGAGCAGACGGCCCAGTCTCAAGCCAAAGCGGCGCGTCAGCACATCCGTGAGCAGACCGCCCAGAAGGAGTCCAAACAGACCGATAAACAAGGTCAGCGTGGAGATCCAGCCATTCATCTCCTCACTCAGGTGCCGCACGTTTCTCAGGTAAGCCGACATGGAGTTGATGACAAAGGCCCATCCGAAGTTCGTCAGCATCTGATAAGCGCACATGAGCCATAGGCTCCGATCCGTGAGCACGGCACGCCAGGGAAAGCGGTGACGGGTGGTGGCGGTGGCCTCCTGCGGTATTTCTCGGCCTTCATTGAGCAGATGCCGCTCCGCGTCATTGCATGAGGGATGACGCTCCGGCGTCTCCCGGAAGATATGCCAGAACATCCAGGCGACGAACAGACCTGACAGACCATACACCCAGCCCGCCCAACGCCAGTTCCCTGCCAGCAGGATGACCTTCACCGTGATGATCGGAGCCAGGACAAAACCAAGACGTCCCCCCAGCGAAACAATGCTGCTGGCAAAGCCACGGTGTTTCAGATGTGCCCAGCGGCTCAGCAGGCTGCCGCTGATGGGATACGCACCCGCTTCAGCAAGGCCACAGCCAATGCGGGCGATGAGCAGCATCCAGAGGCCATTCGAGAACCCGGTGAGTGCGGTGAAAGCACTCCACAGGATGATCAGCGTCGTCATTAAAGTGCGTTTCCCAAAACGCTCCGCGAGCCAGCCAGCGGGAACCTGGGCCAGCGCGTAAGCCCAGAAAAAGGCGCTCTTCAGCGTGTTCTCCTCAGCCTTGCTCAAAGAGATGTCCGCCTTGAAAGAATCCGAGTCGAGCATCCACGCCAGGCAGGCGCGATCCAGATACATGAGGAAGGCGGCCAGGGTGGTGGCAGTGATGACCCAATGGCGGACTGAAGTGGGACGTTCCGGCATGAAACGGAGTCTGGTGGTGAAAGATGACTTCAGTGAACGCATCACAAAAGGAATTCCTTGTCGTCATTCACACCCTGTGCAGAATTCCGCAACTCATGCCACATGCGGCCGATCAACGGGCGATGCGAAAGGTTATGCAAGATCATCGCAACATTGACCTTCACAGAAGGGTTTTCTTCCGGTGCAAAATCTAACCTCTCACAAAACGCATACTTCCTCCTGGAAATGGTGGGTCACCGGACTGCTGCTGCTCGCGACCACGATCAATTACATGGACCGCGTCACGCTGGCCAATGCCTCAGTGCGGGTGACTGGCGAGTTTGGATTGAATGACGCGCAGTATGGGAATCTGGAGATGGCCTTTGGCTGGGCGTTTGCCGCCGGCTCATTGGTCTTCGGGTTTTTGGCCGACCGGTGGCGCATTTATCTGCTATATCCCGCCGTGCTCTCAGCTTGGTCGCTGATGGGCATGGCCACAGGCTGGACCAACGACTACACCGGATTGCTGATATGCCGCACCTTGTTGGGTTTCTTTGAAGCCGGTCACTGGCCCTGCGCGTTGAAGACCACGTTTGCCCTGCTGGACGAAAAGGACCGTACGATGGGGAACAGCATCCTTCAGAGTGGCGCTTCCATCGGCGCGGTGATCACGCCCCAGATCATGAAGCTGCTCATGACCGACGAACCCGGCTCGTGGCGTTCCGTGTTTGTGACTGTGGGCGCGGTCGGCTTCATCTGGGTGGCCGTGTGGTTCATCTTCATCCGTCCGCGAGACCTCGACAAAGCTCCTGCCAAAGAAGCGAACCCGGAGCCTGCCACGCCCTTGTGGGATGTGCTGCGAGGCGGTCGCTTCTGGGCCGTAGCACTGGTCATCCTGGGAGCCCAGACGGTGTGGCACATCTATCGCGTTTGGCTCATGAAGTTTCTGCAGACCGGTCGCGGGTACACCGAAGAGGCGGCACTGAACTTCAACTCATTCTATTTCATCGCCACCGACATCGGCTGTTTTGCCGCCGGGTTCCTTTCCCTCTGGCTGGTACGGCGCCGAGGCTCCTCCCCTCACGATGCCAGACGCCTGGTCTTCGCGGGTGCGTGCTTTCTCACCTCCCTGAGCATCTTCATCCCCTGGCTGGGGAAGGGTTGGGTGCTGCTGGCCATCCTGCTCCTTGTCGGCGCAGGCGCACTCGCGCTATTCCCTTGCTACTACAGCTTTGTGCAGGAGATCTCCGCCTCGCATGTGGGACGCCTCACCGGCCTGCTCAGCATGTGGGTCTGGGCCGTCACTTCCCCGCTGCACAGCTTCTTCGGCATGCTGGTCGATCGCACGCATAGCTATGATCTCGGCCTTGTCGTCGCCGGCCTTTCACCCTGGATTGGCGTCATCGCCCTGAAACTGCTCTGGCGGCGCACCCCGGCCTCGAGCACGACTGGTGCCTGACGCATTCCACCCTTGTCTTTCCTTCCGCCTCCATGCTTACAGAATCCACTCGTCTCCGCGACTTTCCTACTCTCTCCGGCATCTCCTATCTCAACACCGCAGCGGAGAGCATCCCGCCGCGCGGTGTGGGTGAGGCGCTGGAACAGTACTGGCGCGACAAATGCCAGGGCATGAAAGGCCGCGATGGCCATTTCGCTCAAGTCGAAGCCTGCCGCGAGGTGAGCGCCCGCCTGCTGGGGTTGAGCACCCATGAGGTATCCTTCTGCTCCTGCAGTTCGGAAGCCTACAACCTCCTGGCCTCCGCGCTGCAATTGCGCGCGAACGATGAAGTGGTGGTCAGCGACCTCGACTTTCCCGCCGGAGTGACACCCTGGCTGCGTGCCACGGAACCGCCTGCCACGCGAGTCTGGAAGGCCCGTGACGGCGTGTTGGATCCCCAGGATCTGGCCGCACTTCTCAATGAAAACACGCGTCTCGTACAAGTCTCACTGGTGAGCTTCTACAATGGGCATCGCCTCGTCTGGCGGACCTTTCACGACACGGTGCGCCAGCTTGCGCCTCAGGCCATCATCTCTGTGGATGTGACTCAGGCGCTGGGCCGGGTGGAACTGGATTGTGCCGGGGCGGACATCGTGATTTCCAGCACGCACAAGTGGACCCTTGGCGTCCATGGTGGCTGCATTATCGGAGTGCCCCAGGCGAACGCTGAACGCCTGACCACGCATGCAGGCGGATGGCTTCATCTGGAAAACGCTTTCGATGCAGACCGCTTTGAGAGAGCCGTGCCGAAAACAGGCGCAGCCAGCTTTTCCGTTGGCATGCCTAACTTCGCCGCCCTGTATGCGCTCAATGCCTCGCTACGCTATTTGGAACAGGTCGGCATCGCCAACATCGCCGCGCACGCTGACCCCCTCATGGCGCGAGTCGACGAGGGGCTCACCGCGCTGGGCATCACGCCGCTCTGCCCGTGGCAGCGCGACAATCCCACCGGCATCATCGCCTTCAAGCCTGCGAACTGCGCTGCGATCCATGCCAAGTTGGAAGAAGAACAGGTACACGTCATGCACAACGCCGGACGACTCCGCATCGCCGTGCATGGCTACAACACCAGCGGGGACATCGACCGCCTGCTCAGCGTACTGGCGAAAGTGTCCTGAAGGGAAACTGAATCACTCTGACGTGTCGTGAGGCCGCTATCCCGCCTCACGACTTCCCGCAACGGCTTCAGGAAAAGAATACCTTCTCTGCGGTCTTGCGCAGCATCCAGTCTTTGTCCTCGGAAGAAAGGAAATCCAGCCGGTCGCGGATGAGGGCGATGGATGCCCCGTAGGTGTGTCCCTTCTCCACTTGGTAAGGACAATCCGTGGCCCACATGAGGCGTTGCGCCCCATAGGTGTCCCGCAGTTTTTTCACCATGGGCCCCATATCCGTGTAAGGAGCGCCCGTGATGCTGAAGGCATAAAACGCGGAGGTCTTTACATACACGTTTTCATACGCGGACAGTCGGCACAGATGGTCCAGATCAGCGTCTTTGGTGGGACTTTTCAGGCTGATGCGGGAGAAGTGATCGATGACCACGCGCGTCTTCGGAAACTCTTTGCACAGGTGTTCAATGGCGGGCAGCGCATCAGGATTGGCCAGCAGGCAGATGGCCTGGCCCAGGTCAGCCGCATGCGACCACATGGCTTTCATTTCGGCTGAGTCCTTCCAGGCTTCGCCATTCTTCTTGTTGGCGTAAAGACGATAGCCACGCACGCCTTTGCCACCCAAATCGCGCATGGTGTCCTTGAGCCCGGACTTCGTCTCATCCACAATGGCCACGCCACTGAATGTGCCGGGATGTTGGGCCATGACATCGAGCATGTAGCTGTTGTCATAGTGATAGAAGCTCATCTGAATGAGCACGATGCGATCCACGCCCTCCGGACGGCTGTGTTTGAGAAGCTCCACCGGCGTGAAGCTGGGAGGCGCCATGTCTTTCACCTGGTAACCTTCGGACAACGGGTAACGCTGGGTATCCGGCGTCCACACATGGACGTGAGCATCGATCATCCCTTTGCCAGGACTGGCGGCGGAGGCAACACCATTCCCCGCAAGGACAGCGAGGGCAGTGGAATAAAGAAAACGGCGACGGGAGGTCATGACCGGAGATTTCATAATGGATGATCAGGTGAAACGACGAACGAAGTTACAGTAGAACTCGACGGCTTTTTGCACCTGATCGAGATCCACATATTCCACAGCGGCATGAGCCTGGTCGATGCTGCCGGGACCAATGACGAAGCTGGGGATGCCTTGACGGGAAAGTTTGCTGGCATCGCTGCCGAAAGGAACGCCGCAGAGAGTGCCGTCCAGTCCCATCCCGGTGAGCACGCTGCTGGCGAGTTGAGCCGCAGGCGAATCCACGCTCGTCTCCAGGGCTTCATCGACCAGCATCGGCGGCTCCCTGATCGCTTTCAGCGTGGGATGATGCCGCATTAAATCATCAAGCATGGCCTGATAATGCGCCAGCGATCCGGCGGCAGTTTCGCCGGGCAGAAGCCGCCGGTCTATCTCGATGACGCATTCATCAGGAACGAAGTTCACCTGCACGCCGCCCTGAATAACGCCCACATTGCAAGTGGCCGGTCCCAGGAGCGGATGCTCGCGCTTCGCCAGACGATGATGGTCCTCCTCCAGGGCGAGGATGACGCGAGCCATGTGATTGATGGCGTTGATGCCGAGGTGAGGCTTCCCACTGTGGGCAGCTTTCCCTTCCACACGGATGCGCCAGCGCAGTACGCCTTTGCTGGCGATCACCGCGCGCAGACCAGTCGGCTCGGCCACCAGAGCAGCGCCCCCTTCCAGTCCCTCGCACAATTTCACCACACCGCGATACGAGTACTCTTCGTCCACCACGGCGGCGAGCCACACCTCGCAAGGCCGTTCCCGGCCCTCCTCATGCAGGGTGGCCATGGCGTGCATCATGGCGGCTAGTCCGCCTTTGGTATCACACGAGCCACGGCCATACATTCGGCCATCCACGATCGTTGGCTCAAAGGGCGGGATGGTCATGCCGCGCACACTGACCGTGTCCGTGTGTGCCTCCAGTATCACGCGACGGGAAGCATTGCGTCCTGGCAGCCGGGCAATGACATTGGGCCGGCCAGGAAAGACTTCCTGTTCCCACACCTCAATGCCCCGCCGGGTGAAGAATCCCCTCACCCACGTGGCGATCTCCCGCTCACCCGGACCGCCGTCATACGACGAGTTGACGCTGTTGATGCGCACCAACTCGGCGAGCGTGTCAATGACGGTGGGTGAAGACATGCTGGACCGTGGGATCACTTTACCAACGGTCAGACTACCGGATTGGTCAGTGCGCCGATCTTTTCGATCTCGATGGTAACGGTGTCGCCGGACTTCAGCCAGAGAGGCGGCTTGCGGGCCATGCCGACTCCTTGGGGGGTTCCCGTAATGATCACCGTGCCGGGTAGCAGCGTGGTGTCCGCGCTGAGGAATTCGATCAACGCCGGCACATCAAAGATCATGTCGTTCGTGTTCCAGTCCTGCACCGTTTCCCCATTGAGAATGGTTTTGATGGCAAGTGCGTTCGGATTGGTAATTTCATCCGTGGTCACCAGGGCAGGCCCTAGAGGACAGAAGGTGTCAAAGGTCTTGCCACGGCACCATTGGCCGCCGCCGCCATTGAGCTGCCAGTCACGCGCGCTGACGTCATTCGCACAGGTGTAACCCAGGACATAACTGAGGGCATCGGCCTTGCTGACATTGCGGGCAGCCTTGCCGATCACCACGGCCAGTTCACACTCATAGTCCACGGAGTCGCTGGTCAGCGTCGTTGGCAGCAAAATGGGATCGCCGTGGTTCTGCACCGCACCCGGGCTCTTGATGAAGAGCACCGGATTCTTTGGGATGGCCATATTGCTCTCCTCCGCATGCTTGCGGTAGTTCAAACCGATGCAAAGAATGGCGGTGGGCTGGACAGGAGCCAGCACCTTCTGCACATCCGCCACAACACTCGTGACTTCGTAAGTGCCAAAGATGTCGCCTTTGATGGCGAGCGTGGTTCCGTCGGATTGCTGCTGACCGTAATGGATGTTGCCAGCGGGGTCTTGATAGCGAATAAGGCGCATGATGAATGAATGAGAAAAAGAGAACGAGGGTTCGGATGCCAACTCAATAAGTGGCTCTGCCGCCGGACAAGTCAAACACGGCGCCGGTGGTGAAGGAACAATCCTCCGAGCTTAACCAGGCCACCAGTGCCGCCGCTTCTTCCGTCTTGCCAAAGCGGCCCATGGGAATCTTCGAAAGCATGTAATCAATGTGTTGCTGCCCGACCTGCTTCAGGATGTCTGTCTCCACGACGGCAGGCGTGATGCAGTTCACCACGATGTTGGAGGTAGCCAGTTCCTTGCCCAGCGATTTGGTAAGAGCGACGACCCCGGCCTTGGCAGCGCTGTAATGCGAGGCGTTGGGGTTGCCTTCTTTGCCCGCGATGGAGGCGATATTCACAATGCGCCCATAGCCGCCCTCCAGCATTCTCGGGACGACCGAACGGCAGCAGAGATAGGGCCCGATGAGATCGATCTCCACCACCCGGCGCCATTCTGCCACGGGCAGCAGCCAGGTCTTGGCCGTGGAGCCAGCGATGCCAGCATTGTTCACCAGAATGTCGATGCCACCGAGCGTTTCCACGGTCTTGGCCGTGGCCGCTTCCACAGCCTGCTCGTCGGTCACGTCCACCTGTGCCACATGCACCGGCCCGATCTTGGACAGTTCCAGTGCCGACTCCGCCATGGCGTCAGCATCGAGATCCCAGAGGCTCACGGAAGCCCCGGACTGCAGCAAGCGCTGCGCAATGGCGTAACCAATACCGCGGGCGCCACCTGTGACCACCGCCCTTCGTTTATTGAGATCAATTTGATTCATGTCCTTATCGTAAGTTTACGGCTCCCCCATCGATGGGATAAGCGCTGCCCGTGACAAAAGAAGCTTCATCGCTGCAAAGATAAAGAGCCAGTGCGGCGATATCCTGCGGCAAGGCCATGCGGCCAATGGGCTGAGCCTGGCTCAGTTTTTCAAACATCTCCGCCTCGCGGCCGGGATAATGCTTTGCCAGATAGCCATCCACAAAAGGGGTGTGCACACGAGCGGGGCAGATGCAGTTGCAGCGCACGCCCTGTTTGATAAAATCTTTCGCCACCGAGAAGGTCATTACCTCTACCGCCCCCTTGGTCATGGAATAGGCAAAACGATCCTGCAAGCCCATGCGGGAGGCGATCGACGACATATTCAGAATGACGCCGCCGCCCCGCTCGACCATGCCTGCCACGGCCACCGCCGTGCAATTGAAGACGCCTTTGATGTTGACATGATACAGCCGGTCCAGGTCTTCCTCCGAGGTGGTCAGCAGCGTGCCGATGTGGGCGATGCCCGCGTTATTCACCAGAATGTTGACGCCGTGGGCCGCACGGAGCGTGATGGCCGCGAAGGCCGCAGCGACCTCTGCACGATTTCCCACATCGCAAAGCTGCCACGCAGCGGAACCGCCAAGGGAAACGATCTCGTCCGTCACGGCGCGGGCATTCTCCGCACTGACCTCCAGGATTTCAATATGGGCTCCCTGCTGCGCAAAAAGCAGCGCGATGGCTTTGCCTATCCCGGAGCCCGCGCCCGTGATGACTGCTGTTTTTCCGGAAAGGGAGAAAAGATGGGCCCTGGCAGGCGTCGAGGGTGCTGGTGCGGTAGGGTTGGCTTCGGGCATCACTGTAATTGTGTCTTTAAACGCGGGCTTACCTGATATTTCTGCAAAAAAGCACCAACCCCCTGCAAGCCTATTCTTCACCTTTGCCGGGCGACGAAAACGGCTCACGGATTAACCATGAATCCCGGCGCGGGATGCCGTAGTAATACTGACCAAGGCATGAAACGAAGCCACTTCATCAAAAGCAGCCTAACCGCCTGTCTGACCTCGCGTATGTTTGCCGCACTCCCGCAGGAAGGCTTTGATAAAGCCTCCGAAATTCTGACCCGCGCAGCCTCCAGTGGAGAAGTGACCGCAGCGACGCTGCTTGTGAATCAGGCAGGCAAGCGGTTCGCACGAAAATTCGGCCAGGCGCAGTCGGAGCATGCCATGTTTCTCCTCGGCTCGATCTCGAAACCGATCTGTGTCACGGCGTTGATGGCGTTGTTCGACCAGGGGAAGTTCAAACTGGATGATCCGGTGAAGAAGTTCATCCCGCAGTTCACCGGAGAAGGCCGGGATGGCGTGACGCTCCAACACCTGCTCACTCACGTGTCGGGATTGCCGGATCAACTGGCGGAGAACAACGGACTGAGGAGAAAGCACGCACCGCTCGGGGAATTCGTCGAGTACGCCATTCGCACACCGCTCAGCTTTGCCCCCGGCACGCAGTATCAGTACTCGAGCATGTCGATTCTGCTCGCAACGCACGTTGCGGAAATCATCAGCGGCACGGATATCCTCACGCTGGTGGATCACACCGTGTTTCGGCCCCTTGGCATGGAGCACTCGGCCCAGGGGCTGGGCCGCTTTCAACTTGCAGACATGGTCTCCTGTCAGACTGATCGCGCTGCGCCCGAATCTGGAGGCGGTGATCCGAAGGCCAAAGATTGGGACTGGAACAGCGCCTACTGGCGGAAGCTCGGCGCTCCCTGGGGCGGCACGCACGCTTCCGCGCAGGACGTGGCGGCATTCCTTGCCGAGTTCCTGAATGAGTCGGGCGCTGCGGTGAAACCTGAAACAGCACGGCTGATGGTGACCAATCACAATCCGCCAGGACTCACCCCTCGCGGCCTCGGATTGAACGTCGGAACGGCAGCAGGAAGCGCCGGGTGTTCGGAAAGAACATTTGGCCACACGGGCTCGACCGGAACCGTGGCGTGGGCGGATCCCGCGACACGTACCATCTGTGTGGTGCTCACCTCCCTGCCAGGCCGGGCCGTGGATCCGCATCCCCGTACCCTTGCTGCGGATGCCGTCGCATCCGCCGTCAAGTAGCCTGTATCTGGAGTAAGTGGAATTGGGGCTCAGCCAAACAACGCTTTGATGGGCTGGCCCTGGTCAGTGATGGGCACAGGGCGGTCGGCGTCGTAGAGATTGGCCGTGTAGTCCACTCCCACCGCAGCGCAGAGGGTGGCAAAGAAATCCGGCACACTGACTGGGTTTGCCACGATCTTTTTGGAAAGTTCATCGGTATCTCCCCAAGCCCCGCGATGCTTCAGGCCGCCGCCTGCGAGCACACAGGAAAAGGCACTGCCTTGGTGGCCACGTCCCCCTCCCCCATCAAACTCCGGCGGACGCCCGAACTCGGTGGTGATGACAATGAGCGTCTTGTCCAGCAACCGCCGACTCTGGAGATCCACAATGAGGGTGGCCACAGCGGAATCGAGTTCCTTGATCAGTTCGTGCTGGTTGAGAATGCCTTGATTGTGCGTGTCCCAGCCAGTGCCATTGAGGAAGTTCAGGTTGTGGGAGACCTCCACGAAACGCACGCCCTGTTCAACGAGCCGACGGCTCAGCAGGCACCTTTGGCCGAACTCGCCACCGTAACGCTGACGCAGATCACCCGCCTCTTCATCGAGTTGGAAAACGCGATTGAAGGCAGGCCCGCTGAACTTCAAGCTCTGTGCAATGGCCGCATCATAGCTCTTCAAGCGCGGATCGGCGGTGGGAGATGCCTGAGCCTGAAGGGAGGCCAGGAACTGCCCGCGCCGCTGCTGGCGGGCCGGACTGACTTCAGGCGGACGCGAAAGCCCTGCGGGGCCGCGGCTGGTATCCGTGAGATAAAGATAACCGGCCTGCGCCCCCAGGAATCCGGGGCCGCGGGTCACATTCGGGTAGCCGATCAACACATACGGCGGCGCTTCATCTGACGCGGAACCGCGCTGGTGTGAGATGATGGAGCCAATGGACGGGTAACTGATCGTCCCGCTGATGGGGCGTCCCGTATGCATGCGGTTGGTCGCGGCAGCATGTTCGTCAATGACATCGTGGTTCACCGTGCGCACCGCTGTCACATGCTCCATTTGCCGGGCAAGATGGGGCATATGCTGGCAGAGCTGAACCCCCGGCACCGATGTATCAATAGCGTCATAGTAGGAGCCGGCTTTTTTGGCCTCTGGGTCGCCGCGTCGTTTCGGATCGAAGGTATCGGTCTGCGCCATCCCACCACCGAGCCAGATGGAAATCACATGTTCCGCATTCCCTTTGATGAGCGCTGCCGATGACGCGGGCGCCGCCAGTAGAGGGTGTGAAAGAAGCGCACCCCCAGCCAGCGAGGAGGTGGATCGGAGAAACTGCCTGCGATTCATAAGTGAAAAAGATTTGAGGACAAGGTTGGGCGCGGTTCAGGGGATCCAGACGAACTCCCGGTTGTTGATCAGGCTCCAGACGAGATCTTCATACACTTCTCGCCAGTCCGTGCGCAGGCGAGGATCAGGCGGAGGTCCCTGCTGCACGTATTTTTCGACCTCGACCTGGATCGAGTTGGCTTCCGGGCTGACATGGTTCAACCACGTCACTTGGGGAAACACCTGCGGGGCTTTAGGAATGGTTTGTTCAGCCGGGGGCACGAGGCGTGTCTCGAATCCCTCGCGCAAAGTGGGCAGGAAAGCTTCACGTTCCGCCGCGCGCGGCAGGCGGTTGAGGAAGCGCAGAAAAATCTCTTCCATGAGCGCCTCAGGCGACTTTGCCAGCACGGCTAGTTCCGCCAGTTCGCTACGCCAGGAGGCACGAGACAACGCCTGCACCAGCGTGCCATTGGCGAGGATGCCGGGCTGAAGAATATTGGGGTCAGTGGAGCGTTCGAAAATGGGCATCTGGCGCGAACCATTCCAGCCAAAAGCCTCCAGCACATCCACCGTAGCCTGCGCGTGTGGCAGCGCCAGACTGGGGCGGTCACGTTCGTTGTTCAGGCTGGCGAACATCCAGGCCCGGCGGGGCACGCCTAGAGTCTGTCTGCGCTCCAGCGTGTGACGGCCATCATGGACAAAAGTGATCTCCTCGGAATCGATCGGTTTTCTGGCCGCAGCATGCAGGGAATCCACTACCTGTTCGGCGGTGAGACGGCGCCGGCCGGGAGCACTGAAGAAGCGCTCATTTGCCGGCAAGGCGGCCAAACTCTCGGTGGTGGCCTCGCGCTGATAAGCTGCGGAGGTCGTGATGAGGCGGATCAGGCGGTGGGCATCATAACCATGCGCCACGAAATCACGGGCCAGCCAGTCGAGCAACTCCGGGTGACTGGCCTCACGGCCTTCCCAGTCGTGCGCTGGCTCTACAAAGCCGGCCCCCATGAGCCGCTTCCAGGTACGGTTCACAAAGACCTGAGCAAAGCGGCGGTTCTCCGGTGCGGTGACCAGCGCCGCGAAACGCTCGCGCGAGTCTTTCGGGTCCTCCATGAGACGATCAATGCTGCCTCCATCCGCCGCACCGGTCGCTGTGGCGAAGGGCCATTCCGGCGTGATGGGTTCATCGGGCTTGAGCGTGACTTTGATCAACGACTCACGGCCCTTCTTTTCGAAGAACCCGGCCGGCACGCGGCTCGTGGCCGGCACGGTCACCGTCTTCCGGGAGAGCAGGGCCGCCAAAGCATACAAGTCGCGCTGCGTGGTGCTGTGGTACGGCGAATCGTGACAGCGGGCACACTGCAATTCGATACCCAGAAAGGCCAGCGCCAGAATGTGGCCTTTCGCCGCGAAGGGAGAGTCGTTCTCCCCTGCCAAAGCAAACCCGGAGCTACCGCCCTGGCCGATGTCCCCCCGCATCATCATGAGTTCGGTCACCATGCGGTCGAGCGACTTGCGGTCACGCAACGCATCGATCAGGAACCAGCGGAAGGGGCCGGTACTGTTAAGGGAGGAATTGATGAGCGTGGGATTCTCGGCCAGCAGATCCAGCCACTCACTCATCTGGTGCTCCGCCCCGCGCTCATCGGCCAGCAGACGGTCAATGAGGCGGGTGCGTTTGTCGGGCGTGGTGTCAGCCAGAAAGGTCCGCACTTCCGCAACCGTGGGCGGCAGGCCAATCAGGTCCAGGCTGACGCGGCGCAGAAAAGCTTCGTCGCTGGTGCGGGCAGATTTCGCCAGCTTTTCAGGTGCCACCGGGGTCGCGGGCCAGGCTGCCCCTTCCCGAATCCAGTTTTCCACCAGGGCGATTTGCTTTTCACTCAGCGGCTCGCCTGAAGGCGGCATGACGAGGTCTTCATCCTTGGAACGGAGGCGTGAGATCAGCTCACTGGCCTCCGGTTTGCCGGGAACAATGGAAGGAATTTCCGAATCCCCACCGCGCAGCGCCGCTGCCCGCGAATCCAGCTTCAGCCCGCCTTTATCTTTCTCGCCATGGCAGCGGAAGCACTGTTCCTGAAGGAGCGGACGGATGTCTTTATGGAAAGCTCCGGCGTCACCGGAAGAAGCCGCGTTGGCAGCCTGGGCGGCTTCAATCCTGGCATCAATAAAAGCATCCACCGGATGCCCGGATCGCGGTGGCTTCGGCGCCGGATTCTCCGCCACCCATTCACGCGCCAGTTTGTGACGCTTCTCCCAGAAGGCATCACGAGACCGCATTGCAGCACGGCGGCGTGTATCATCCAGATTGGATAAGGTCGTCTCCAGCCTCGCCAGCACCGGCTCCACAGCAGCATCGGTCAGCGGCAGTTCAGGCTCACCCGCGGGACGCAGAACGGTAAACGACTGCCCATCCGGCGTTTCGATCGCGACACACACTTCACCCGTTTCAATCCTCTGATTCTTACCGCCAGCCACCAGTTCCAGGACCACGCGTGAAGGCCCTTTTCCCTTCACGGCTTGTGCGATGCCGAATACCTCCTGATGATGGTAGTCTTTCACCCGCACACCAGGGTGCGGCGGCTCCGCCAGCGGGGTGACGAGTTCGTGACCATTCGGAGTGCTCGCATCGGCGGGTTTTGTTTCGGCAACCATCACCCCATCCACCCAGAGGCGGGCCAGCGCGCGAGCCCGGAGCATGAAACGCCGTGGCTCCTGCGGCAATTCCACATCCGCTGCCAGGCGAACCAGCAGCGGCGGCTTCCAGTCTGAGCGAATGCCCCACGCATCATAGCGGCGAGGCACGCGGGGCAGCAGGAAGACATCGCTCAGATAGCGGTCGGTCTCCGCGGGTGTCTCCGCCGCAGCGGGCCATCGCTCGAACGCGGGCAATCCCTCGCTGAACTGCACCAGCACCTTCCCTTCGGCAACCTCACCCAGCTTCGGCATGACCGGTTTCTCTGGTTTCACGATCATCGGACCGCCTTTGCGCTGAAAACGGGTGGCCAGTTCCTTGTCCGCCACCCGCTGGCGGTGGATGGCCACCATGTCGATCAAGCCCACAAAACTGTTACCTGGATTGCCATTGAGCGAAGTGCCGATCCACACATCATCATCGTCCACCACCGGCGGGTCGCTGGTGGGACCGGCCGCATCCCATTTCCCTGCCGTCGGCTGGCCATCGATCCATCCTTTGATGCTTTCCGGTTTGCCGAATTTATATGCCACCGCCACGTGATGCCAGCCTGCGGCGATGTGGAGTGCCTCGTCTGAAGTCCAGCGGTGCCAGTTGAAAACACGCGCGCCAGCGGTGCTGGTGAACAGAAAGCTGAGCTGGGCCCGTCCCCCGGACGCGCCAACAACCCGCAGCGACCAATTCTGGTTATCTTTGCCAAACTTCGGCGAAAGCGTGCGCCCTTTGCCGATTATGTAGGCCGGTTGCCCTGGACGCAGGGAGTCAACCTTGATCCAGGCCTCCAGCGTGATGGCATCGCCATTCGTGAAGTCATAGCGACTCTGCGGCCCCGGGTCTTTGATCTCGAAGCGGGCGCCATTTCCCTTCAACAGCACTGCGGTGTTGTCCGACTCCAAATTGGGAAACTCCGGAGGACGGGGCCCTGCCTGATCGCGGACCACATCCCCCTTCGGCACGAGAGGTCCCTGCTCCTCGGTGGCAAAGTCAAAGCGCTCCACCAGCGGTGTGTCCGCCGCCCAGCCCGGTATGACGGAGGTCGAGAGCAGCGAGCACAAGGCTGTCACCCCAAACACATGGGAGAAACGGCAGGTAGAAAGTCGAAGGGGAAGGATCATAATCGGCACGCCGAATCGCACTCACGAAGCCCACCCATCATAGGAGTTTAACCTCGCAGGAGCTATGGGATTCGCCAGGAACTAACATACGGGCGCGGCATCACTTTTTTTGCGACCAGATCGTCACCCTATGCCACCAGGCGGAAACGATGGCTGAGTGTGCCATGGCTCGCTATTTTTCCATCTCCAGCTTACCGTTCCTCAGAATCGCGGGAGCCGCCGACGCCGTCCAGCGACCATTGTCCTTTTTGATGTTTCTCGCGACCATCAGACGAGGCTCACCGGCCGGCCCCCGCGGCAATGCAAAAGCACCGACAGAGATATCCACTGTATGGTGCGTGAGCAGCTTGAGATCGGGAGCACACTGGTAGGTGCGGTCTTTGCTGTATGTGCCCAGCCAGAAGAATCCATGAGCATATGTGATGGTTTGGATACCATAGGTGGTCTGGCCGGAGACTTTGATCTTCTCCACGGCGACGAAGTCCGGTGTGAACTTATGCACCCAGTTGAAAGGCTGCTCGCTGTCTTTCGGCTTGCCTTCGCCAACATAAAAGAAGCCATCGGCAAAAGCGATGCCGTCAACCCCACCTTCGAAGGGGAAATCAATGACATACTCCGCCACGGGCTCGAGCTTGTCAGTCGTATAGACATTGATGAAGACACCACGCTTTTCCTTCGTCCGGTTCTGCGTGGCCACATAGACTTTGCCATCGTGAACGCAGCAGTCTCCGTGGTGCGGATCCACATTCCGCTCGGCAACGACTCGCCCAGTGAAGTCTGTTTTGACCAGGTTCGTGAACATCGACCAGTAGATGAATGAGCCATCGGAGTCGAAGCCTTGCAGATGTCCGCTCGATTCTCCCTGACAGATGATGGGCTCCGCCGAGACGGCTGGCAAAACGCCGAGAGCGAGCGAAAGGAAAGCGTAGAGGAAAAACTTCATCGTTGGTTGTGGTTTAGCGTGACTCGTAAGGTCCATGCACAGACCTGATGCGATAGGATTCCTGGCTATCGTCCAGGACATAAGTCTGATAGCTGCTGCCACCCGGTGCCACGCGGATGACAATGTGCCCCTGGTTGGCGGTGATCTTTTGCAAATCCTCTACATGGCGGCGGCCCACCTCCTCACCATAGAAGGCAATCATGTGTTCTGTCTTGCCTGCCCAATGGCCATTAGTGGTGAAGATGTCCCGCGGTCCCGGGTAGATGAACTCGGAGCGGAGGCGCTGTAAGACCTGGGCAGTAACCTGAATGCTGTCCCAGACCTGCGCGATGGCCACGCGAGGCTGAAGCACACTCAAAAAGAAAGCGTTCGTCGTGTCCTGCCCGCCATGATGATTCAGCACCAGCACATCCACCGGACCGGTGACCCAAGCCACGGGCGACTCCATATCTGCCCACTCGGGAGGCGGACGCCGCGCGTTCAGGAGCGGCATCTTTTTGACCTCGCCACCGGGCACACCGGGCAAGTCCCCACCTGTGAAATAGTCGAAGCCGCCATAGCGGATGCGCAGGGCCAGGCTGAAGGCGTTTTCGTTGGGCACTTCAGAAGCAGGCATGCGGCGGCGTGTTTCCGTCCCCGTGTCGGTCCACACCTCGCCATTCACGGCAATGTTGCGCACTTCAAACTGAGGGAACTTCGCCGGTTCCTTGCGCAAGACGATCTGGTCTGTGGCGCCCGCCTGGAAGGCTTCGCCCTCAGCGCCGTGACGCTCGATCTGCTCCCTGAGTGCGGCCTTGTATTGGTCAGCCCATGGGCCCGTGAAGGGCGCTCCTACCTGATAGTCCGGCCAGCCGCGATCGATCATGGTGCCGATCTTCATTCGCTGCGCGAGGTCGGGCACTCCGCCCATGTGATCGCTATGAAGATGACTGATGAGGAGATAGTCGAGCACGCCATCCGGCCCGGCGGGATGAAACTTCCGGATATAACGCGCAATCCATTCCGCAGGAGAGCGCGAGTTATCAGGCCGGGAGGGAGCCTTGAAGTTCGGTGCCCGCTTGATGTCCCGCGCATCCCCGCAATCGAAGAGCATCGTCGTGCCATCCGGGAAAACGAAGAAGGCGGCGTTTCCTTGTGCGGTATTGATGTGATGGATATCCATGCCGCCGGGTGTAGGCAGCGGGAGGACGTCCCCCACACCTTGCGCGACGGCGGACCGGACGCAAAGGCAGGCGGCGAGTGTCATCCACAACCTGAATCTCATGGTGCGCCTTGCACAGAATTCAGCAGTTCCAGAGCGCGTGCCTTGATCTTCTCGGAAGCTTCACGTTCCACGCGATTGGTACCGAGCCACGTTTCATAGCCGCCAAGATCAATCTGTTTCGGCGTGGGCAAATACCCGTAACTGCCGTTGGCGAGTTCAATGGTAAAAGTATCCTTAAACGGGCTCTGGGCTTTGATCTCGAGACCCGTTTCCGTGAAGACCTCAAAGGGAATGGACGCGATGCCGAGATCGCCAATTCGGAAGGCCTGGATGACAGCCTGAATCGTATCTGGCTTCTGACTGCGCAGTGACATTACGCGTTCTGCATAGGGCTGCTCGAGGCGGTGCATGGGAGTGGCGTCCTTGGGCTTGGCGAGCACGCCTTCCGCCCACATGATCATCTCCGGCGTCGGACGGCGCATGGCGAGTTCCAGGTCGCTCGCGGCGGCCTTCAGGGGCACCCAGTCCTGGTAGGTGAGCGTCTCGCGAACCCTCAGTACTTCCTGCGCAAGGTCATTGGCGACGACTTTGATCTTCTCATAAGGCTCGCGTTTCACCGCGGGGGTCTTCCCGCTGTAATCATTGCTGTTTACATCACCACAAGGGCCATTGGCCAAAATACCAACGCACGGCGCGCCGAGTTGCTGCTCGATGAGACGGCAGAATTCGCCAAAATAATCCGCCGACAAGTCCTCCCGATTCACGCCGCCGACGTAGTGCAGCCAGTAGTTGGCCATTACCGCGATCGGGCGTCCGTCAACCGCCTGAACCGAGAGGCAATAGACTTCGGGATTCGTCGGACCGGCCGGCCCCGCCAACCGTGGGATGAGTGCGCTGCTGGGATTCATCACCGCGCGATCCTGTCCGCCGAAAGGATTGGGATTGGTGACTCCCTCCTTCAGCAGCCAGCGCCGGTTACCGACCCACTGCGGCAGCTTGCCTGTGCCCCACGCGATGCGCGCGGGCTCCCGATTGTACAACGCTCGTTTCACGCCATCAACCACGCGGGAGACTACCAGACGGCGGTAGTTCAAGGAAGGATCTTCGTTGACCAGAGCTGACACGCTGGAGTGCGTGTGCGTGGCGGAGAACATCATGTTCGCCGCCGGGATGCCTGTGTCCGTCTCGAGCTTCTGCTTCGCTTCGTCCCAAACCTCTCGCGCGAGATGCAGATTGTCCGCCACGGCAAACGCGAGCTTCGTTTTGCCATCGTCCAGGACCAGGCAGCGCACATGCAGTTCGTCATGCACATTCTCCGCGATCGGGCGCGGCGCGAAGTTGCCTACGATCTCCATGCCGAGCGGAGGCGTGATGTTGCTCGTGGCAGCGCCCGCTTTGAAGACAGGTTTGTCCTGAGCCGAGGTGAGGATCGGCAGGAGGAGCAAGCCGAGGATGAGTTGAAACTTCATTTTCATAGGTAATGGGAAATTTGTGTGCGGTTTCAGCGTTCTTCGAAGGCCAGCCCGCTTTTCACATCAGGGCGTGCGATGACGACCTTGGCTTCATTGGACTTGGCTTTACCGCTGACATCCTTGTGGGCTGTATTCTCGGCAATCAGGAAACGGCCGTTGCCAATGGGCGAGATGCCGACAGAGGCATTGAACTCCCACTTGCCCTTGAACGTGAAGTTTTCATCTGCGCGCAACAGCACGGCGGGCTTCCCGTAACAGCCGAACCACCAGGCTCCGTCTGCATACGTGACCGTCTGGATCCCCATCAGGGTATAGCCGCTGGCGAGGACATGACGTTTCTGGAACTGAAAATTCTTATCGTATTCGTAAATGTAGTTCTCATTCACGTCAGGCGGTAATCCGCCGACGATAAAGAACTTCCCGTCGCGAAAGGCCATGCCGCCCGCACCGTGGACCAGTTCCGGCACGGGGTGCTTTGCCAGTTCAGCGAGCGTCTCGCCGTCATAAACATAAACCCACGAATCAGCCTCGCCCGCAGGCCGGTTGAACTTGCCTAGATTGGTCGCCACATAGACGCGTCCGTCGTGATGGCAGAGATCTCCATGGTGACTGGCCACAGGCACCTTCTTCAGCATCCGTCCCGCTGTATCCGTCTTCACCAAGAAGTCGGTCCAGCTCCAATAGATGGCGTCTTTGTCATCGGTGCAGATGCCCTGGAGATGGCGTGGGTAGGAGCCTTCGCAAGAGGCTGGCTGAAAGGCATCAGCGGCACGGGCGTGCTGCAGGTTGAACAGGGCGAGAGCGAAAAGGAGGCATCGAATGGGCATGATCATTTCGTGATAGTTGGGGAGGGATGCGTGGAAGCTCGGATGCAGCTCTCGTGCGCGGCTTTACTCTTACGCACGGATGGCGAGACTTTATCCGGCACCATGCACGAGACTGAAGAACTTCATCGTTCAGGCAATGCCATCACCGGCCAAATGCGTTGTCCGCTGAAGCTTGTCACATCGAAATGAAAAACAGGGCGATCTAGCCTCGTAGAGTTTCGTCCCCCTACGACACGAGATAGGAACCTTTGGAACATGCCATCAAATACCAACGTCACTCTGGATAGCCTACGCACTGAAGATCATGATGCCGTAGCCCGGTTACTGCACCGTTCGCTTGTTCAGTGGTATGAGACGAGGCTCAACCAAGGGGCGCGCTTTGGCGACAGCCACGAGCCGTTCCGCCTTTTCTCGGAAGTGTATGAAGCGCTTGATCCCGGCCAGGCGATCGCCGCCCGTGATGAAGTGACACGTGAACTCCTCGGTGTGTGTTTCATTCACCCGCGCGAGACGCACATCGCTGTGGGCATTGTGGCTACCGCACCCGAAGCCGCAGGTCGCGGTGTGGCGCGTGCCATGATGCATGAAGCCATCCAACGTGCCCAGGCTGCAGGGCTGCCGCTGCGACTGGTTTCGAGTCTATTCAGTCTGGATTCCTTTTCTCTCTACACACGGCTGGGCTTCGTGCCACACACGATGTTTCAGGATCTCCTGCTGAACATTCCCGCAGAGGGCATGAGTTCCCCAGCCCCCCCAGGCATTGAGCGTATACGGGCTGCTCGCCCTGACGAAGCCGCCCGTCTCGCAGATTTCGAATACTGGCAGCAAGGCATCCGGCGTGAAAAGGACTATGACTTCTTCCTGCGGAATACGGTAGGCGATTGGAGAGTCTGGATGACCGAGGACGAGCGCGGGGATGTGAGCGGGGTGCTCGTCTCCAGTCATCACCCCTCCTGCGGCATGATCGGTCCGGGCATCGTGCGGGATGAAGCCACTGCGACTGCTCTGTTATGGCATGCCCTGGATCAGCGGCGCGGGAGTTGTGCCGTGTTCCTAGTCCCCTGTGCGGCGAAGGATGTCGTGAGCGCCGCTTACCACTGGGGTGCGCGCAATGTGGAGCTTCACACCGCCCAGATCCTCGGCCCCGTGTCGCAGGGTCACGGCGTCGTCTTCCCCACCTTCCTGCCAGAGACCGCATAGACTCTCCTCCCTCCCCCTTATCTCCTCCCTCTGCCCATGAAACGACTCTTCCTCCTCCTGAGCGCAATTTTGCTCGCCATCACTCCTTCAACCATTCTGGCCCAACAAGACGGAAAGCTCCGCATCATCGTCTTCGGCGCGCACCCTGACGACGCGCAATACAAGGCTGGTGGCACTGCGGCCAAATGGGTGAAAGCCGGGCATGCGGTGAAGATGGTTTCCGTGACGAACGGAGACATTGGCCATTGGCAGTCTGCCGGTGGACCACTGGCTCAGCGCCGCCTCGCGGAAGTAAAGAAGGTGGACGCCACCATCGGCGCAGCCACCGAGGTGCTCGACATTCATGATGGTGAACTCATGCCGACGCTGGAGAACAGACAGAAAATCATCCGGCTTATCCGCGAGTGGAGAGCAGACGTCGTCATCGCCCATCGTCCGTGGGACTACCATCCGGATCATCGTTATGTCGGTGTGTTGGTCCAGGATGCCGCTTTCATGGTCACCGTCCCGTTCATCTGCTCGGACGTGCCGCCCCTGAAAAAGAACCCGCTTTTCCTCTACTCCAGCGACGGCTTCAAAAAGCCGTATCCCTTTACAGCCGACATCGCCGTCTCGGTGGATGACGTGTTTGACCTGAAGCTCGCTGCCATCCATCAGATGCCTTCCCAGCACTATGAAGGTGGCGCGGTTGGCAGTGAGGAATACGTGAAGAATGTCCCGCCCGCTTCGGATGAAGCCGGGCGGAAAAGCTGGCTGATGGCGCGATGGGATGCTCGCCAAAGTAGTGAGGCCAACCGCTTCCGTGAAACCCTCATCAAATGGTACGGGCCGGAGAAAGGGGCTGCCATAAAGTATGCCGAAGCTTTCGAGATTTGCGAATACGGCCGCCAGCCTAGTCGGGAAGAAATCAAAGTTCTGTTTCCCTTCTTTCCCTGACGGGGGCGACGTGGGTGCAGCCTTGCTGACTCATGTTATCCAATGTCATGCGCTGCTATAGCTTGACGCGATTCATGATTCAGCGGGACTGATAGGGGCCATGAATGGACTTCACCAGCATGCGCTCATCACTGTCATCCAGCAGCAACACGTGATACGCGTCACCACCCTCCGCCACCCGCACGACCACATGGCCTTGGGAGCCTGCCACAGCGTTGATCTGTGATTCGAGCCACGAGGCTTCCTCTTCGCCAAAGAGAGCCACCATGTTGCCCCGTCGGCCTTTCCAGATGGCGTTGGTCAGGAAGATATCGCGCGGTCCTGGATAGATTTGTTCGGACAACATGCGGCGCGTCACGTCAGGGCCGGGCTGGCTTGAGGCATAGATGGAAGCGATATGCACACGAGGCTGCAGCACACTGAGAAACAGCGCGTTCACGGCGTCGCCCGTGCCATGATGATTCAGCGCGTGGACATCCACCGGCCCGGTCACCCACGCCACGGCAGATTCCATCTCGCGCCAGACCTTGCCCGACTTCGGCGGCTGGCCGGACATGTCACCTCCGTTGAAGTAATCGAACTTCCCATAGCGCAACCGGAAGGCGAGGCTGCAATTGTTTTCATCCGGCGGATCAGAGTCCGGGAAACGGCTGCGCGATTCGGCAGCACTGCCCGTCCATACCTTGCCGTTCACGGCGATGTTGCGAACCTCGAACTGGGGATAGTCCTGCGGCGCGCGCACCAGGACAATCTGATCCTGGCGGCCCGCCTCGAACGGCTGCACCCGCAGACCTTTGTGCTCGCTCTGCCAGCGCTGGAACTCCCGGTAGTTCTGCATCATGGGATCATCCAGCGGCTTGGGATAGTTGTAGTCCGGCGCACCGCGATCCACCAGCAGCCGGATGGGAATCTGATCGCCCACATCGGTGATGCCGGCCAGTTGGTAACCGCCCGCAGCAGAGCGTGGCGCATCTGGCGTGAGCGTGCCCATGTGATCTGCGTGAAAATGCGTGATCATGGCATAGTCCAACACGGCATGGGCACCATCCGGATGAAAGCGGCGGATGTAGTGGGCGATCCATTCGCCCGCGCGTCTCGAACCATTGGGCCGCGGTGGCGCATCATACATGAAGGCACGCTTCCGCCCCTGCACGGCTCCCGCGTCCAGCAGCAAGCTCGTTCCATCTGGCAGCACAAACAGCGCGGAGTCGCCCATGCCCGTGTTGATCTGATGGATGTCGAGCTGTCCCTTCTGCCAGGGCGGCAGAGGCTGACCGACAGCAGGATCGGCAGCCATCAGTCCTGAAAAGCCTTGATGACATAGGAAGCCGCAGAGCAGCAGGGCGCGGCCCGTGGTTTTGAATGGATTCATGCGATCAAGGAAAGGGCGTGTCTCCAAGTACCTTAATAAGATAAGACTGTGAACATCTTGTCAGGAAACTTCAATCCGCCAGCTTCATTGCCTTGAACACCAACTCGCTCCCTGCCACTTCCTTACTTCAGCGTCGTGAATTCATTGCCGGAGCCGTGGGGCTCGGAGCCGCGACGATCACAGACAGGTTAAGCGCACAAACATCGCCGCAGGATGTCATCCTCGGGCCGATCCTTGGTCATGCGGATGAGACGTCAGCCATGGTTTGGATGCGCGCGGCAGTTTCCGGGGAGTACACCCTCGAAGTTACCCCGCAAACGGGTGGCAAACCGCTCCTGCTGAAACAGGCCGCCACAGAGCAGGATGACCTTTGCCTGCACTGGCAGGTGGAAGGCTTGCAGCCTGACAGCAAATACCGCTACCGCATCCTGAACGGCACCCGCGAGTTGGCCGCCGACACTGGTCAGGTCTTCACAACCGCCCCAAAAACCGATTCGCCCGGAAAGGTACGGTTCGCCATCAGTTCCTGCGCCAAGGAGGACGCAGGCAGCCGCGCGGTATGGGATCGCATGGCTTCAGAGAATGTGGACGCCGTGGTGCTCATCGGCGATACACCCTACATTGACAGTACAGAGTTGGAGAAACAGACCAAGAGGCACCGCGAGTTCGCCGCTGTCGCGGAGTATCAGTCGCTGTTGAAGTCTCGTCCCTGCTGGTGGACCTGGGATGATCACGACTTCGCGGGCAATGATTCGAGCGGCCTGGCAGCGGGCAAGGAGAACTCACGTCTCGTCTTCACCCGCTACCGTCCGCAGCGGCAGTACGGCGATGGCACAGGCGGCATCTACACGAGCTTTCGTCGTGGACCCGTGGAGGTCTTTCTGCTGGATACACGCTGGTTTTCCATGACGGAGCCGTCCTTTGCCAGTTCACATCGGCCCACCATGCTCGGCGCTAAACAATGGGAATGGCTGCAACAGGGACTACTGGCATCCACCGCTCCTTTCAAGGTGCTGGCCTGTGGTGTGATCTGGGATGACAAGGAGAACAGTGAATCCGATGACTGGGGCACCTACAAACATGAACTTACCGCCATCCAGAAGTTCATCGGCGAAAACAAGATACCCGGCGTCATCCTCGTCGGCGGTGACATCCATGCCAGCCGCGTGCTGCGCTACAAGACGGCGAAAACCGTCGGCTACGATCTGACGCAGTTGATTGCCTCCCCCATCCACGGCAGCACCATCCCTTCCCTGAACGTCTTCAATCCCGACCTCGTGCGAAGCGCCGTGGAACCACATATCTTCCTCCGTGTGGAGGCTGATAGCACCGTCAACCCTGCGGAGTTTCATGCCACTCTGATCAACAAGGCGGGTGAGACCGTCTTCAGCTATCACCTCACCACCGACGATCTCACACCCAAAGCCTGAAACACCGGCTTCACCCCCTCACCATCTGGCTTCGCCATGCGCCTCACCCTTTTGCCCGCTTTCGCATTGGCTCTCGCCTGTGCGTTCAACTTCACCACACCTGCTCAGGCCGACGACGCGCCTCCACAGGTCACCGTCAGCAATCTTCGGCGCGTGTTTCACAATGGTGAACACGATGCCTTCACAGATCTCTGCCGCTTCCGCGATCAGCTTTATCTCACCTTCCGCAGTTGTCCTGACGGGCACATGGTAAATGGCACCGCATCCGTCATCATCATGCGCAGCAAGGACGAGGGCGCGACCTGGGAGACAGTGCATCGCTTCTCCGTAAAAGACCGGGACACCCGCGATCCGCACTTCCTGATCTTCCGCGACCAGCTCTTCGTCTATACCGGCACCTGGTGGAGCGGCCCCGGCACCCTGCCGCCGAAGGAATACGACATGAACAAGATGCTCGGCTATGCGGTCTCCAGTGGAGACGGCTCCCAGTGGAGCGCCCCGGAAATGCTGGAAGGCACCTTTGGTCATTACATCTGGCGCGCGGCTTCTTTTGGGGACAAAGCTTACCTCTGTGCGCGGCGCAAACCGGGTTTCGACATCCCGGCAAAGGGTGAAGGTGAGAAAGTGCAGGCCCTACTGTTTGAAAGTGATGATGGCCTGGTGTGGAAGAAACGCGCCTACTTCGCTGAGAGCGCTGGCGACGAGACAGCCTTCCTCTTTGAAAGCGATGGCTCCCTGCTCGCGATCGGCCGTCATGGCGGTCGGAAAAATGCGCGGATCTATCGTTCAAAGCCACCTTACAGCGACTGGGAGCGCACGGATCTCGACCGTCCCATCGGCGGTCCGCTCGTCGCGATGTGGGGAAAACACACCCTGGTCGGCGGGCGTAAGACAACACCAGAGATAGGTCCGACGACTTCACTGTGCTGGCTCGTCGGAGATAAGCTGCATGAGTTCGCCGAGCTGCCGAGTGGCGGGGACAACTCCTACCCTGGCTTCGTCGAACTCTCCCCCACACGCGCTCTCATCTCCTACTATTCCAGTCATGAGAAGGACGCCGCAGGCAAGCCTATCACCGCGATCTACATGGCCGAGCTGAATCTGACCCGGCCCTAGCAGGCTGCTTCCTCTGTCTCCCGGAGCCCTAGGTGCGGCGCACGCTTTTCAGGTCGTGCGCCCAGTGTGTTAATAAAACTCTATCGTCGCGTGCATTTGTCAGGCGGCCCTCATTCACTGGAGGGCCATGAGCTATTTCTTGTCCCACAGCTCATTCAGGCTCTGCACTGTTCGCTCCACCAATTCCTGGCCGCCTTCCGGGCCCACCCGGCTGCTCTGAATGATCGCACTATAGCTGCCACCAGCGACAGCCCGTGGGGTGGGCAGATAGCCGCCCGAGCCCGTGAGTTGGATGAGGAAAGTCTGCACGGCAGGACTCCGCGCCTTCATCTGCACGCCGTAGTCAGTGAAAAGCTCGAACTCATTCGTAGCTATGGCCACATCGCCAAGGCGCAGGTAGTGCAACTCCATCGGGAAGGTGCCTGAGGTGCCGGCCTTCTCGGCTTCATAGCGGTCCACTACACCCTTGTTCCAAAGGTACTTCCATTGTTCCTTTTCGTTGTCTTTGTATTCATCAACGGCCTTCTGCGCGTCAGCGAGTTCCTTCTCGGTGACCTTACGCCAGGGCAACTCAATGCGTTTCACCTTGTGTTGGAGGACCGGGCCTGCCACGGGCTCCAGTTTTGCGCCTTCATAGGCCTCTTCCCAGCCCCGCACCACCCTGCGCGCTACTTCCTCCAGCCGTGTCAGGCCACGCAGCCGACGCATGCGTTCGTCCGCCGCCTTGCCATACATGGGGCGGGGCACCTGATCACCACCTGCTCCCGTCCAGGCCAGGATGTGGAGATCCTTTCCATAACGCTCACGCAACTGACGGCGCACGGGATCCCAGAAGTCTGCATGGATCACGCTAAGGCCTTCGACTTCCTGTGATGGACAGGGCACGTTTACCGCCGTGGCAATGAGTTGATCCTTCATGTCCCAGAAGAAGAGCACGTCCAGATTGTGATCTTCGTAGCCTTCGATTCCGCGGAATTCCGGGACATTGGTGGCTCCGTACATTTTCGCTGAGCCGTCGGCATAGGTCGCACGTCGATTCTGGGCGATCACCGCCTGCCCCTGTCCCCATCCCGCCTTTCCGGGAGTCCGCTCCGACCAGCTTTTCACAGCGGCTTCCACAATGCGGTCAGCCATAAAGTCGGTGTATTCCTCCGGCTTCATGACATCACTACCTATTAGGCGATAGCGCTCGCCTTTCATCGTCACGGGCGCAGTGTGCGTGTGAGTAGCATTCAGAAAAAGTTTATTAAGATCAAAGTCCGGGATCTTCCCCTTCGCTTTGTCGCGGACGATCTCAATGACGCCTTTCCGGATGGCTACGATGTCGCACGAGATCATGATCGCCTGATCCAGTATCTTATCCCCTTCCCGCGACTCCAGAGCCAGCGCGGTGACATAGATCGGCGTCTCTGCTTTCCCGGCAATGCGGGTATGCATCTGCCCATCCAAAGGCACTGGACGATCTGGCGTGATATTGATCGTCGCAGCGCCTACATGCAATTCTGAAGCGAAAGCAAACGGTGCTACGCCCAGTAACAAGAACGACAAGCCAACGAGTTTGAATGAATGAAAGCGCAATATCTTCATAAGAATGGGGTAAGGCGTGCTGAGCAAAGCATGGTGAGATGATCGGAACCTGCTCGTGAGATTTGCCGTGGCATGTAATACACCCCGGCGACAGCCGTCCTTGCTGCGATTGTGTACCTGTTGATTGATGCCCGTGCCTATATTCCAAAAAAGAGATGGGATCGGAAAAGCTCCGCGAAGATGCTCCGTTTGGTTCACTCAACCTTTCCTCATCATGACTCACGACTCTTTCCCATCCTCCCCCACGCGACGATCCTTCCTCAAAGGTTCGGGTGCGGCACTGCTCACGGGTTGGGGGAGCGGCTACCTCCATGCTGAAGACAATGCGGCAGCGCTGCCTGAAGGCTGGAAACTGCGCATGGGCAAAGCCCAGACGCCTGAGGAAGCCATTGCGGAACTGGAGGCTTTCAAGAAAGCCACGCCGGATCTCGCGAGTTGGGAGAAGCGCAAGGCCGCTATTCGCCAGGGCATGCTAGAAGGCGCGCGCCTGGCAAAGCTGCCGGAGAAGCCGCCGCTTGATCCGGTCTTCTCCAACAAACGCACCTATGATGGCTACACCGCAGAGAGTGTCTATATCCGGAGTTGGCCGGGCTTCTATATCACGGGCACTTTGTATCGTCCACTCGGGCAGAAAGGCCCCTTCGCCGGGGTAGTCTCCGCGCATGGGCATGGTGGCCGCTTCCTGCCATCCCGTCAGACTCGCTGTGCTGTGCTGGCCCGCATGGGAGCCGTGGTGTTCCACTATGACATGATCGGCTATGGCGACAGCAAACGAGCAGGTTGGGGCCATGGAAAAGTGCCGGAGGTCCTGCGCATGACCATCTGGAACAGCATTCGTGCGCTCGACTTCGTTTCATCCCTGGAAGGGGTCGATCCGAAGCGCATCGGCATGACCGGAAACTCCGGCGGCGCCACCCAGACTTTCATGTTGTCCGCCCTGGATGAACGGATCGCCGCCGCTGCACCCAGTTGTCAGGTGTCCGCGCACTTCTTCGGGGGGTGTCCCTGCGAAAGCGGGATGCCCGTGCATTGGGGCCCGAATCATAAGACCAACAACGCGGAGATCGCCGCCATGACCGCGCCGCGCCCTCAACTCATCCTTTCCAATGGCGCGGACTATACGAAATACACGCCCGACGTCGAGTATCCTTACATCCGCCATATCTACAGCCTGTACGGCGCAGAGGACAAGGTGACCAATGCCCACTTCGCTTTGGAAGGGCATGATTATGGCCCCAGCAAGCGTCTCGCCGCCTATCCCTTCTTCATCCGGCACCTGGGTCTGGACAGTCTGAAGGCTTGGGCCAAGGAAGACCAGATCAATGAATCCTTTGCGAAGGTCGAGACGGAAGAAGAGATGCTCGTCTTCAATGCCAACTATCCCTGGCCGAAGGATGCGGTCACACCTGACACCCCGCTTCCGTTCTAGGTCTTCCCCTTCTCTGACCTGGAAGCCATCTCCTGCTCTTTGCGCCTCTCACCTTCTTCCTGCACACCAAAGCCCTGCTCTTCGTCGCTGCCACGCTCGCCGTTTCCCCCTTGCCCGCCGCCGACTGGCCTGCATGGCGTGGCCCAACCATGGATGGTCATGCGGCTGCGGACCAGCAGCCTCCGGTGAAATGGAGTGAAAATGAAAAGGTTCTCTGGAAAGCGGAAGTGCGGGGCCGGGGTCATGGCTCACCGACGGTCGTGGGCTCGAACGTCTATCTGGCTACAGCCGATCTGGAGACGGAGGAGCAACTCGTGATTTGCTTTGACCGTGCCACCGGAAAGAAGCAGTGGGAAAGCGTCCTTCATCGTGAAAACCTCAACACGAAAGGGCATAAAATATCCTCCCAGGCCTCGTCTGACGTGGTCAGTGATGGCGAACGCCTTTATGTGAACTTCCTGAATGACGGCGCGGTCTTTACCACGGCCCTCGACTTCTCCGGAAAGGTACTCTGGCAACGCCGTGTGTGTGATTTTCAGGTGCATCAGGGCTTCGGCTCATCGCCCGTGTTGCATCAGTCCATCATTCTGGTCTCCGCTGACCATCGTGGCGGTGGCAAACTGACGGGGCTGAACAAACACACCGGGAAGATCGTGTGGCAGCAGGATCTCCCTCCGGTGGCGAACTACGCGTCCCCTGCTGTCATCACGGCGGCTGGCAAGACACAGGCCGTCCTGGCAGGCTGCAAGAAGGTGGAGAGCTTCGATCCGCTCACGGGCAAAAAAATCTGGAGCGTGGATGGCAGCACAGAGGAAACGGTGGTGACTGCTGTGACGGACGGGCAACGTATCTTTGTGGGCGGGGGTTACCCAAAACAACATACTATGGCCATGGAAGCCGACGGCTCTGGCCGGATCGCCTGGGAGAACACGACGCGCACTTATGTGCCCTCCATGCTGGTAAAGGACGGGCATCTGTTTGCGGTCCTGGATGGAGGCAGAGCTGTCTGCTGGAAGGCTGAGAATGGCGAGGAATTATGGTCGGAGAAATTGGACCGCGAATTCTACGGCTCGCCAGTCATGGTGGGAACGCGCATCTATGTAACAAGCAAAAGCGGCGTCACCTCAGTCTTCGAAGCCAGGCCGGAAAAGTTCAACCTCATCAGTCAGAACGCACTTGGCGATGAATCTTTCAGCAGCCCTGCCATCTGCGACAACCGCATCTACCTTCGCTCGGCAAAAACCAGCCCAACACGCCGGGAGTATCTCTGGTGTGTGGGGGAATGAAGCAAGCCCCACCAATCCAACCTTTCTCTCACAAAGCATGACGTGCTCATGATGGAAGTTTGCGGGGACGGGCGTTTCCTTTCCTGCATGCAAGCATCGCCTCTCTTTGACCGTCGTCACTTCCTCGCTCAGGCAGCAGTCCTCACCTCAGGCGGTTTCCTTTCTGGGGTCCATCCTTCCTTTGCAGCTTCCAACGTCCCTGACGCATTGGCAGGTCGTCTCTACAAAACGCTCAAGATCGGCATGATCAAAGGCGGAAGCCTGACAGAGAAGTTCAAGATTGCCAAAGAAGCCGGTTTCAAAGGAGTGGAGATGAATTTTCCAGGCGAAGACGTCCAGGAGACCAAAAAAGCCATCGCAGATTCCGGTCTAACCGTGGACGGCAGCGTTTGCGGAGAACATTGGTCCATTCGCCACACCGCCGCTGACGCCGAAACCCGCACCAAGGCACTGGGGAACTTGATGAATGCCCTGCGTCAGACAAGGGAGGTGGGAGGCCACAGCGTCCTGTTGGTGCCTGGCAAGGGAGCAGATGGATCTGAAAGTGAGATCTGGGCACGCTCCGTGGAGAACATCTCCAAAGCAGTGCCTCTGGCGGCAGAGCTAGGCGTGCAGATCGTCATCGAAAATGTCTGGAACCAGTTCCTCTACGATCATGAGGGAGATGCCAAACAGAACGCGGACAGGTTTGTGAAGTATGTCGACGAATTCCGTTCGCCTTGGGTGGGGATGCAATTCGACATCGGCAACCACTGGAAATATGGAAGCATGGGGGACTGGATCCGTCAGCTTGGCCACCGCGTGCTGAAGCTCGATGTGAAGGGCTTCTCACGCGCCCTCAACAAGTTCACCCCCATCGGAGAGGGAGACATTGACTATGCGGATGTCCGCAAGGCGCTCCGTGAGATCAACTTCCACGGCTGGCTGGCTGCCGAAGTCGCCAGCGGCGATCTGGAATATCTCAAGGGAGTATCCGCCCAGATGGACGCGGCCTTCGGCATCTAATCGTAGGCAACTCGCGCGTCCTGCCGTGCGGTGGCATTTGCTGCCATCGGGTACGCTGGAAAGAAGATCTCGTAAGATATTTTTTCTATCGAACGTAAACTTGACCCACTTTGAGTCCATGGACCCCGCGACGCACTTTTCCCACACAGCGGCATGCCATCCCGGCTGCTGCGTGACACGCCGCTCGGTGCTTCAAGCGGGAGCCATTGGCATTCTGGGACTAGGCATTAATCACCTGTCCGCACTGAAGGCGCTGGCCTCCGTCCCCAGCAAGCAGGGCGGAAAGGCGAAGTCCGTCATTTATATTTTTCTCTCGGGTGGTCTGGCCCAGCATGAAAGCTTCGACATGAAGCCGGATGCCCGCAGCGAATACCGCGGAGAGTTCCGCCCCATTTCAACGCGCACGCCCGGCATCCAGATTTGCGAGCATCTTCCCATGCTCGCGAAGCTGTCTCACAAATGGTCCCTCGTGAGATCCATGACGCATGGGAACAATGAGCACTCCCAAGCGCATCACGTAATGCTAACGGGGCACAGTGATATCCCAGTGGGCTTCGATCCGACCAAGCCAAAGCCCACTGATTGGCCAAGCATAGCGTCGCAAGCCACCACACTGCTATCCCCCCGGAACAACCTGCCACCCGCCATCGTTCTCCCTGACAAGATCGTGCACCGTACCGGCCGAGCGCTCGCGGGACAGTTTGGCGGCATGGCGGGCACCAAGGCAGATCCCTGGTTTCTGGAGATGTCGCCTTATCACCCGGATCACTACGGAGCATTTCCGGACTACCTTTTTCATCATGAAAAAGGCTTCTCCACGGATCCCCTGAAGTTTCAGGCCCCGCATCTTTCCCTGCCAGAAGGGCTGACACTGGATCGGCTGATGGACCGCGTGAGTCTTCGCAATCAGATGGAAAGCCAGACACAAGCGCTTCTCACAGCGGGCGAGACCGAACAGTTTGACAGTTATCGGGAAGCCGCCGTTTCCTTGCTGAGCAACGACAGGGTGCATGATGCTTTCAATTTGAGGAAGGCGGACCCCAAGCAACTCGACCGCTACGGCCGCAACAGCTTTGGTTGGTCGCTCCTCATGGCGAAACGCCTGCTTGCGGAAGGGGTGCGTCTGGTGCAGGTGAACCTAGGGAACAATGAAACTTGGGATACCCATCAATCCGCCTTCCCCAATCTTAAGAACTATCTCCTGCCGCCCATGGACCGCGCCGTCAGCGCGCTCCTCGAGGACCTAGATGCGAGCGGCCAATTGAATGAAACCCTGGTGATCATGGGCAGCGAATTCGGGCGCACGCCCAAGATCTCCAGCCTTTCCGCCAAAGCGTTGCCGGGACGAGATCATTGGGGCGCCTGCCAATCCCTCCTCCTGGCAGGGGGCGGTGTTCGCGGTGGCACCGTGATTGGTTCCAGCGATGCCACTGGCGCTTATCCCGATAGTGACCCGCAGCGTCCAGAGAACTTGGCGGCGACCATTTATGAAGCCTTGGGCCTGCCCCGTGAGGTCACTTGGTCAGACATGACGGGACGGCCGCATTTCCTTTATGAAGGTCAGCCTATTGCTGGGCTGACCTAGACTGCTCTGCCGTTTCACCGCAGAACCGTTGGTTGAGAAATTGATTCTCAAGGAGAAACTGGCCCAAAGGCTTTTCACCTTGGAATATTTATACTTTTCGTTCCGTAGTTTCCACGACCATGCTCTCACTCTTCGGTAACTCGCGCTCCAAACTTTGCGATGGTGTCTCTCGCCGTGATTTTCTCCGGATTGGAAGTCTCGCCATGGGAGGTCTCTCCCTGCCGCAGTTGCTGAATGCCGAGGCGCGGAATGGTGTAGGCCGCAGCTTCAAGTCGGTGATCATGATCTACCTGTGCGGCGCTCCGCCGCACCAGGACATGTTCGACTTGAAGATGGATGCTCCCTCGGAGATCCGCGGACCCTACAAACCCATCCGCACGAATATACCCGGCATCCAGATCTCAGAGCACGCGCCACGCATGGCGAAGATGATGGACAAGTTTGTCCCCATTCGTTCACTCTACGGTTCCCTGAGTGGTGACCATGACTCTTTTATCTGCTACACCGGGCGGCCCCCGCGAGGCGCACCGCAGCCCTCCGGCGGTTGGCCTTCTCTGGGATCAGTGGTTTCACGAATCCAAGGGCAGGCGAATCCAGCCACACCACCCTTTGTTGGGCTCGCTCCCAAAGCAGGGCATCCTCCCTACGGCTCACCCGGTCATCCCGGCTTCATGGGCACAGCCCACTCGGCCTTCCGCCCCAGCGGCACGGGCATGGATGACCTGAAGCTCAATGGCATCGCCCTGGATCGGCTGGAGGATCGAAAAGCACTCTTGACGGGCTTCGATCAGTTCCGGCGTGATGTGGATAGCAGCGGCACGATCAGCAGCATGGATGCCTTCAACCAGCAGGCTCTTAATGTGCTCACTTCCAGCAAGCTACTGGAGGCTCTGGATATCACCAAGGAACCCCAGGCAATCCGCGACCTCTATGGCAAGGGCGATCCAAAGAACTATGGCGATGGCGCCCCTCTCAATCTGGAGCACTTCCTCTTGGCCCGCCGTCTGGTGGAAGCAGGCGCCCGTGTAGTGACGCTCAACTTCGGCCGCTGGGATTTCCATTCGGACAATTACCCGCAACTTCTCAAGCACCTCCCGGTCTTTGATCAGGGCATCAGCGCCTTGGTTCAGGATTTGCATGACCGTGGTCTGGACAAGGACGTTGCGGTCGTCGCCTGGGGTGAATTCGGAAGAACGCCCATTGTGAATGCCGATGGCGGTCGTGACCACTGGCCTCGCGTGGGCTGTGGCCTGCTCGCTGGAGGCGGCTTCCGTACCGGCCAGGTCATAGGCGCCACGGATCGCCTTGGCGGGGAGCCCACGGATCGCCCGGTTCACTTCGGGGAAGTCTTCGCTTCGCTGTACAAATTCCTCGGGATCGATACGAGTCAGACCACACTGGAGGATCTTTCCGGAAGACCGCAATACCTGGTGGATGGCTGGTCGCCGATGCCCGAGTTGGGCTGAACCTTTTGTTGCGTTCTCATGAAGAAGCTTTCGAGCCGCATCCTCCTGGCCTTCGGATTGGCGCTGTCCTCTAGCTCTGCCTCTGCCGCAGAATCAGAACGCCCGCTCAATTTCGCCAACGATATCGTTCCCATCTTTACCAAGGCCTCTTGCAATGCCGGCGGCTGCCATGGCAAGGCGGGCGGACAGAATGGCTTCAAGCTTTCTCTTCTAGGCTTCGAGCCGCATGAGGATTACGAGCACATTGTCAAAGAAGCCCGTGGCCGCCGCGTCTTTCCAGCCGCCCCAGAGCAGAGCCTGCTGCTCCAAAAAGCAATCAATGCCTCACCCCATGGTGGCGGGAAGAAGCTTGACGCTAAGTCCGAGGAGTATGCCACTCTTGTCCGCTGGATCACTCAGGGCATGCCCTACGGCAGGCCCACGGACCCCACTCTGGTTTCCGTGGAGGTCACGCCAGAGGCCAGCATCATGCGGCTGAAAAGTGAACAGCAACTCCAGGTCATCGCCCATTACAGTGATGGCTACACGCGCGATGTCACCCGCAGCGCTCTTTATGAGGCCAATGAAAAGAACATGGGCGAGGCCGGTGAGACAGGCCTCTTCAAACTCTATGACATCCCCGGAGATGTCGCCGTGATGGTGCGTTATCAGGGAAAGGTGGCTGTCTTCCGCGCCACCGCACCTCTCGGTGCGCCCATGGAGGGATTGCCACCCGAGCGGAACGCCATTGATAGCCAGGTCTTCAAGAAGCTGACCCAGCTCGGACTGCCCCCTTCTGCCATCTGTGATGACCGCACCTTTCTCCGGCGGGTGACGATCGATATCGTGGGACGTCTTCCGTCACCCGACGAGATGAAGGCCTTCGTTCTGGATAGCAACCCGCACAAGCGAGATGCCCTGATCGACCGCCTCTTGGACAGCCCCGAATACGCCGAGTATTTCGCCAACAAATGGAATGCCCTTCTGCGCAACAAGCGGGGTGAGGCCACGCATGCGCGTGGGAATTACGCCTTCTTCTCCTGGATCCGCGACAGCATCAGCGAGAACAAACCCTACGATCAGTTTGTAAGGGAAGTCATCTCTGCCTCAGGCGATATCACGCAGAACCCACCCGTGGCTTGGTATCGGCAGGTAAAAGACACGATGCAGCAGATGGAAGACACGGCGCAGCTTTTCCTGGGGCAGCGTCTTCAGTGCGCCCAGTGTCACCATCATCCCTTCGAAAAGTGGAGTCAGCAGGATTACTACGGGTTCTCCGCCTTCTTCAGTCAGGTGGCGCGCAAACCGTCTCAGATGCCGGGGGAAGATTCGATCTATCACAAACGTGGCACCGCGCAGGCGATCAATCTCCGCACCAAGCTTCCCGTGAAACCGGCCAGCCTGGGCGCACCCGCGCTTGAACTTGCGCCGGAGGAAGATCCACGTCAGGCCCTCGCGGATTGGATGAGTTCACCGGATAATCCCTTCTTCGCCCGCTCGCTGGTGAACCGTTATTGGAAACACTTCTTCAATCGCGGCCTTATTGAACCGGAGGACGACATGCGGGAGACTAATCCCCCGGCCAATCCTGAACTGCTGCATGTGCTGGCCACCTCCTTTGTGAGCAGCGGTTACGACTTGAAGGAACTGATTCGCACCATCACGCAGTCTACAACTTATCAGCTCAGTGCGATGCCCAATGCGCACAACGTGGTAGATCGGCAGAATTTCAGCCGCTACTTCCCCAAGCGGCTCAATGCCGAGGTGTTACTGGATGCAGTTAATACGGTCCTGAATGCTTCCAATCAGTTCGATGGACTGCCCGCCGGCACCCGCTCCGTGGCTCTGCCGGACAACAGCTTCAACGGCAACAATTACTTCCTTACTGTGTTCGGCCGGCCGGACTCCTCCAGCGCGTGCGAGTGTGAAAGAACTCAGGAGGCCAGCCTTGCCCAGAGCCTTCATCTCCTGAATGCACCGGAGATTCAGACGAAGCTCGGCGCAGCAAATGGGCGCGCGGCACTGCTTGCCAAAGACAGCCGCAGCGAGACGGAAAAGATCAGCGAACTGTATGAGTGGGCGGTCACCCGGTCGCCCAACGCCAAGGAGCTTGATCTGGCCCTCGCACACCTGGCCAAGCTCACCCGTGACAAGTCAGGTGCGGAAACGGATGCCGCCAAAGGCCGGGCGTATGAGGACATTCTGTGGGCCCTGATCAACACGAAGGAATTTCTCTTCAATCACTGATCACGCACAGCCTGTCGCGCGGGAAGGAACCATTGATGAAGAAGACAACGCACAGGGCTCATGATTTTTTGATGACCAGATGGCAAGGCCTGGCTTTCACTGCGCTGGCCGCCAGTCTGAGCGTGGTAGCCTCAACGCCGCTGGTGGCGCAGGCCCTGCCACAACCGGTGATCCACAACGTCTTCCCGCCTGCGGCACAGATCGGCACTGAGACGGAAGTCTCCATTGCCGGAGTGGAATTGGGGGATGCACCGCAGCTCCGCTTCTCTACCGAAGGAATCACGGCGAATCCTAAAGCCGGGAAATTCGTGGTGAAGATACCCGCCGAGACAGAGCAGGGCCTTAGTGATCTTCGTGTCACCAATCGTATTGGGGTATCGAATCCCCGGCGCTTTTTTATCGGCCAGTTGCCTGTCACCGTAGTTCCTGCCGGAGCCACGTCACAGGCAAGTGTCTTCAAAGTAAAACTGGAAGGTGTCTATGCGGGCAAGGCTGTGAAAAATGCCACCACGTTTCTGGCGTTCGATGCCGAGAAGGGACAGCGACTTTTTATTGTGTGCCGTCCCGCCCTGCTCGATTCCCGCATGGAAGTGGCGGCCAGCGTGGTGGATGCCAGTGGGCGTGTACTGGAGCGGCTCAGGCCGGATGGCGTTCTGGACTTCACTCCAGCACAGAATGGCACCTTCACCTTGAAGCTTCACGATCTGATGTTTCGCGGTGGCGATGATTACGCCTATTGCGCGATCATCACCAGTAAGCCCTTGGTGGAGACGGTCTTCACTGATGGCAAGACGGCGACAGTTTATGGCCGCAATCTTCCCTCTGGAACTCCGGTGGAAGCCCTCCAGCGTTATGGGAAGCCTCTTCAACGTCTTGTGCTTCCAGGCGAACAAGCCAATGCCCTCATCGCAGGCAGTGTCATCGAGCCTGCCCGATTCGGTGCTGTGACGGATGGCGCAGAGGACAATTCCTCACCAGCAAATAGCCCTACGGCACCGCTGCGTTTCGCCGGTTGGTTCCCGCCGAATGGTAAACCCCGCGTCTTCACCTTTGAGGCGATAAAGGGCGACTCCTATGCTATCGAGGTGACCAGTTCCCGGCTCGGGGCGCCCGCGGATCCATTCTTTGTGCTTGAGAAAGTCACTGTGGGCCAGGATGGACAGGAAACCTATAACACTGTGGCTGAAGTGTATGATGCGCCACCTCTGACCACGCTCGAAGAGCTGACAGGAATTTACCGTGATCCGGTTCACCGGTTTGATGTGCGCGACGATGGAAAGTATCGCGTTATCCTCCAGGATCTATTTTGCAATTCCTCCAGTGCGCCACGTCAGCCCTATGAATTAACAATCGAGAAAACCACCGCTTCTTTCAGACTGGTGACAGTTCCCGTGGCCCTGCCCAAGGCGAAGGCAGCACGCAATGTCGACTTTGGTTTCAACTCGCTCTGGCGCGGAGGCTCGCTGGCGATGAAAGTAATCGCTTTCCGCAAGCCAGGATTCACGAGCCCCATAGAACTCAGTGTCGAAAATCTCCCCGCCGGAGTGACGGCCGAGTGCGGCGTCATCCCGCAAAACGGCACAAGCGGCTATATCCTCTTCAAGGCGGACGACAAGGTGACACAGTGGGCCGGCGCTGTGGGCGTGCGAGGTACAGCGATACAGGACGGTCAGGAGGTGAAGGAAGGAGCTTCGCAAAGCGCCGCTCTCACCTGGAAGGTAACGGATTCAACAAAGGAACCGGTGTTCACGCGCCTCAGCAAGGATTTGTTCCTCGCCGTGAACAGCGATGCGGATGCACCTATTGCCATTAGTCCTGCCGCGACTGGTAAAATTGAGATCGTGGCGGGTGCCAAATACACGCTGCCCGTTAATGTTACCCGCCGGGATAATGCCACGGATGCCGTCAAGGTACGACTCCTGGGAGTTGGCACTGCAGCCACCATTCCTGAAACAGAGGTGGCCGCGAAAGCAACCGAAGGGAAGCTGACCATGGATACCGCCGCCCTGAAAGTGCCGGTCGGTGAGCATCAGGTGCTGCTGCAAGGCACCCTCAAAATCAAATACAGTCCTGCCGCTGAAGATCTTCGCATTGCTGAAGAGGAACTGAAGAAACTCACGGGCGAGTTGGCGACTCTCGCAGCCGCCGCGAAGACTGCCGCCGATCTCGTAGCCAAAGCAAGTCCTGAACAAACTGGCGACGCCAAAGCCGCCGCGGAACAGTCGAAAGCGAAACACCAAGAAGCCGAAGCGCGCAAGAATGCGGCGGAAAAGCGCACCAAGGCACTGAAGGCCAAGTCCCCGCCCAAGGATGTGGTGTTTGTCCAGTATTCGCAGCCCATGACTCTCGTCGTCAAGGAAGCGCCCAAGAAATGAAGACCTCCCCTGCCCTTCCAATGCCGAGTTGGAAACTACTGACTATCGCTGCTCCGTTGCTCACAGGCGCCTTCGCGTCGCCACTTTCCGTCTCCGCAGCGCCTCTTTCTATCAATATTGTCACGCGCAGTTCACCTGTGGGATTCTACCGCGACATCCTGCCTATCCTGAAATCCAACTGCATCGCCTGCCATAACAAGACGACCACCAAGGGCGACCTGAATATGGAGACGCCGGAACTCATGATCCAGGGCGGCGAGTCTGGCCCGGCGGTGCTTCCCGGCAAAGGCATGGAAAGCCTGATCCTGCAGTCGTCCGCTCACATGGGCGACTCGGTGATGCCGCCCAAGAGCAACAAGGTGGGAGCAGTCAATCTGACTCCTCAGGAACTCGGTCTGCTGAAACTGTGGATCGATGAAGGGGCGCAGGCAGGCGAGCACTACTCCCCGGAGATTGTGTGGCAGAAACTTCCGGAGGGCATGAATGCCATCCTCTGTGCGACCGTCTCTGCGGATGGTGAATACGCCGCCTGCAGCCGCGCGAACCAGGTTTCCATCCATCACATTCCCTCGAAACGCTTCGTCACCAAACTGACTGATGAAGCTATCCTGAAGTCCGGCCTCTACCAGCATCCGGGCGTTGCCCATCGGGATGTGGTAACCTCCCTCTCCTTCAGCCCCGATGGGCAATATCTCGCCACCGGGAGCTATCGCGAAGTGAAACTGTGGAAGCTCTCACGGCCAGAACCTGTCATAGGCAAAGCATCCGCACCACCACCAGATGCCGGGTCAACTGACGCACCGGATCCGGAGCTTCCCGCCGCCCTGAAACTGATCGCCAACAAGACCGATCGCTTCGCCCAAATGCGCATCGCGGATGCAAATGACGCGGTGCTGGAGGCCAATTTCGAACTCACCTGCCAGAACGGTATCATCCTAAAGAAAGAGGCAGAGGGCAAGGCACTGGACGCTCGTCTTACGAAGTTGCAGGAAGCGAAGACTGCGGCTGAAAAGAGTCTGCCGGAAAAGAAGAAGGCCGTGGAGACTACAAGGACCATTCGCACCGCCTCAGAGGAGGCGGCCAAGGCGGCATCACAGGCGCTAGCCGCCCAACCCAAGAACAAACCTGACAAGTCTCTGGAGACAAAAGACAAGACCGCGCAGGACAAATTTAAGGCTGACGCGAAAGCTGCCATGGATGCCGAGACGGCCCTGCAACGTGCCGAAAGCACCATCAAGGATGCGGAGGTCGAAGCTGTGCAGATCCGAGAAGATAAGGCGAAGCTTCAAGCTTCCGTTAACGCGTCCAAAGCTGAACTAGCCGCCACCAAACAGACCTTGGAAAAGGTTAATGCCGATCTGGCCGCAGCACGTGAGAATGCCGGGATGTCCGTGCCGCCGATTCGCCTATCGGCATTATCTTCTGATAAGAAACTGCTGGCCACGGTCCATGAGGACGGTGCTTTGCGGCTCTGGATGGCAGACAGCGGTTCGCCCATAGGAACCTATCAAACCCTGGCCGGTCCAACGCATCTCCACTGGACAGAATCGGGGGCAGTGACCGTGCGCGATGCGGAAGGCATCAACTGGTCGCTCCGGCTTCAGTCAGACTGGCAGATCGAGCGAAAACTTGGGACGGGCGATGACAAATCCCCCATCACGGATCGTGCGAATGCCGTGTGCTTCAGCGCGGACGGCAAAACTTTGGTTGCCGGCAGTGGAGAGCCATCGCGCAGCGGGGATCTTACCCTATGGGATGTAGGCGCCGGGAAGTTGCTGAAAAACTGGCCTGACCTTCATCGTGACAGCGTCCTCAGTGTGGAGTTTTCTCCCGATGGGAAACTCATCGCTTGCGGCGGAGCCGACAAGGCAGTCCGGATTTTCGACGCGGCGACGGGCAAGCCAACCAAGGTGTTGGAAGGCCATTCTCATCATGTACTGGGTGTATCCTGGCGCAGGGACGGCCGGGTGCTCGCCAGTGCGGGCGCCGACAACGTGGTGAAGACCTGGGATGCGATCACTGGCGAGCGGCGCAAGAACATTGATGGCTGGGACAAGGAAGTCACCGCCGTGCGGTTTACTGGCCCTGCCGATCAGATCATCACTTCGTCCGGCGACAGCAAGATCCGCGTATTGGGAGATATGGGTACGGAGATCCGCCGCCTGCCAGGAGCTGCCGATTTCATGCAGGCGGTCGCCGTCACTCGTTATGGCGATACCGCCGTGGCAGGTGGTCAGGATGGCATCCTGCGGATCTGGGACGTTGCGAGCGGCAAGGAACTGGCCGCGTTCGGCGCGGATCAGCAGTGAGATGTTTGCCTTAAGCTCAGCAGCTGAACTCGGGAGCAGCCTGCTCCCGTCCAGAACGACACACTGCCAGTGATGTAGCCGGCATCGCTGGCTCGCTAAAGACCAAGAGGAGCCATCCCGTCCGGGCGGCCCCTGCGAACACTGGCCGCCACCCTGGGTTTGCCGAGGGCACAAGCCATCTCCAGGCCCAGTCCGCGTGAACCTCCCGGGATCAACGCTGTGCGTTTCTCCAGCCTGAAACGATGGAGCATAGCCATAACATTCGAGTAGAGCCAACGCTCGTCCACGTAGGCATCATCTCCATCGCACCTCACGAGTGCAACCATGCCCCGGAAGCCGGGCTTGATAGGAAATCGTCTGCACAAACGTTTTGTTGCCGTGCTCCGCTTCCTCAACAGCCGTGCGTCATCTCCCCGTCTGAGCCGCCGCGAGTTTCTCCGCATCGGCGGGCTTGGTCTCGGTGGACTCACGCTCGGAGACATGATGCAGCTTCAGGCCGCCGCCAAACGCGGTCACCCGGCCCTCAAGGACAAGTCTGTCATCTTTCTGTTCATGCATGGCGGTCCATCGCAATTCGAGACATTTGATCCCAAGATGGACGCACCGTCGGAGATCCGGAGCGTCACCGGAGAGATTCCGACTTCTATTCCCGGCATCACCTTCGGCAGCACTTTTGAAAAGCTCGCCCCCCTCGCCGATAAGTTCAGCATTGTCCGGTCCTTTGTCACGGGGGACAGTGTGCATGACATCAAGACCATTGCCGGCAAGGACACGCTGAAGGCGAACATGGGCTCCCTCTACAGCCGGATCGCCGGGCCCCTCCACCGCGAGACTGCGATGCCATCCAACGTCGCGCTCTTTCCCCGCGCTGTGGTGCCGGAAGCCGGACCGGCCGTTGATAAATTTGGCGACTTCACCTCTGGTGGCGAACTGGGTGCTGCATGCCGCCCTTTCGTGCCGGGCACAGGCGGCGGTGCGCAGGCGGATATGACCCTGTCCATGCCAGTGGAGCGCCTGAATGACCGCCAGGGTCTACTGACCTCACTGGACTCTTGGAAGCGGGAAATGGATTACGGCGGTGTGGTGGAAGGCATGAGTACCTTCCAGCAGATGGGCATGAATCTGCTGCGACGTGGCGTATCGGATGCCTTTGACCTCTCCCGGGAAGATCCCCAACTTATCGCCCGCTATGATACAGCAGGACTGCTGCCAAGGGACCGGATCGACTCTCAGTGGAAAAACATCAATCATTACGCAGACAATGCGGCATCTCTGGGACGACTCTTGCTGCTGGCGCGCCGCCTCTGTGAACGTGGCTGCGGATTTGTGACCGTGACCACCAGTTTCGTCTGGGACATGCATGCTGACGCCAACAACGCTCCCTGCACCACCGGCATGGACTATGTGGGCCGACCCTTTGATCACGCCGTGTCGGCTCTCATCGAAGACATCGAGGCTCGCGGTCTGCGGGACAAGATCATGGTGGTCTGCTGTGGCGAGATGGGACGCACGCCAAAGCTAAACAGTAAAGGAGGCCGCGACCACTGGGGCAACCTGGCGCCGCTCATGATCTATGGCGGCGGGCTGAAGATGGGGCAGGTTATCGGCAAGTCATCCCGAGACGGAGGCGAACCTGCAGATGACCCAATCACTATTCCTGACCTGGTAGCGACCATCATGCACAACCTCATCGATGTGGCAGAGGCCCGCCTGATTGATGGCCTGCCCAACAACCTGCTCAGCCTGCTGGGCAAAGGAACCCCCATCCGCGGACTGGTTTAGACTCTGCGTGCGGCGAGTGTAGCAGTTTGGCCACTTCTCCTGCTATCGGCCCAATATAACCTGCCGCCTTTATAGTTCGGAACATTACGCTTTTGACCGCAAGCGTAACGATGGCCGAAATCGCTTTAAGTCTCATGTCCCCCAAGCGGACGATGCCTATTTCCCGGTATGCTCACAGCCCCTGTTGGGAGAATTGGCAATCCGCAATTATCCAAGTCGCAAAACTTCAGTTGCTGATTACTTCACCCGAACTGGGATGAGGACTTCATTCCGACGCAGCGGTCCAAGAGTCCAGGGAGGATCGTAATAGGCGAAGAATGCATTGCCTCCCGACTGGATTTCGTTGGCATTCATCCACGACTGCAACTTTTCCACTGAGTCCTTTTCAAGTTTGTCCGAACGCCAACCGCTGAAGCGGTAAGCCGCAACCGTGCGCGCGGCCACCTTCTTGACCTCAACTTTTTCTGACACAGGTTTCGGCGCAGTATTTTTGTTCTTTTCCGGCACGACGAAACGCATTTCGCCGGCCTCCATAAAGACGGGTGTGGTCATGGAGATGCTCTCCTTGGTCTCATTGGCCCCTTCGATGTAGCGAAACAGCCGCATAAAAGAGTCGTCGTCGCCATTCTGCACCGTCGCCGCGACTTTGATCTCTGGATAGTGTCGTAGTTCGAAGCTGCCGTCACTGCGGGCGACAGTGTAGGGAGCAGTTTCGTAGTCACCAGCGCCCGCGCAAGAAACGATCGCTAGCCCGACGGTGATGACAGGCAGGGTGAACCAGCGGAATTTCGTCATACGACCCCTATTACGAGAGAAACCGCTGTCTGGTTGTACAAATCATCAGACTGGCTGATAAACGAGGTCATGGATGGCTGTAACGTAGATGGGATGTGGATCCCCGCTTTCATGTTTGAGCACATGACGTCAGGCTACGACTTCCAGACGGTTAACTCCTGAGGTGCGAGGAGATCTGAAATGTCTATGAAGCTGTCTGGAAACCAACACTGAGAGCTCAGTTTGAAGGAAAGAGAATCGTGATCCAGATAACCATGAAAGAGCAAAAGAAGTGACACACTTGATCTATATGGCTGTGCTTTGGGTCTCTGCATACTGAGCGAAGCCCTTCTCGAAACCTAATCACTTGATGATAACTTAGATCTTCTCCGCAATAGCCCATCCCAGACAATTGCGGCAGAACAAGGGCATGCGGATGTTATTTCTTAAGGATTTCGGTCAAGACTTTACCGTCTACATTCTCCATCTTAAGCCCTAGAAGATGCGCGATCGTAGGAGCGACATCCGTGTTGGATACAGTGTCCAGCACGGCGCCGGATTTGATTTGGGGTCCATTGACGATGAAACAAGCATCCATCAAGGGGTTTACCGGTGAGTAACCATGGGCTCCTTTGGGTGCGTCAGTTGAAACAATGATCTCGTCACCTCCTACGTTGTTGTTAAAGTAGTATCCGTCTTTGGCAGAGAGAATGAGATCCGGCATGCGCGGGTCTTCTGATGGCTTTTGTAATCCATACTTGGAGAAATCCTTTTCCTCGATTACTTCTTCGACGCCTTCCATCATGGCAAGTTTGGGAGTGATCTCCCGCAGCAATTCCGCCCTGTTTGGCTGATCCAAAATATAGATGTAAGCCACCCCTTGGGAGAAGCTCCACACTCGGCGCTCGAGAGGCTTCGCTCCCAAAGCCTTGATAAGTCCGGCCTGCTTCAGCAACACGTTAGGCTGAATGATCTTGCTGTAAGTGATGAAGCCGTGGTCTGCGGTGACAACGATGGTCGTGCGGTCTTTCAGTCCTGCCTCTTCGACGGCTCTGACGATGTCGCGCACGTGATTGTCACTATCCTGGATGGCCGCATAAGCCTCCGGTGTTTTGCTGCCCGTCGCATGCTCAAAGGCATCCACACTGACCAGGTGGAGGGCTAGAAAGTTTGGCTTGTGCTTCTTGATGACGTGCATGGTCATTTGCGTGTAGAGCTTGTCCCGCGGCATTTTCCCTGCATTGCCAGCCTTGCACCACTCCTCCTGGCGATCCACAGGGATGCCAGCGGCACGACATTCCTCAAGCAGCGAGGGGGTGCCATATCTTTCAAAGAGCACTTGAGTCCCTACGTCGGGAACCGTCCAGTCCAATGTTTTCGCGTTGCGGGAGGCTGGCCAAATGATGCCTGCGGTAGTTAGCCCCGCTTGATGCGCCAGGTCATACACCGTGGGCACTTTTACAATCTCTTCTTTGTCAAAAACCGGGTCGGGCAGATAAACGATTTCCTTCAAGGTGGCACGATCCAGGACACTGTTTCCTATGACGCCGTGCTTCCCAGGGTGAACGCCTGTCACCAAGGTGGTATGGTTCGGCCAGGTCACCGTAGGAAGGGACGTCTTCATCTGTTTCGCACGAGCGCCTTTAGCTGCTAGTGCACGAATCGTCGGCATGGGGGCGTTCGCATCATCAAAGTAATAGTGCGCCAGACCATCGACACTGATGAGGACAACATGCTGGTCTTTATCAGGCGCCTGCGCTTTCAAATACGGAATGCTGGCGACGAACAGGGCCACTGAGGCAAGAAAAATGCGGTGGGTCATGAAGAACTATGAAGATGGGTTAAGAGACGATCTGTGAATCATTGAACCTGAAGCCCGAGCTGGTGAAAAGCTCTCATCAGGGCTCAAAAGTCCTATTTTGATGACTGCTTTAGTCCGTCTCAAACGCGGCGGTCACAGGACGACCCCAAAAACCATCGGGGACAGCGAGGCCCAGCAGCCATAAAGCGGTGGCAGCGGTATCGTATTGAACGACCGGTCGCGTGATCGTATAACCGTGCTTCACGCGCTTGCCCCACGCGACCCAAGGAATGATCACATCGTCGGGAGTCGAATTGCCGTGGGTGCCGCGGGTTATCCCATTTTTATCAGTGATATCGTGGCATCCATGATCGGCGGTAAGAATGAATACGCTGGTTTCCTTCAGGCCGGCCTTCTCCACGGCTTCGCAGATGCTCCTTAGCGCCTTATCGCTGTCTGCAAAGGCCTGCATTTTCTCGGGTGAATCGATCCCAAACGCATGACCTTTGGCGTCTGGTTCTCCAAAATGGATGAAGCAAAGGCCGGGCTTAAAATCCTCCAGCATGGTTGTGAAAGCACTGGCCACTCCAACGCTACTTGGATCTTCTTTAGTATAGATGAACTGGTCGGCAGTGCCCGGGGGGTTCAAGTGCATGAATTTCTCCTTAGCCACGACCATGGCGGTAGAAATACCTTTTGATTTGGCCAAACTAAAGATGGTTGGGACCTTCACAAAACCACGCAGTCTTTGATAGTCATTCCAATCGATCTGATGCTTTTGAATACCGACTCCCGTAAGCATGGAGGCATGAGAGGGAAGAGTCAGGCTGGGAACGATCGTGTACGCTTCCCAGGTATGAGCACCTTCCGCTGCCATTTTCTTAAATAAAGGCATCTCCGCTTTCTGGATGCCCGCAGGAGAGCCCTGATCAAAACTGATCACAAACACATGTTTGGCTATGGGGATTTCCGCCGGCCAAGCACAGCTGCAAATGATGTTGATGCTTGCAAGGATAATGAGGAAGGACTTCATCTTCATACTCTTAGAACTGATGACCGATGCTAGAACATCAGACGGCGCGAACAACGAAAATCTAGCACTTTGTTGCCTCTGGTGTATCCGTTCGCAGACATCAGCGAACAGGGTGAGGAAATATTCGCAAGGTAGCATTCCTTCAAAAATCCGCGCAGCAACACTTCTAGCAATGCGCCTTCTTATAATCTTTTTTGTGAAGTACACTGCTCATAAATGAGCCCTTTCAACGCTAGCACTTTCATCGCTCTCTCCACACTGCTCGTTACGACTGTCACGGATGCGGCTCCCACAATGATCCTGCATCACGGAAAGATCGTCACGGTGGATGGCGGCTCTCGCATCGTCTCGGCGATGGCGATCGAGAACGAACGCATCACCGCAGTGGGAGACGATGCAGCTATCCTTGCTCTGAAGGGTGATGCCACGCAGGTGGTGGATCTCAGGGGGCGCATGGTTTTGCCGGGACTGATGGACAGCCATACGCATCCCGTTAGTGCGGCGACTTATGAGTTCGATCATCCGGTGCCGGACATCGAAGACATGGCGCAGCTCCTCAGCTACATCGAGAGTCGAGCCAAGACCCTACCCGAGGGGACGCTCATCGGTGTCAGCCAGATATTCATCACTCGACTGAAGGAGCAGCGCTACCCGACGCGGGAGGAGTTGGATCGTGTGGCACCGAGGCATCCGGTGAATTTCAGCACAGGGCCTGACTCAATGCTCAACTCACTCGCGCTCCAGCTCGCGGGTATTGACCGGAACTTCAAGGTGCCTGCAGGATCCACGGGCGTGGTAGTCTTTGACGCAAAGGGCGAGCCGACCGGCCTGATGCGTGCCTTCAGTCCGAAGATTAACGCCAAGACCATCCGTAAGACGCCAGATGCAGCGCAGACACGCGAGATCGTGAGAAAACTCTTCGCCGACTACAACAGCGTGGGCTTCACCACCATCGCCGACCGTGGTGCGAGCCAGGGTAACATCAAAGTGTATCAAGCCATGCGCGAGGCGGAGGAACTCACAGTGCGCTTGCGGCTGTCCCAGGTGATTCCCACCGGCAGCCTGTGGCGGACCACCGAAGTCGCGGTGGATGAGATCCTTAAGCACCCGCTCAGCAAGCCGGACCCCATGCTACAGATCATCGGCACCAAGATCTGGCTTGATGGCGGGATGCTCACCGGCAGCGCCTTAATGCTGGAGCCTTGGGGCGTGAGCAGCATATATGGCATTACCGACAAAGACTACCGCGGTGTGCAGCGGACGCCGAGCGAGCACCTGGTCAAAATGGTGCGCAAGGTAGCAGGCGCAGGCTTGCAGTTCACCGCGCACAGTGTCGGGGACGGCGCGGTGAAGCTCCTGCTTGATGTGTATGACGAGGTAAATAAAGAAACGCCCATCCGCGCGTCGCGTCCGAGCATCACGCATTGCAATTTCATGACGCCCGAGAGCATCGCCCAAGCTGCGCGACTAGGTGCCGTCATCGACATGCAGCCCATCTGGTTTTACCTGGATGGCAAGACGCTGTTGCAACAGTTCGGCAATGGACGCATGAGCCGCTTCCAGCCATTGCGTGCTTTGTTCGATGCCAAAGTGCCGGTCGGTGGCGGCAGCGACCACATGCAGAAAATCGGCAGCCTGCGCTCCATCAATGCATACAATCCCTGGCTCGGCATGTGGACCGCCATCTCGCGCCAGTGTCGATACCTCGATGAAGCCCTCCACAAGGAAGGCGGCCTCACCCGAGAGGAGGCCATTCGCCTGTACACCATCAACAATGCCCAAGTCCTTTTCCTGGAAAAGGAGTGCGGCTCACTGGAGCCCGGCAAACGCGCAGACTTCATCATCATCGACCGCGACCTCCTGCAATGCCCTGAAGACGACATCAAAGACACGCAAGTGCTGCAGACGTGGCTGGACGGGAAACGGGTCTGGGTTGCCGGAGCCAGTTAGTAGCGCCTCACCGATCTCACAAGATCATCCTCCCTAACTCTCCTTCTACTCACCGCCGCCGTTATATGTCTAATCACCGTTGGCAGCGCGGCCGATACACCCCTAGGGAAACTCCACGTGGGCGCGGTGGTGGTAGCCGAAGTGAGCGGCGTTCCAGCGGAGTCCCTTAGACATGATCCGGATTCAGGCGCGGAAAAGAACCCATCACCTGAAACCTGCTTTAGGCAGCAGGCAAACTTCTGGAACGTTTTCGCTCGGTCGCATATCATTACTTGCGCGCATGTGTGGAACGCCGCTTGGGATTAGAACTCCTTTTTGGACGCCTTTTTGTTATCACGCGCAGGAAATGAGACGCGCAACCGCAACCGTCGAATTCCTTGAAGAACCTGGCTTTCACAGGAGTCATTAGTCGCCTTCTTACCATTTCGCTGGAAAACCTGCACGCATCCCACTTCGGACCCGAGATTGATGAGTGCACGTCAGGTTTGTTGCGCACATCTAGGAGCAAATGAAGAAGTGGACAGTAGAAATGGCCGTAAGCGACACGCCAGCAAAGCCTCTGCAAAGCGGGTCCGTCGACAATCCAAGCATACGTTCCCGGTTCAACGATTCCTCCACCCAGCGGACATGAAACCTGTCTTGATGGCCGAACTACGACCATATAGAAATCGGCAGGGCGTAAAAGGCCATTTTGCAAATCTCCTAATAGATCCTCGGCAAACTGTTTCATGCCCAATACTGCTGACTAGCTTTGATACTCACTTCAAGAGATAACTTCAAAAAGTTATAACATATCCAGGTCAACGGATTGACCATGTCAACAACCCTGCCTCCATCGGGCAGGGTTGTTGTGTCAATGGTGTTACTAACGATTGGTAGGCTCTACACGGTAAGTCACCGCTGACGCTGCCAATGTCAGCGTTTTTAGTCAAACAGTACAACTATGCAGCAGTCCGCTGGGGCATTCTGTCACAGACTTCTTCTTCAATAAGCGATCCAGTGCGCGGTCGCGGGTCCGATAAGACAATTGATGAAAGGACCGGCAGATTTCACGTCGGGAAAGTGGACCTTTCCGTTTAATACAATCCAGAATCGCGTCATCCACCTCTGCATTGTCAATACTGTCAACACCGCCATGTCCAAGCTCTGCTCCAATAGCGTTGACGGCATCACGCAACGAGTCGCAGGTTCTCGAGTGCTCTTGGCTTAGCCAGAGTGCGATCTTGCATGCTTTCTCCATTGTTGAATCACTAACTACGAATTCATCAGGTTTGTCCTCCTGCGTAAACACATCCAGGATGCTCAACAGCAGTGCCAGCTTCAGAATGATTGCCGGCACAATCTGCTGGGTGGTTGATTCCGAGGGATAGGCCACCTTTTCAGATTCGCAGCAATAGCCGTGAAACCTTTGTGCGCTCTCAGCGCTCAATGACCAGACCAATGGCATCAAAGTCTTGGACCTTATCGAATGAAGCGCTTCGACATGACGGCTCCATTCACCAAAGGTAGGCTCCTCTAGCGGCGCCAGTTGGCCGGCGCTTGACCCGTGGTAGGCGATAAACACTGGCGGACGGCATTTCTTCCACGGGGAGCGGCTCGCATACATGAGAGCGGCGAGATTCTTTGGGGTCATTTGCCAGCAGAGATGGACCACCCCGGGACACGGAATCCCACTGGAGTTAGGCAGTTCCAGTCCCTTCCAGGAAAGCCAGAGCATCTCTCCTAGGTCATGGAGATTGGCCTTGGCTCCCGGAGCGTCCAGCGCCACTGCACCGGGTTGGTTTCCGAGACTTACCACGCACCTGTCGAAAGAGTGGTCAAGCAGGCTGGTCAGCCGCTTAGCAGATGAGGAATAAGCCGAAATGACTGGCCGCAGCAATTGTTGGTTGTTCAGGATGTGCTGATCCAACTGATAAGGAGCGGGCCTGCCAACCAAGCCGATGGGCATGGCTTCCAGTTTTCGCAACTTCCGCTCTTCCTCCTCCAATATCTTTCTGCTCATGGCGTGGGGCCGTTGGCTCGCCCTGCGGCTGGCCTTAAGCAGGGGGCTGGCGAGGTGCTCAAAGATGTTGCCGCTCATGCCATCGCTGACACAAGAAATAATGTTGAAGAGTGCCGAGAGGCAGGCCGGACCATACTGAAGCCGTTGCGCTGCTCCATTTGCAGCGGCGAGCACCTGCAGACAGGAGATCAAGACCACACTAGGCTCCATACTCCACTGACGGGCCGCATGGTGTGTCAGCTCAACAACGAACGACGGCAACAGTTTCAGGATCTCCTGAATCTGAATGTCATCATGACCAGCCGAGGGGTTAGAGGAAGTCCCTCCGTGGCCTGCTGGCGTTGAAGGGCTTTGCTGCCCTCGGCCTGCCTGGTGTCCCTGGACTTTCTCCTGGTCGGCTTGCTGAGGCTGGGTGGCTGGCGAGATCATACCTTCAAGCAATAGCGGTTAGAATCAGGCTCTTGAACGATCCGGTTCTGTTTTAGCAGCCGCTCAACCGCGCCGGTAATCTCCGGTTGTTTGCCGCGACTGATCGACCGCTGCATTTCACGGGGCGTGAGAGCCCCTTTACTCTCAAGCGCTATGATGAGTTTCTGCGCCACCAAGTCCAAGCGACGGTCGCTGCTTTGAGTGCGGCAATCGTCTAGAATGGCTAGGTGACAGTTCAGAGCATACTTGGCTGTCGCTTCTGCCGCCAAGATAGGCCAAGCGCTGCCCTTGCTGTCGTCAAGCAGCAAGAAGGCCCACAGCAGCTTGTAGACAAGTGAATCGAACGCCCCAAGCAACTGGTCTGGGGAGCCTGCCAGCCGATCCCGTATTTCATTGTCCACCCGCACGAGTTCCTTTGTGTGGGCTGGACTCACTGTGAGGATCGATTTCTTGCGGAGAATACGACCATTAATGATTTTCTCAGTCTGCCTTATCAATGGCTGCCACCACGCCTGTCCACATGCCTGGATCGGCACGGACTGGGGGTTCCACAGGATGGATTGGCCCAAAAATCCTCGTTCGGAGGAGTCATCATCAACGGCGTCCGCAAGATCCTCCACTGACATCGAGGCGATGAAATGAGCTTTAGCGTGCTGATACATCCCGCACCCCTGGTTGGAGTGGAGCGGCGGAACCTGGATATCCATCCCGTTAAGAGCTGCTGCGAAATAGGACATGGCCTGATTGCCCTGTTTCGCGCCCTTCATAAACGAACCGCGGAAAAAACTCCCGCTTGTATCGAGCAGCAGGACATGATGATCGAAAGAGTTCAAAAGTTTTGCTTCGAGGTCCATCACGTCATTCGTGCAGTGCAGCAATGAAGGCCTGTACCGGATTCCAGGTATGCGGCTATTCAGGAGGCGATGCTTGCGCTGCGCGTCCGCGTCAATGAACGTCTCGTCATCGAGTTCGCGCCACCCCCGGATCATTCCATCACCTGCATTCAAGTCTTCGATCATTGCCTCTTTGACGTTCAGGCTGCGCTCGTAGAGATGGTCGCGCCATTGAGAATCGGAGTGGATCTGATTCGGTGTCCCGAAAGTGTATTGATCCAGAATCGGCCGGTGTTGTGATTGCGCCTGGACGCGCAGCGCATTCTGGATCTCCAAAGCAGGGGCGATTACTTCATCAAGGGCGCGTTTCGTTGTCAGCATTGCACTGTCTAGCGCGAGCAGGTTATATCCCGGCGGAAGGATTCGCCCGCTGTGATGCAATAAACCAGCCGTCGCACCCGCCAAATTTCCCAAGACAGCGGCAATTAATAGTGCTGTGTCTTTAACTTTGGTACCAGTAGCCAGTGACATCGCACAGATCTCTTCGCCGTACGTCTCGACCCACCGATTTTCACCGTAGACTTGCTCGAATTTGCTAACCTGCATGATATATTCTTTTCTGATTAAGGGTTCTTAATGAGCCAATCTTCTTTGGCACTTTTACACAGTTCAGTTCAGTTCGTCCGCCCTTATAGGGCGGCACGAACTGACTGAACATGGGTCGGACTTGGCACAGGGATCCGGCGCAGTTTCTTGGAGCCTCTAGGCCCGATAACTAAATGGAGAGTTTTTTCCTCTACACACTGCTGCCGAATAGCTGTCTCCTTTGATTTGTCCCACCCCCTGCGAACAAACTCAGCATCGATCTCTGATACCGTCATGTAGCGATCGACCGAGAAGAGGCTAAGATATTGTTCTTTCTCTGGGATGATTTTCTCTGTGCGATCCGAGGCACCCTGAAGTTTCTTCGGGTCAAGATCAGTTGCTATCCGCATTAAAGGGAAATCCCAGCGGAGTCCGGTTGGATCAACCGCAGGGAAGTTCCTCAGTACTGATTCCAAGACGAATGCGTTCTTCTCGGAGTGTTGCGTGAGAGTCAGGATAGTGTCCGGATCCCGTGCAAATACACCACTCCCTGATGCGCGATCCAGAGCTTGTTTCCCAGCCTGATTCCCTTTCGAATAATGGCAACCGTATACCACTGCTGCGCCTGTTGCACAGGATAGCTTTTCAAAATCATTCAGCAGTTCGGAAACGTCGCCCGCGGAGTTTTCGTCGCGACCGCCCAGCAACTTGTAGAAAGGATCCACCACAACCATGGCGTAGCGATGACCGCCGATCACGCGGAGAACACGGGGAAAAAACTCTTTAGCGTAATTCGCATGACCCCGCAGGTGGATGGCATGGAAACCACCGGGGAGGGGGGTGTCCATGGCTTCGCAAATTCTCTGCACACGCTGAATGAAGAACACCTCCGGAATTTCAAAGTTCAAGTAGAGCACATCACCCTTGGAAGTGCTCCGTCCAAACCAGCTGCACCCGGAAGCAATGCAGAGAGCCAGATTCGTAAGCACCCATGTTTTGTATGATTTTGAGCCACCTGCGAGAGAGACTTTACCACCCTGATGGATCATACCCTCGACCAGTTCGGGAGGGACCGGCAGTCCCGCATCAATCGAATCTTGAACCGTGCGAATTGGAGGAAGGCCGACTTCGTCCGTTAACGGGACTGGCTTCCATGTTGTAGCTAGCGACGAGTTCATGGTAAAACCTCCTTGTTGAAATAGACAATTTCCTGACGAGCACCGTTGTCCCGCGTCCCGTCGGGCATGCGCACTAATTGGCAAGGCGTCCAAGTCGCAGGATCGGCCCCTATCGACACAGCGTATTTCATGAAGCTGAGCAGCATCTCGTCCGGGCGCCCTTCGCAGTAATACCAGCCATGAAGCGACTTTCCGCCGCTGCTCACCAACATCACAAGCGGGGCGATAGAGGCCAGTTCCCAATGGAGGGCTGCGCACAAATCAAATACGCTGAGACCCTTTCCTGCCAGGCCACGCATCATATTGGCTTCCTCTTTATCGCGTCCATCTTTGCCCTTCTCTGTGAAGTCAAACTCGATGACGAGATACTTGCGCGGTCCAGTGTTGCTCAAGCACCGTGTCGATACGGTTCCTTGCTTTGTCTGACCTGTAACTGCGTTCATCGGCGAAGGAACGATGAATGACTGATCGGAAAGACACCCGATCCACTGAGATTTGGCTTTTGTCGTGAAGACCTTCACCCCGGAGCCGCAGCAAAGCAGCTCGTCGCTCGGAAACAAAACATCGATGACCTCATCTGAGTGCCGACTCTCTTGAGAGAACTTCTCAGGTGAAATTTTGATAAACTCCCGGAGAGTTGGCCCAGCAAGCGCCGCGTCCCAGATGCTAGCGAAATTCCGTTTGGGCCACTTTGCTACTTTGACCGCCGAGCCGGTCAAAACTGGTTCAATAGTAGTCTGGCTGTAGGCATTCGATACTGCTGCATAAATCTCGGAAAAAGGGACCGAGCGACCGCACTTGCTTGTGGCATCGACGATCAAACGAAAAGCGGTCTGAGAGTCGATGTAATATTCGCGGCACAAGCAAGCTGTACCATAGATGTAGCGGTGAACTCCAGAACCAGCCTCGGGGCAGCGAGACAAACGGCGTACGACCTTTTTAGGAACCGCATCACTATCGTCCATCCAGAAGCCCCCCGGCTTCATGGCCATGCTATGCTTATAGTAGGCACTGATTGACTTGTGGGTGTAGGCGCGAGATGTAGGTGTCGGAAGTGGTTGGGACGTGGATATTTCTTTGAGTTCTTCAACATCTTGTTGCGGGGCTCCGCTTGAAACATTATGATCTTTCATTGGAAAATTTGGTTGAGGGTGCCCTGCCCTAGCTTGAACACCGATGGTAGGGCACCCTTGATTGACTGATGGAGGATTTCGTGGGCTTTCGGTAGAAGCCTTGACCACCGTTTTGGCATGGTTCACGAAAGCGGTTCTGGTGACTCCGCATCATCGGATTTTTCAGAGTGATGTTTGATATGCCCCGCATTAACCTTTTCCATGAACGCACGAAGATCGGAGGCGAATACGAAACGCTGACCTCCGACCTTGAGGACGCGCAGACCAGCATGTTCCCAGCGCTGGAAGGTCGAGCGGGACGCAATGCCCAGTTGCCGAAGCTTCTTTTCAGGAAGCGGCAGTTCAGAGCTGTTGGTGATTCTTGGTGACTCTTGCATACGGGCACGAGCATCCTGAGCGAACAGGAACCTCATGCCAAACGCGGTAATGTAGTCACTACATCACCGCGAAACGGTCACCCTGCCGATGGCAGAGGAAACTCCAAAAAGATGTCGCACATGGTTCGGAGCTTTCCGTATTTCAATTCGTCACTTCCATCCAAAATGGTAAGGTTTTGTAGTCGTTGCCAAGTTAACTTAGAGCGCGACGCAGCCAGTTTTGTAGGTAGCGGGACACCTAAGGTAGCCATCTTCGAGGCATAAGGGGTAGTCCAGCCTACCCCTACGGCGTAGGATTCACTGAAAATTTTTAGAAATGTTTTGGCGAGATCAGCCTTGTTAGAATGAGGGTCAATCTCCAGCACCATTAAACGATTCCCTCTTTTATGCGCTTCTTGCACAAGCTGAATTATTTTGAGCTGCTCAGGAAAAGGCGTTCCTTGTATTTGATTATCGATTAATTGAATTTCGATTTTATCTTCCAGTAGATCAGTCATGTAGGCGCCCACTGGGATGCCAAGTGAGTGACTCATTCGAACAATCGCATCGGCGATTCTCTCTCTCACTGTCTTTTCAAGAGTCGGCCAATCTAGCTTACCATATCCAAGCACGGCATTAACGAGGAAAGACAACTCTCCAAAGCGCTTGTGGATTCCGAGTCGGCTGCGGGGAGACTCCCGCAATCCCGTGAGTCGTTCGTTTTCTCTGAACTTGGAAGCTTCTGTATTTTGCGGCCCCAGTGGCATGCGAAACTCCAGTCGGAGTTTATCGAATATTGGATGGCGACGAATGCTCTCCCATATTATCGGTTCCGGCTTGAGAATAGGCTGCCCAGACCTTTCTTTTCCAGTGAAGAGCAGTGTCGCTAACCGGGATTGGCGATGTTTGTTTGCCACGTTCCACCATGAAGGCCTCGCAAATTGCTCGACGCGATGATACCAGCGCAATTGGTCCGCGTTCCAAGGTAAGGACGATTTCGCTGGCACAGAATGCACTCCTAATGGGTTAAAGACGGGTTAAAATCAGCGTTGAAGCTGTAGCACCGCACTTTCGCAAAATCTCATAAACCCTTGATCTTGTGGCGGAGAGGGTGGGATTTGAACCCACGGTAGAGTTGCCCCTACGTCTGATTTCGAATCAGGTGCCTTCAACCACTCAGCCACCTCTCCGTTAAATAATTCGTATTTTTGCCCTTTCGAACAAATTGCCGCTTTTTGAGCAGCACGGCACATTTAATGCCTATTTTTCAATATGCAAGTCAGAGGCGTTTTTGACCCGTTCAGCCCCAAATTCTCATCTGCGACAGCGCAGTCTCTCCCGGTAAAAATCTCATTCTGAGCACCTTTCAGCGCCAAACCCCGCGCCCCACGGAAATTGAACAAGTTGTGACACTCAACAGTGGGGTTTTCACGCTAGAAATAAAAATTCGCCTTGGAGGGCTTATTCTGCGGGCAAAACACCAAAGATTGTGGTTTTGATTTTGTGTACCCCAACATCTTGTGTATGATCACAACCGGCCATCAACATATAGTGCTTATGGCACAGTATGGGCTTTATCACTGATAGTCCGCATTCTACTGCTTCCTCTCTTTTCTGTCACATTCACGCCTCCGCAATCGAAACCTGCCCTCCCCTGCTCTCTTCATGGAAAAAGTCTTCACTCTCGGTAAAAAAACGTTCGTTCTTGATCAAGACAAGGCGGAGGCAGCCTACGACGGAAAACGTGTCATTAACGGTCGCAAATCGGAGGCCTTTAATCTCCTGCCGCTTCGGTACAAATGGGCCTACGACCTCTACAGGACCATGAAGGCCAATCACTGGGAGCCGGAAGACATCCAGATGCAAAAAGACATCGAGCAATGGCGCGATCCGGCCACTTCGGATGTGCATCGCTGGATCATCCGCATGGGCATCGGTTATTTCTCTGCCGCGGAAGGCATCGTCGGGGACAACATCATTCATGTCGTGCGGGAACTGGTTACCGCCCCCGAGCTGAAGCTCGTGCTCGGCCGCCACGCCCATGAGGAGAACATCCACGCGGACTCCCTCCTCTATATGATCTCCTCCCTCGGCATCAATCCGCATGAGTGCGAAGCGATGTTTGAGCAGATCGAGACAATCAAAAAAAAGAACGAATTCGTCACCCGCGTCTCCCACGCCCTGCGCCGGGATGTGGACCTCACGAAGCTGGAGAACAAGCAGGCCCTGGCAAAGAACATCTTCGTCTTCGGCCAGTGCATGGAAGGCACCCAGTTCTACGGCCTCTTCGGCATGATCCTCGGTCTTTCCCGCCAGGGCAAGTTCCCCGGTATCGGCAATATGTTCCAGTACACCCTGCGGGATGAATCGAACCACATTGAACTCTGCCGCTCCCTCTTCATGGACTTGGTGGATGAGAATCCCGAGATCTGGACTTCGGACTTCCGCGCTGACCTCGTCGCCACCATGTCGGAAGCCGTCACCCTGGAGAAGGCCTTCATCCGCGACTGCCTGCCCATGAGCGCCGTCGGCCTCAGTGCCGGTGAGTTCGAGCAATACATCGACTACATCGCCGATCGCCGTCTGCAAGGTTGCGGCCTCCCTGCCCTAAACCCCGGCATCACGAATCCCTTCCCCTGGCTTTCCGAAATCCAGGACATGCGCAAGGAGGCGAACTTCTTCGAAACCAAAGTCACGGACTACGCGAAGAAGAGCGCCCTCGCCATGGCGAGTGATGACGAGCTGTAAGAGTGCTTGTCTCCATCGCTCCGCTACAAAAAAGAAACCCGGTCATTTCCCCCCGTCATCCTCCCCTCCCAGCAACCGCATCCATGATCTCCCGCAACCTCTACAACGAAGACCTCGCGCTCAAGCGCCTTGCCACCACGCCCAAGGATCAAAAGCCCCGTTTCCATTGGAACGATTTCGAGGTAGCCGATTTCCCACCACTGCCGCGCCCGCTCAAGGTGAAGGTGGATGGGGAGCACCGGGACTTCGATGTGCAGGAAATCGCGGACACCATCGGGAACGCCCTCGCGGATCTGATGCTGGCCCGTCAGCAGGATGACATCTTTAATGAAGAGAACCGCCGCCAGGTGCGCCTCTTCAGCCTGCTGGTCGCCGGGGAGCTGAACCAGCGCGCCCGCAAAACCGCCGAGCAGTTCGGCGATAGCATGGTGCTGCTGGATCCCCATGAAATCTACACCGCCATCGAAAGCGTACTCATTCGTAACAACGCGCATGACGTTGCCCGCAGCGTGATGGCACGCCGCCAGTATTTCGACAAGATGCACCACGACAAAGACAACAATCCTGCGTCCCTGCAGGTGCCCACGAAGGTGATCCGCCGCAACGGCCAGGTCGTCTCGTGGAATCCAAACAAGATCGAAGTCGCGGTGCGCAAGGCCTTCCTTTCGCTGGAACTCGACTCCACCCCGGCGGTGCAGATCGCCGAGGCCATCAGCGTTATTCTTGGCTCCGAGCACAAGCAGTTCATCCACATCGAACAGCTTCAAGACCTCGTCGAAGAGGAGATCATGCGCCAGGGGCACTTCAAGGTGGCCAAGGCCTACATCCAATACCGCGAACTGCGCCAGCGCCAACGCGAGCAGGATGAACCCGCCGCGCTCACCGCCAAACAAGTGGACGACGCCAACGGGGACGAGCAACAGCTCTTCATCGTCGTCCGTATCAACGACAAGGAAACCATCCTCTGGGATGGCATGGACCTGAAGAAGCGGATCGAGTTCGCCATGCTCGGCCTGGACCTGAACATGTCCCGCGATGAGATCGAAAGCGAACTGCGCCGCTCCATCCTGACAGAGATCACGCTCGATGAGCTGCGGAAGACCATCACGCTGAATGCCAAGTCCCTCATGCAGCGGGATGCGGATTTCGCGAAATTCGCGGCCCGTATCGACCTCAGCTACATCTATGAGGAAGTGCTCGGCTGGGACATTGTACGCGATGGCGCGAGCCAGCTTCAGAACTTCCATCGTCGCGCCTTCCGCCGGAACCTCATGCGCGCTGTGGAGATCGAACGCATCAATCCGAAGATGCTGGAAGGCGATATCGAAAAGCTCGCCAATGCTCTAGACCCTGCCGCGGATCTGGACTTCGACTACATGGGCATCAGCACGCTCTATGATCGCTATCTGATCGTGGACAAGAAGGCCAAGCCTCATCGCCGTCTGGAGACGCCGCAGCTCTTCTGGATGCGTGTCGCCATGGGCCTTTTCGTCGAGGAAGAAAATGCTACTGACCGCATCCTCGCCCTCTACCGTCTGTACAAGAGCCGCCGCTTCTGCTCCAGCACGCCGACGCTCTTTAACAGCGGCACCATGCACAGCCAGCTCTCCTCCTGCTACCTGTATAAGGTGGATGACTCCATTGAGTCCATCATGGTACGCGGTATCGCGGAGAACGCCTTCCTCAGCAAGTGGGCCGGTGGTCTTGGTGGTTCCTGGACCGCCGTACGCGGCACCGGCGGCTACATCAAAGGCACCAATGGCGAAAGCCAGGGCGTCATTCCCTTCCTGAAGCTGCACAACGATCAGCTCGTGGCCGTGAACCAGGGTGGCAAACGCCGTGGCTCTGGCTGCGCCTATCTCGAGACCTGGCACAACGACATCGAGGACTTCCTCGAACTGCGCATCAATACCGGTGACGAACGCCGCCGCACGCATGACATGAACACCGCGAACTGGATTCCGGACTTGTTCATGAAGCGCATGGAGGCGCGTGAAATGTGGACCCTCTTCCGCTCCAATGAGGTGCCGGATCTGCATGACCTCTACGGCAAGAAATTCGAAGAGGCTTACACCGCTTACGAAAAGCGCGCGGAGAAAGGCGAGATCTTTGGCCGTCAGGTCCCTGCTTTGGATCTGTGGAAAAAGATGCTCGGCGCTCTCTTCGAGACCAGCCATCCCTGGATTACTTTCAAAGACCCCTGCAACCTGCGCAGCCCGCAGGATCACGTGGGTGTCATCCACAGCAGCAATCTCTGCACGGAAATCACGCTGAACACCAGCGCGGATGAAACTGCGGTTTGTAACCTCGGCTCCATCATCCTGGAAAATCACCTGGATGACGCGGGCAACATTGATCACACAAAACTGCGCGAGACCATCCGCACCGCGGTGCGTGCGCTGGACAACGTGATCGACATCAATTTCTACCCGACCGAGGCCGCACGCCGCTCCAACACCCGCCACCGCCCCATCGGTCTCGGCGTCATGGGTCTGCAATATTGCCTTTACCGGAAGGGCCTTCCTTTCGCCTCCCGCGAAGCCGTGGACTTCAATGATGAGATCATGGAAGCCGTCGCTTATTATGCCTATGAAGCCAGCAGCGATCTCGCTGCTGAACTCGGCAAATACAGCAGCTACGAAGGCAGCAAATGGTCCCGTGGCCTGCTTCCTCAGGACACGCTGGACATCCTGGAAGAAGAACGCGGCGTGAAGCTGGACGTTCCCCGTGGCGGCAAAATGGATTGGACTCCCGTTCGTGCCAAGATCGCCGCCCAAGGCATGCGCAACAGCAACGTGCTGGCCATCGCTCCGACGGCGACCATCAGCAACATCATGGGCAGCAGCCCCTGCATCGAGCCGCTCTTCAGCAATGCCTTCGCCAAGTCAAACCTCGGCGGCCAGTTCTTCGTATTGAATCCTTACCTTATTAAGGATCTGAAGAAGCGCGGCCTCTGGACCGAAGAGATTCGTGGCCAGTTGAAGTATCATCACGGTGAGCTCAATGCGCTCGATGAGATCCCCACGGATATGAAGCGGAAGTACGCGACCGCCTTCTCAGTGGATTGGGCTTTCGTCATCGAGTCCGCCGCCCGTCGTCAGAAATGGATTGATCAAAGCCAGTCCGTGAACCTCTGGCTCGCCGAGCGGGACATGCGTCCTCTCAGCCACATGTACCGCGCCGCTTGGCGTATGGGGCTTAAGACCACGTATTACCTCCGCACCATGGCCGCTAGCAACATCGAGCAGGCGGATGGTGCCACGCAGAAGAAGCTCAGCGGCGTCATCGCCCAGGCTGTTGCTGCCGCTGCCGCTCCCGCCGTCGATCCGAAGGAATACGCCGAATTCCTGGCCCGCGCTCGTGCCAAGGCCCAAAGTGCCGAAGGCGAGTGCGAGATGTGCCAGTAAGAAATAGAGACCAGATTGCCAGCGAACTAGTCAACCAAGACAACCGAACCGAGGGCGCCGGAGACATCTCTGGCGCCTTTCGCTTTTACGGCGGACGCGGGCGTTTTTGGAGTTTCGCACGTCCGCTCTGAGAGATTGCCACGAACCAAGGATGAATTTGTCAGGCAGTACTGTGGAGAATCAAATCTCCGTCAGACACCTGCAAATCGGGCAAGCGATTGCCCAACACCCCCCCCCAGTACGAACACGAATACCCACACAACTTAATACCATGAAACTCCTCCCCATTCTCTTCGCGGCCTTCGCTCTCTCCATCCTTCCATCGTGCGAAGAACCGAAGACTCCCGTGGAAAAAGTCGAAGATAAGGTCAAAGACGGCCTCGACGCTCGTCCTGGCGAGAAAGTCAAAGACGCCGGCGAAGAAGTGAAGGACGCCGTCAAAGACGCCACGAACTAATTCACCCAAAGATCTCACGAAGTCTTCGTTTTCACAAAGACTCACGCTTTCAGCGCCGTGACTTGTTGGCTAGGCCAGCAGTCACGGCGTTTTCTTGTGGTTGATAATATCGCTCTATGTGGGCCTAACAAACTCCACGAGTCCACTCATTCGTGGAGTGCGGATCACCAGCTACCGCTTTGCGGCAGGTGGAGCGCTAGCTCCGACGTGGCAGGTAAGGCAAGCACTTCTCGGGCGCAAAATATCCCACAACCCACCGCACCTGATACCGCTCATTTGGCTTATCCAAGCCTCCCGCGCTTCGTTCCCCCTTGCACATGGAGCAAAAACACTTATAATTTCCATAATATCATGACAGGCAGCAATATCTTGCTTTACGCCGTTGGCGCAGTCCTCGCGGCCTTCGGCTGGATGACCTACGACTCCATGAGTCCATCCACAGCACCCGTGGCGCCAATGCAGAGCGGCAGCCCGGCTTTAAGCGCCGCCATGGCCTCCGGCCAGCCTGTCCTCCTGAACTTTTACGCCGACTGGTGTGGCCCGTGCCGGTTTATCGCGCCCGAGGTCGAAAAGCTCAGCCGGGAACTTGTGGGAAAAGCCAAGGTGGTTCGCTTGAACGTGGATAAGGAACAAGAACTCGCCCAGCAATACGGCATCCGCGGCATTCCCGCCTTTGTCGCGCTCAAAAACAGCAGGGAAGTTGGCCGCGCCAGCGGCGCGATCCCCCCTTCGAAAATGCGCGAGCTCTTGGGGCTCTGATCACTTGGAGCGCGCAATGCTCTCTGGGGAGAGTCAGCACAACTGTCTCCACCGCGTCAAATTTGCCCCTTGCCGTCAAAGGCATGTATTGAGAAAGCTTCTCATTACAGATTGCACAGACGCCTCGATCCTTTATAGCAGTAACCCCGGTTTCATACCGAGGGACACCCTGCTTCATGATTGCCACCCCCAAGGACTGCAATGCCCACCTCGCCTCCACATGGACGGCTGGGATCGCAGCCATGTTTCTGGCCATCGGCATGGTGGGCGCGACCGCGCCGCTCGTGCCGGAGATCACCATCGAGCAGATGCCCATGGACATCGGCGAGGAAGTGGCGATCGAGGAATTTGAAGCACCCGCCGACAGCGGCCCGGTCGAGCCGAAACAGGATGAACTGGAAGAGGAGATCATCGAGGATGTCGAGATCCCTCCAGTCCCAGAAATCGCCGAGCCGCTGACACCGCCGGAGATGGCGGAGATTACGCCCCTGGAGACGCCTCCTCCTCCGATCGAGAAGCCCAAGCCCAAACCGAAACCAATCGAGGATAAGCCGAAGCCCAAGCCGGCCGTAGCTCGACCCGCGCCCGCACGTCCCTCGACCAGCCCCGGCACCGGCAGTGGCGGTGGTGGTGGCTCCGGTCCCCCTACATTGTTTAGCGGTGGCGGACGAGGCCGTTACCCTTCCCCCGGTTATCCCGCCGAGGCACGCAGCGCTCGACTGCAAGGCAGCGTACGTCTTATGGTCACCGTCGAAACCAGCGGTATGCCGAGTAGTGTGTCGGTTATTTCTTCCAGTGGTCACTCTATCTTGGATAGCGCAGCGCAGTCTCATGTGCGCCGCCGTTGGCGCTGGCCCTCCGGAGATGTCCGCCGCTACATCGTCCCTATCCGATTTGTGCTCCGTTAGTTAGTTAGCTCGCTTGATGAACATGCCTTCAGTCTTCTTTGCCAATGCCTTCGTGGATCTCTTCATCCAGGGGGGACCCATCATGTGGCCCATCGCGGTCGTCACCCTTTTCGCGATGGCAGTCATTCTTGAGCGCTGCTGGTGGTGGCTCCAGCAGGCCCGTGGACGTCGCCCGCGTGTGGTGGAGAAAGTGCTGATCGCACTGGAGAATGAAGATATCCCTGGTGCCCAGAAGTTGTCAGCAAACTCGACCGACCCCGTGCTCCGCGTCGTGCATGCTGGCCTGACCCATCGCCACGCCAGTCTTCAGGGCGCGCTTCAGGCCGCCGCCGGTATTGAAATCAAGCAGGCAGGCCGTTTTCTCACGGCCATGGACACCATCATCACGCTGGCGCCGCTCTTGGGTCTCATGGGCACGGTCACCGGCATCATGCACAGCTTCCAGAGTATTGGTGGCAGCGAACTGGCGGTTGAAAAAGTAACCGGCGGTATCGGTGAGGCTCTTATCGCCACGGCCTTCGGTCTCGGCATCGCCATTGTCACCCTCATTCCCTACAACTGGTTCCACGCCAAGGTCGCCTCGCTGCAACACGACATCGAAACCGCCGCCAATAACGTGGAAGTCTTCACCGCCACGACACGCACTTCGACCGTCGCATGAAGATCGTCTCTCCCCTTGCTCAAAAGAAGGCGCGGCTGGAGATCGTGCCTCTCATCGACATCATGTTCTTCCTGCTCGCCAGCTTCATGATGGTGAGCCTTACCATGACGAAGCAGCACACGATCAGTGTGAATCTGCCTGCGGCGAAAAGCTCCCAGAACAACCTCAAGCCGGATAACGTCAGCCTATCCGTCAATGCCCAGGGGCAGATCTTCCTGGAGAAAAACGCCATCACGCTGGAGATGCTCGAGACTACCCTCAAGGAGCGCCTCAAGGCCAATCCCGAACTGCCTGTCTACATCAGCGGAGACGCCGCCACCCCACACGGCGCCATGATTGCCGTGCTCGACTACGTGAAACGCTGCGGCGTCACGAAAGTGGCTTTCAACGTCAGACCGAGCGACCCCTAAGCCAGTTTTCATGCGGCCCATTCCCGGTTACATCCTGATGTTGCTGATGCTGTCCCTCTGCGGACTGTGCGTGTGGCAGTGGTCACGTGAAACGGAGCTTCGAAAAATTTCCGCCCAACAAAGGGAAGAGATCACCGCCCTGCAGTCCGAACAATTCAAAACCGAGGCCAGCATGAAAGCCGCGGACGCCGAAATCCTGCGCCTCACCGCCAGCCTCGCCGAATTGCGCACCAACTCTATCGCCAAGGAAGAATTCGACGCCCTCACCGAGAACGGCACGAAGATGCGCGAAGGCATCGAGAAGCTACAGGCGGCTATCAAAGAAAGGGACGACGCCCTGGCCAAGCTCAATACCTCCATGCAGCAGGCGAACGATCAGATCAAAAAACTGATCAGCGAGCGCGACAGCGTCGCCACTCGGCTCCAGGAAGTGACCCAGAAATACAATAAGCTGGCCAATCCCTCGGGAGGTTGATGTGGTGGCGGGCTTCCCGCACGCCTTCAGTGTTAGTGTGACAGGCCGCGCCTGTTAACAGATTGGGTTCGGGTGCGGGACGCCCCCGACCACGGCTTGCCCCTCACCCACCGAAAGCTGGCGGGCTACTTCCTCACTTCCCTTTCTTCTCCTTAAGCTCAACGACCTGCTCCTTCAGACACCCTTCATCCTCCGGCACAGGCATGCCCACCTTTTCAACGGGCTGCGTGAAGAGATACTTCCACACTTCCTCAAAGAGGAACTTCACTTGGGCGTCTACCGGTGACGCCTTCCCCGGAGTAACGGAACTGTGCGCCTTGTTCGCATCGCCCTTCACATCCGCGTTGCTTGTTAGCCGACGCGAGTTGCCATAGGGTGGCTTCTCCTGATCCACATCGACGATCGGTCCGAACTGATGAAGTCCCAGCAACTCCCAGGACCGGCAGTAATGATCGCCTGTCCAGCCGCCGTCCAAGACGTGACTGAATCCAAAATAACGTTCCTTCGGCGTGGCGGAATCCAGTCCCTGCCAGCTTTCATATTGGTCCCTCGGGCCGCAGAACATGACCACACGCCCAACTTTCTGGTGCTTGGCAAATCGTGCTGCCGTGGTGGAGCCGTGGGACGCACCGGAGATGATCACTTTTTCCCAATCCAGGCCCTTGCCATCCGCACTCAGAAATTGCTCCCAGTTGCCTTCCGGATTCTTTTTCGCAAGCCATTTCACAAACTGATAGGCACGCTCCATCATGCCGTCCGGCTTCGGGATCGTGACCAGGTCGCTCACATCTTCACCCGTCGCCGCTTCCAGGCGAATGTTGCCCAGCAAGGTTCCGTCGCCATCCGGGGACATCTTTCCAAACTTACCGAACCAGCCGTTGGCATAATGCACGCGGAGCGCATGGATGCCGTAGCCATTCACCCGCTCAAAAAGCGGCGCGCTATAGCCCATCAGCCAGATCATCAATTTGCCCTGCGCTGGTACCCGGGTATCCACACTCGCTTGCTCCAGATCGGCAGGCTTGCCCTTGTTCTCCAGCAAAAATTCGATCTCGGGATGGGATTGCACCCTTGAGTCGATCTCGCTTGCCCGCGCGGCAAACTCGTAGCGCTGGGGTCCGGATGGCTTCGGCCCCTGGACCGCTTTCTTAGTCTCCCCCTGCGCAAATCCACCTGGCAGGCATGAGAGACAGGCGAGGCTTACCACGGCTAATTTCGGGAAGCGGGAGAGAAAGTGCATCCCCCAGTTCAAGCGCAGCCCCTCCTCCCCCGCAAGCGTAACCAGTGATGTCCCCCAAGTTATGAGATTATTTTGAAGTCCGGTTGATTATGCCGAAAAAAAATCGCATCATAAATCACCATGCGTTACGACAACCTGGCACGAGGCGAATCATTCGCACGACTCAGGGCGTATCTTAGAACAAGCCCCCCTTGTTCCCCATGATCGTCGCCCTGATATCGCTCCTCCTTCTCTGCTCCGCTTCCTTCATCGGGACGCTGATCGTGCGTTGGCTAGCCAACCGGCCGGAGGCGCCAGACATGACGCCGATCACTGACGAGGAACTTTACCGTGAGAAGCCGGAGCACGTCATGGCAGACTTCTCCTACGAGTACATCGATCCGCTGCTGGAAAGTGTGGAGGTCGCGGTGGACGGTGGGTTCACGGAGAGGCAGCGGCAATCCCTCGCCACCCGGGTAAATCATCTGGATGTGCGCCAGATCACCTACGCCATTTACCCGGTGCAGTATCGCGGTGCCTGCAATGACCTGCTCATGCATTTCGTTCGGCTGGACGACGACCACTTCCGCTGCCGCCTTGAGGCCAATGCCCCTGTCATCGACAAGATGAAAGAACTCGTGGCGCGTCTTCCCCGGAAGGCGAATACGGCGAATATTTGATCCGCCGATCGAGTTTTCGTCTTCTATCCGAAGAGCACCACCGACGCAGCCGCAGCATGCGCCGTGTGCGTGAGACTCACCAAGGCCTGCTTCACGCCCAAAGCTTCCGCACGGTCGGCCGCAGCATTGTGCAACACCAAACGAGGTTCGCCCGAGTCCTCCCGGAGTACTTCAATGTCCTTCCAAGTGATGCCTTGCGCAAAGCCGGTACCCAGTGCCTTGGCCGCCGCTTCCTTGGCGGCAAAGCGTGCTGCGTAATGCAACGGCGCCATCTTGGAGAGGTCACAGTACTCGCACTCGCCTTCGGTGAAGGTGCGCTGTTTAAATCGGATGCCGTGCTTCTCCAGCAGGACGCGAATGCGATCCACCTCAACCAAATCCAGACCTAGGCGGAACACTTGCATGATCGATAAGCTATAAACAATACCTTCCGAAGCTTAGCCGGGATACCGGCCCATGACTTCCAGCATTTCTTCCACCGAGGCTTTCAATCCAATGGTCAGAGCCCGGCTTACCAGATGATGACCAATGTTCAATTCCGCCAGATGCGGCACGACAAAAAGATCTGGGACGTTTTTCGTCGTCAGACCGTGGCCTGCGTTCACCTGCATGCCGAGGCTCTGCGCGAGCACCGCCGCTTCTACCAGACGAGCGACCTCGGCTTCGCGTTCTGCTCCTACGCTGTTGGCGAAGGTGCCCGTGTGCAGTTCCACCATGTCCGCGCCACAGTCCGCGGCGGCATAGATGTGATCCTTGATTGGATCCACAAAGAAACTGACTCGCGTGCCGTTGGCCCGAAGCTCTGTGGTGGTTTTCCGCAGCGCCTCAACATGTGAGGGCACGTCCAAACCGCCTTCGGTGGTAATCTCCTGCCGGCTCTCTGGTACCAAACAGACGAAGTCTGGCTCCACCTTCAGCGCGATGGCCAGGATCTCCGGGGTGTTCCCCATCTCCAGATTCAGCTTCAGCTTCAGCTCTCTGTTCAGCAGGTAGACATCGGCGTCCTGAATGTGCCGACGGTCAGCCCGCAGATGCACGGTAATGGAATGCGCCCCGCCGGCTTCGGAAAGCTGCGCGGCCTCCAGGATGGATGGCTCTGCCTGCGGCGAGTCCGGCATCGTGGCATAACGCGCCTGACGGAGCGTGGCGACGTGATCAATATTGACTCCGAGATGGAGCATAATGGTGAGAAGCGAGTGTGTGGTACTGAAAGATGATTCCCCCCATGGGGCTGAACTTGCGCGGGGCTCGTAAGGCGTGCCGGGAGCCTAGTGTTTGAAGTGGCGCGCCTTGGTGAAGACCATCGCCATTTTCCGCTCATTCGCGGCGGCGATCACTTCTTCATCCCGCATGGATCCGCCCGGCTGGATGGCGCTGGTGGCGCCGGCATCTGCCGCTGCCATGAGACCATCTGCAAAGGGGAACATGGCGTCACTTCCAACCGCGCTGCCCTGCAATGAAAGGCCGGCTTCTTTTGCCTTCCACACCGCGATGCGGCAGGAATCCACACGCGACATCTGGCCTGCGCCGATACCGAGGGTCCGGTCGTGCGCTGCAAAGACGATCGCATTGGATTTCACGTGCTTCACCACGCGCCAGGCGAACCGCATGGCATCGATTTCTTCCTTGGAAGGCGGACGCTGCGTCACCACCTTGTCTTCAATGCCTTCCAGGCCAAGCGCCTTCGAGTCATGATCCATGACCATGAGACCGCCAGGAGCCGAGCGAATGACCGGCTGCTTCAAAGCTTCTTCCACGCCATCGAGCATCTGCATGAGGCGCAGATTCTTCTTCTTCTGCAAATGGGCTCGCGCATCCGCTTCATACTCGGGCGCGATGATCACGTCCGTGAAGATTTCACCGATCACCTTGGCCAATGCCAGGGTCATGGGGCGGTTGATGACGATCACCCCACCGAAGGGAGCTTGACGATCGGTTTCAAACGCTTTTTCCCAAGCCTCGCGCAGGTCTTCGTTGGCACAGCCGACACCACAAGGATTGGTGTGCTTGAGGATTGCCACCGTTGGGCGGGCGAATTCCAGAACCAGTGCCGCTGCGCTCTCGATATCGAGCACGTTAGTGTAGCTCAACTCCTTGCCGTGCAGCTTCGCGAAGTAGTCGCCGAAGTTTCCATAAAGCGCAGCGGCCTGGTGCGGATTGTCACCGTAGCGCAGTTCGCTATAAAGAGGCACGCTGATGCTGAAGTTCTTCGCGGTCTCCTGTTCCTTGTTCAGGTAGCGGGCAATGGCGGCGTCATACGCGGCGGTGCGCTGGAAAACTTTCGTGGCCAGACGCTCGCGAGTGGAGAGTTCGGTGTCACCCTCGTTCTCCTTCATCTCCGCCAGCACGGTGGCGTAGTCGGCGGGATCGGTGATGACAGTAACCGCCTGATAGTTCTTCGCCGCGCTGCGCAGCATGGAAGGGCCGCCGATGTCGATGTTCTCAATGGCTTCCTCAAGCTCCACGCCTTCCTTGGCAATCGTCTGTTCAAAGGGGTAAAGATTCACGGCAACCAGGTCGATGACGGGGATGTCGTGCTTCTTGGCCTGCTTCTGATGCTCGGTCAGGTCCCGGCGTTGCAGCAGCCCGCCATGGATGCGCGGGTGCAGGGTCTTCACCCGGCCATCAAAGCACTCGGGGAAGCCCGTGTAGTCGGACACTTCCTTTACGGGGATGTCTTTGGACTGCAGGAATTTCGCGGTACCGCCGCTGGAAATGATTTCGACTCCTAGATCTGCGAGACCTTGGGCAAATTCTGCAAGGCCTGTCTTGTCAGACACGGAGAGTAGCGCTCGTTGGATGCTCATTAAATAATTCGGATTCTTGGCGAGCGGCAAAACTTACGGGGAAAAGCGGGGGTGCAAAGTGATTTGTTACCTGCCTGTCTGAACACCTCGTATCAGCCGACTTCCCCTAGCTTGCGCAGGTAATCATACGGGAAGATACCTGTATTGTGCCCGTCGCTGAAGCGGAACTGGACGGCATAACCGCCCACCATCTCCCAACTTGTCACGGTCACGCCTTTGCCGTCGGACTTCTGAGGCTTGGCAAAGAGCCGACCCGTGAGATCGCGCTCACCCGTGTTCTCGGCACTGGGAGAGGATGCCCGCAGCTTCTCCATGGAAATGTACGACTCGGTCCCATCGGCCCACATGATGGCGATCTCTTGACCAATGGCGGCGATTTGGGACGGGGATGTCATGTGCTACCTATGGGACGGCTCAACTTAACGTCAATGCTGGGCCGCGAGCAGCCTCATTAATGCCAGCGCATTGAGCGTGGCCTTCGGGGTGAAGGAGCCGATGTCCACATACTCAGGCAGCTTGGACCCATCGGCGGTGCGCTCCGAGCAGTGGGCGTTCCCGCCATTCGGGCCAAGGCCGTCCAAAGTAGGGCCGAGTGTGTTGAGATAATTGGCATCGCTCAATCCGCCGCGGGATTCCTGGTTCAATTGCATCCCCATGGAGAGGGCAGCGAGTTGCCATTCTTCGAACAGTTTTTGTGAAGCTGGCTGCCGGGGCCATCCAGGGCTCTGCCCCAGACAATCGACGAGGATGGCAGGTTCTCCCTCCGCGGGGTCGGGAACGGCCAGAGCTTGGATGGCCTTGCCGGCTTTGGCCAACATCTCGGGATCGAAGGCGCGCATCTCCAGTTCAATCGCCGCCACATGAGGTACGCGATTCAGCACGGTGCCGCCGTTAATAGTGGCCACGTTCACGGTGAGCTCGGGGCTCAAGTCATTGAGCGCTGCGACGCGCTTCACCACATCGCTCAATCCTACGATCGCATTCACACCGAGATGCAGACCGCTGCCAGCATGAGCAGCCTTGCCATGAGCGGTGATACGATATTCCGCTCTGCCTTTGCGCGCTGTCACCAAACGCTGCTCCGCTCCTTCATGGGGGCCTCCTTCAAAGACCAACACCATCTGCGCTCCCTGTGGACAACGCTCTTTGGCACGAAGGGCGAAGTCCACGGACATCACTTCTTCGGATGAGTTGGCGGCGATCACCCATGACGTGCTTTCAAAGACATCCGGCGCGAAGTGCCGCAGCGCCTGCAAGGTCAGCCAGATCAAGATGGTGCCGCCTTTGATGTCCACCGTACCGGGGCCATAGATGCGGCCTTCTTCCAGGGCTTCATCCCAATGGAAGTGATTGGCCTTTTCCTCCTCGGGAGGAAACACCGTATCAAGGTGCGATACCAACCAGACAGGTTGACCGGACTTCTTCCCGGCGCGGGTGAGGAAGAGATGATCGCCATGATTGGTGATGTCCGACGGCACCATCTCGGCCGAGAAGCCGAGATCCTCAAAACACTCCGCCGTGATGCGGCCCACCAAATTCACGCCGCGCGGATTCGTCGTGAAGCTGTTTACCTCCACCATGCGCTGGAGCCATCGCATCGCTTCAGGCATATAGCTGAACAACCAGGACTCCATCTCCTCCGCCACGGGATCACGCATGGGGGATGCATAGCATGAGTCCTGCCACGCTCAAGCAGGTCTGTCTGCGGCATTTGATATTGCTCGCAAAAACGGGCTCCTTGCTTCGTAATGAGTGCACACCAAACACTCATGCACACGCTCCACTCCCTCCGCATTGCCGGTTTGAGCACTATCCTGGCTACTGGCCTGATGGGCGCTGAAACGGCACCGCCTTCTGCCAAAACAGAGCCCGCCGTTCCCGTCGCGCCGTCTGCTACTCTAAAGCCAGTCGATGCTGCCAAACCAACCACACCGATCAAACCTGCGCCGATCCTGCCGCCACCCGCGACGGCCGCGAATGTGCCGTATGGCACGCACGAGCGGCAGGTGCTGGACTTCTGGCAGGCAAAGTCGGATAAGCCGACTCCCCTGCTCTTCTTCATTCACGGAGGCGGCTGGGTGGCTGGCGACAAAACCGGTGTCGGCGGAACTGTGAAAGCCTGTCTGGACGCAGGCATCTCCGTGGTCTCCATCAACTACCGTTACACAACGCAGGCTCAGAAGGCTGGCGTGAAGCCGCCTGTGGAGTGGCCGCTGAGTGATGCCGCGCGGGCATTGCAACTCGTGCGGAGCAAAGCCGCGGAATGGAACATCGACAAACAACGCATTGCAGCCTCCGGTGGTTCAGCCGGTGCCTGCTCCAGCCTGTATCTTGCTTTCCATGCGGACATGGCTGATCCGAAGAGCAGTGATCCCGTTGCGCGTGAGTCCACCCGCCTCTGGTGTGCTGCCGTGAGCGGCGCGCAGACCACGCTTGATCCTCAACAGATGCAGGCATGGACCCCGAACAGCCGCTACGGTGGTCATGCTTTCGGTTTCATGCCGGACCCGAATGATACGAAGACACGCGACACGCAGTTCGCCGCTTTCCTAGCGGGGCGTGAAGCAGTGCTGCCTTTCATCAAGAAGTACTCGCCCTATGAGCATGTGTCTGCGGATGATCCGCCGATCTATATGAACTACTCAACCCCGCCGAACATCGGTCAGGTGGAGAGGGATCCGACGCACACGGCGAACTTCGGTGTGAAGCTTCAGGAGAGACTGAATCAGGATCACGTCGCTTGCGAACTCGTGTATCCCGGTGCGCCGGATGTGAAGCATGCTACGTATCTCGCCTACATCATTGATAAGCTGAAAGGGCCCGGCAAGGATGGGCATGCGGAGTAGGCGGTTGGGTTGATTGAGTGTTTCAGAATAGCACTGCTGGTTGCCGAGGAGATGAGCATGGACAGCCTCCCAGCCCCCGCGTCCAGGACCGCCCATCGTCTGGCGCTCTTTGGAGCCGTGTCTCAATTCCTCGTACCAGTGGCATTCATCACCTCCTGGTTTCGAATGTCCGCCATATCAAATGGGACCACCTTTAGCGATACCAGCGAAGTTGGCCAGATCGTAGGTCGCATCGAATCAGTAACCAGTGCCCTTGGAAAAGCTTTCGATGATCTACTCATCTGGTGCCTCATTGCTGTCGTCGCCCTGATCCCTTTCATCATTGCCATTACCCGTTTCAAGTACCGCCGCCGTTGGGCATTCTGGTTCTGCTGTCTCTATGGAGGTGCTATGATCGGGACGCCGTTCGGCTTGTTCCTACTGATTTACGCTTTGATTCATAAGAAGGAGTTTAGGATTGCCAAGCACGAGGTTGTTGGGCGGGTATGAGTCTGGGGTGGACCCGCTCCGCGCCCCGTCGGAGCTAGCTCCTCCAATCGAGCGGCGGCGAGCCGCACGCACTCCGGATTGGGGCATGGCTAAGCGGTGGAGATATTCGAAGTGCGTTTGGATGTTTCAACTGAGGCAGAAAGGCGTGAAGTGCCGCTGGGGCGTGCGGGAACACGCGATTTCCCGTACTATATAGTACGGAATGGCAGAACGGGAACGCGATTGGCACTTCGCCGTAGTGCGGTTGAGGGTTTGAACTGCTCGTGAAAAGCGTGATGTGCCAGTGGGGTGTGCTGCAATCCGCGATATTGCGTACTAAGTAGTACGCTATAGCTGAGAAAAGTTTGTTGGAGCCTTGGAAGGATACTGAGCAGGGCGTGCTTGTTGAGAGGGAAGCATCCATGCTATGAAGGTGCCAAAGGCTCAGGGGGTTGCAATGGATGAGGGTGGCGATTGAAGCGAAACGCTGGCAGTATGGCCGTGTTTATGAGTGATCCGAGTGAAGAATCCGATCCCAATGTTGTCCGGGCTGATCTCTCTTTGGATGAGCACCATGCTGAGACACTGCGACTGCTCAATGCTTATGCGATGGACCCGATGGGTGACGGGATGCCGCTGTCGGATGTGGCGCGGCGTGATGTGATTGCGGGATTGCAGCAGCATCCCACGACACTTGTTTTTCTGGGCTACGTTGCGCAAGAAGCGGTGGGGCTGGCGATTTGTTTTCGGGGGTTCTCAACGTTTGCGGCGCGACCGTTGATCAACATCTCCGATTTTTATGTGATGCCGAGTCAGCGAGGAAGAGGTGTGGGCCGGGCGTTGCTGGGGGCAGTTGAAGAGCATGCCCGTGGGTTGGGATGTTGCCGCCTCACGCTGGAAGTGCAGGAGAACAATCATCAAGCGCGAAGGGTTTATGCTGGGTTTGGATTTTCGCGGGCGATGCACGTGCCAGAAGCGGGAGGGGCGCTTTATTTGACGAAGAGTTTGGGGTGAAGGTGTGTTGCGGGTATGCGATTTCGTCCACGCATGGGAGAACCACGCTGTGGTTCAGATGCTCCTTATGCAGAGTCCAGGGGTTAAAACCCCTGGCTATTCACGGAGAACCCCTCCGGGGTTCGGGAATGTGAGATGTGTTTTAGTCACATGGGTGACAGTTTCTCGCAATCACATGGGTGACAGCTTTTGGGATGGCGTGGTGATCGTCATCAGGTGTAGTCTGGAGTGCCCCGAGTCCGGTGGCCACTGACTGGGATGGTGGGACGTGCCATCCTGACCTACCGCGTCGGAGCTTTGCTCCTCCAACCACAAAGCGGTAGCTGGTTGCTACCGCACTCCACAACTGAGCCGACTTGTGGGGAGATGAGCAGTGTGACGGGCGACCTTCTTCGCGAGTTTGTTATCGGCCTTGGCCGCTTCACAACGACGCCCGTCTCAAACGTCGGAAGCATGCGCCCCGCGCTTCCCTCTTGAAACGACAAAGTCCTGTGAGAAACCCCACAGGACTTTGTTAGTTGACGGACTATTTTAAAAGTTCGTCTGCGTCTTTCCTAGGTAACCGGAAAACTGCGATTACTTGCTTTTCTTCGCGGCTTTCTTGGCAACTTTCTTGGCGGCCTTCTTCGCGACCTTGGCGACTTTGGCGACCTTGGCTACTTTTTTGCCCGCTGCCTTTTTAGGAGCTTTCTTTGCGACTTTTTTAGCTGCTTTCTTGGCCATGTTCGTATTCCTCGTTTGTTTGTTTTTGGTTGCTGATTTTACTTGAGCCGAGGCTTTACCTGCGCGGCGCGCCGTCACGGCGGGCTTTGAAGCATTACCACGGACATTTGTAGCAGGAGCAGAATTGGAGCCAGCCTGACGCTGCTCTTCCAATGCTGCCTGGGCAGCCGCGAGACGTGCGGTAGGCACGCGGTATGGGCTGCAACTGACATAATTCAAACCGAGTTCATGACAGAACTTCACAGAATCCGGATCACCACCATGTTCACCGCAGATACCAAGCTTGATATCGGGGCGGGTCTGGCGGCCCTTCTCTACTGCAATGCTCATCAACTGGCCAACGCCGGCGCGGTCAATCGTGGCGAAGGGATTCTTCTTCACGATTTCCATTTCAGCATAGTGAGGCAGGAAGCTGCCTGAGTCGTCACGGCTCATGCCCAACGCGGTTTGCGTAAGGTCATTGGTGCCGAAGCTGAAGAACTCCGCGGTCTCCGCGATTTCATCAGCCGTAATGGCTCCACGAGGAACTTCAATCATGGTCCCCACTTGGTAGTCAATCTTGACTTTCTTTTCTGCCATCACTTCTTTCGCCACACGATGCACGATTTCCACCTGAAGGTCGAGTTCTTTCTTGAACCCAACCAAAGGAATCATCACTTCGGGTTTCACTTTGGTGCCCTTCTTCTGCACATCAGCAGCGGCTTCAAAGATGGCGCGAGCCTGCATCTCGGTGATTTCCGGGAAGGAAGTGCCCAAGCGGCAACCGCGATGACCTAACATGGGATTGAACTCATGAAGTTCTTTCACACGTTTCGCAATGACATCAGCAGACACACCGAGCTTCTGAGCGAGCGCGTTTTGTGAGCCGTGATCATGCGGCAGGAATTCATGCAACGGAGGATCCAGCAGACGAATCGTCGCAGGCAGACCCTTCAATGCTTTGAAGATGCCAGCAAAGTCTTCGCGCTGATAAGGCAAGAGCTTCGCGAGAGCAGCCACACGATCAGGTGTGTTTTCTGCGAGGATCATTTCGCGCATCGCATCGATGCGGTCACCTTCAAAGAACATGTGCTCTGTGCGGCAGAGACCGATACCGACGGCACCAAAGGCGACGGCGTTTTCAGTTTGCTCTGGCGTATCAGCATTGGTGCGCACAGTCATCCGTGTCACCTTGGAGCACCAGTCCATGAGCTGGACGAAGTTTTTATAAGTGCGGCTCTTGCGAGCTTCCTTATCGCCGTCGAGCAGGCCTTGAATGATTTCGGATGGCGCTGTTGGCACCTGGCCGAGATAAACCGTGCCGCTGGTCCCATCAATGGAGAGGTAGTCGCCTTCCTTGATGACATCGGAACCAACAGTGAGGGTCTTGGCCTTGTAATCGATTTCCAGAGCAGCTGCGCCGCAGACGCAAACCTTACCCATTTGACGGGCAACGAGAGCGGCGTGGGAGGACACACCACCCTTGGCGGTGAGGATACCTTCCGAAGCGATCATGCCGCGCAGATCTTCTGGAGAGGTTTCGTTGCGAACAAGGAGGACTTTCTCGCCTTTAGCAGCGGCCTGGTCGGCACGGTCCGCATTGAAGTACACCTTGCCGGAGGCAGCACCAGGACCTGCAGGCAGGCCGGTGGCGATGGCTTTGGTATTCTTGAGAGCGTTGCGATCAAAAACAGGAGCCAGGATTTGGTCGAGCTGATCTGCAGGCACGCGGGTGATGGCGGTCTTCCAGTCGATGAGCTTTTCCTTTTCCATTTCAACTGCGAACCGGACAGCAGCCACACCTGTGCGCTTGCCGTTACGGGTTTGCAGCATGAACAGCTTGCCTTCCTGGATGGTGAACTCGAAGTCCTGCACATCCTTGAAGTGGCTTTCGAGCGTCTTGCGAACTTTTTCGAGTTCAGCGAAGGGCTTCGGCAGATGCGCCTTCAATTGAGCGACGGGCTCAGGCGTGCGCACACCGGCGACGACGTCTTCACCTTGAGCATTGATGAGGAACTCACCGTAGAACACTTTTTCACCGGTGGCAGGGTCACGGGTGAAAGCCACACCGGAGCCTGAGTTTTCGCCGGTGTTGCCATACACCATGGCTTGCACATTGACGGCGGTGCCCCACTCGGAAGGGATGTTGTATTTGCGGCGATAAACGATCGCGCGGTCATTCATCCAGGAACCGAACACAGCGCCGACGGCGCCTTTGAGCTGATCCCAAGGGCTGGTGGGGAACACTTTGCCCGTGCGCTCTTTCACGAGAGCTTTGAAACGCTTGACGAGTTCCTGCAGATCTTCAGCGGACAGCTTGCTGTCTTCGAACTCATGGCTGCCATACTTCTCATCTTTATAATGTTCGATGGCGCTTTCGAAAGGCTCATGATCTTCATCAGGCGTCTTCTGAACGCCGAGCACCACATCACCATACATCTGGATGAAGCGGCGATAGCAGTCCCAAGCGAAACGCTCATTGCTCGTGGCCTTCACCAGCGCGAGCACCGTATCGTCATTGAGACCAAGGTTGAGGATGGTGTCCATCATGCCGGGCATCGAGTCACGAGCACCGGAGCGAACGGCGACCAACAAAGGCATGCCCTTTGTGTCACCGAACTTGCAGCCCATGAACTTCTCCATGCCTGCCACACCCTTCTCCACCTCACTCTGCAGAGAGGCTGGATAGGTGCGCTTGTTGTCATAGAAGTACGTGCAGACTTCCGTCGAAATTGTGAACCCTGGAGGCACTGGAAGGCCGATACGGCTCATCTCTGCGAGGTTCGCTCCTTTGCCGCCGAGCAGCGCTTTCATGGAGCCGTTGCCATCTGATTTACCTGGCCCGAAGAAGTATACGTATTTCGTATTCGCCGAACTGCTCTTTGATGCTTTTTTAGCCATATTGCATTCAGCCGTTTTTATAAGGCTGTGTGTCTATTAGTGTTGTTGGTCTGGTGTGTTGGTTCTGCGCGTGATTGGCAGAGATTTGTCAAGAGTATGTAGTTGCGATAAACTGTCAATATTTGCTTTACATGTTTGTCATTGGCATCCGTGCAAGGCAGACAGCGGCTTTCAGCTCATCACACCATCATGGGTGGCGCGTCATCGCAAAAAGCGTCTCACACTGCACTGCGCCTCTCGTCAGCTTCTCCGCGGTCTTTCGGAACGTGATTTCTTCACGATTGACGCGTGCCCACCTTTTCAGTTATTCTGAAATTGCCGCGCCGGATGCGCCATACGTAAGCCAGAAAATAAAAGAACCACCTGATACATAATCCTGCTCCGGCCGAACCAATTCGTCATATGAAAGCCATCTCACTGCCATACAAAACCTCGCGAGCCTTCACGCTGATCGAACTGCTCGTTGTCATCGCGATCATCGCCATTCTCGCCACGCTCGGCATCTCGGTCGGTTCCTCTGTCATGAGGAACGCCAAGAAGCTTCAGGCCAAAACCGCTATGAAAGGCGTAGAAGTGGGCATCGGCGGATATCGGACGGAATACAACCGCCTGCCGCTGGCCGCGAACAAAGACACTGATGACAATTACACTACCACGAACGCAGACGGTCTAAGCATCATTCAAATGCTGATGGCTTCGGATGAAGGCGATGCTATCACCAACAATCCCCGCCGTATAAAATTCTACGAACCGTCGAACGCTAAAAACAACAAGAACGGTTATGTGGATGGCACAGGCCTGGTCGATCCCTGGGGCGAGGCTTACGAAATGAGGCTGGACTACAGTGGCGACGGAATTTTGGAGGATCCTTACGGTGGTTCGGACCTTAACGGCAGCGTGCTCCTCTGGAGCCATGGCGACCCAAAACTGGGGAATACCGAAACAGACGATGTGAAATCCTGGGAGTGATCTTGCGCGGGCAAGTTCCCGCCGTTTCCCTCTCAGGCTGGAGTCATTCCACCGACATCTGCCATTATTAGATTAGACAAGTGACTCCAGCATCGGTGCGGTCCTCAGGGCCGCACCGGAGCGTTCCGCGAGCGCATCAATGGCGGCAATGAGTCCATCGTGATTCATGGTGTGCACTTCAATCTTGCGGCCGATCTCCGGCACCAGAGTGATGGTGAGTTCCCCGCCCAAATGTTCGCGAAATTCTTCCAGTCCTTCCAGCACCACAAGACTGCCGGCACTGGTGCGTGTGTGCAACTCGGGGGAGTAGATTGAAAATCCCACACGCTCGATAAATTCCACGATGCGCATGGCGGTCTCTGGATCCAGCTGTCCGGCCTGCATGGTATAAAATACATCGACCGCGATGCCGATGGCTACTGCTTCTCCATGCGAGATGGCAAACTGAGAGACCTGCTCCAGTTTATGTGCTGACCAGTGTCCGTAGTCCAAGGGCCGCGCTGAGCCTCGCTCAAACGGATCGCCGTTGGTGACGATGTGCTCGACATGGAGTTCGGCGGAACGCCGCACAGTGGCTTCGACCGTTGCGGTATCGAGCGCGGCCAATTCTTCGGCGCGGTCTTCCAGCCAGTGATAAAAGTCCTTGTCGCGGATGAGGGCAACCTTGATAGCCTCCACCAGCCCGCAGCGTTTTTCACGCGGCGGCAGTGTGTCCAGAAAGGCAAAGTCATTCACAATCGCGTACGGGACTGAGAAAGTGCCGATCCAGTTCTTCTTCCCGAAATAGTTCACGCCGTTCTTCACACCGACGCCGCCGTCACCCTGACTCAAGGTCGTGGTAGGAAAGCGCACATGGCGGATACCGCGGTGCGCGGTGGCTGCCGCGAAGCAACCCAAGTCCAAGACCGCGCCACCGCCGATGACGAAGACAAAGGAGTGCCGATCCAGCGCGGCATCATGCATGGCGCGCCAACACTGCTCCACATACGCGAAGTCATTCTTGCACACTTCGCCGCCCGGAACCGTCAGCACATCATCCGCCAGCGTCATGACATCCTTGTGCGCTGCTGCATAAGCGCGGATGTTTTTCACGAGATCCGGATTGGCCTCTGCGACGTGGCTGTCGAGGATGACCAAGACACGCACGGGTCGACCATTTTCACGAGCGCCCGCCACCAAGTTCCGCAAGACCTTGTCGCCCTTCTTAAACACATTGCGGGCAAAGATCACACGCTGGGTGTGACTGACAGGGAACTCACGCTCTAATGGCTTGGCTGACATTTTTCTTGGATTCGGCGGGGGAAAAGAACGCTCACGTTGCTGATATCTTACGCTGCCACAGCAAGAGAAGCGGCCAGGAACTTGCGCAAATCAGCGCGACGATGGGCAGGTGGGCACTGATGGCCAGTCCATCCACGAGAACGATGCCCGCCAGGAGCAGACCGACGGAGCGGCCGATGTTCGAGCGGGGTGGCGTTTTCATGAGACGGGTGGCGTGGAGGATGAGCCAGAGGAGGGCGGCAAGGATGAGGAGCGGGACGAAAGTGGTCAGGTCCAACCCAAATGAGATCAATGCGGTGTCACCTCCAATTTGGACAGTTTCTTTTACCGCAGCGTTCTTTCCCCAAGTAAGAAAGTACATGGCTACCAGGAATGGCAGAAACAAGGCCGCGCTCGTGCCCCACATCTGCCAGAAGCCGGGAGCACTGCCTCGACTTTCCCGCCGTGCCACGAGCGTGATGCCTACAACATAACCGCCCAATGCCAATGCAGTGGCCAGCAATAGTGAGTTCATCATCCATGATTTTCCTGCCAGCGAAGCCGAGCCTGCCACCAGATAAAGCAGCGCACGGCAGGAACCCATGATGAAGACAGAGCCGGGCCATGGCTTGTGATACAAGTCGTAAGCGAGGATCGCGGAGGCCAGACCGAGAGACAGCCACACATTGGCTCCGGCGAGCAATACGGCTGCAAGTGTGCCTAGGGCGAGCATCATCAGCCCGACGGACCATGCTATATAGAGAGGGATCTTGCCCGAAGGGATGGGACGCTCCGGGCGGTTCTGCCGGTCCCAGGCGGCATCGGCGGCGTCATTCAGGATCATGCCTGCGGTGTAGACCAGTGAGGCTGCGAGCATGAGCCACAGGATTGTTTTCCAATCCCAGCCCCCTCCCCCCAAGACCCAGCCCGCGAGGACATTCGTCCACACGGTGGGGAGATTGGAGATGCGCGCTAATTCGAGCCAGGGCCTCATGGGAATCGTAAACCTAATGCCAATTCCTGTCCTGCTCAACCTGCTTGAGATTTTACAGCTGCGGGACGGTCAACGTGTGTAACGAGCAGCACCTGAAGTGGGACGGCTACTGTTTCCACCGGCCCTTTTGTCGCTAACAATGACATCGGCGAGCACGACTGGCGCGCAGCCCTGGATCTGCAACTCCCCACCCTGCCGGCCAATCTGTTCTACGATCTGTCGCTGTTCGAGAGCAACGGGATCGTAGTGGTGGTGCCGGAGCCGGGCCGGGCGCTGCTGTTTGTTTTGGCTGCGGGGTGTGTCTTTCGCGTCGGAGGCGGCGCAGAGTGGGAAGAATCTAGATCTGAATCGGCACGGATATGAGAGTCAGTAGCCTGACAAGCTCGTGCGCGCACTAGGCAACTCCATCCGGAGTAGATGGGAAGATTCGATTACCAGGCGTTTAAACGCCTTGCTATGGATGGGTGAACCACTCCGTGGTTCTAGACATTTATGACTGTCACTTGATCTACGCCAGCCCGCGCCGCTTCATTTCATTTACGGTCCAGGCGTACTCGGCGGCGAGTTGTTCAACCACATCACCTTCACGCAGGGTTTCGGGGAGGACTTCCCAAGTGTAGGTTTCCATCTCGAGATGCTGGCAGGCGGTTGGGTGCTGGGACATCCAGTCGAGGCAGTCGGTGAGGTGGTTCCTTGTGTCGCCGAAGCCTTCGGCGGGATGAGCATGCAGGGGGATGTGGAAATGCACGCGCCATTCGTCGCCGCGCATACCTGGGTCCAATTCCGCAGCGGCCATGGCTTCGGGGATGTCGCGGAAGCGGCGCAGGGGTGTGTCCCCTTCCCTGATGATGCACTGGTGGAAGTAGACCGGCTCATCGAACTGCTTCAACCGCTTCAGGTTTTCGTCTGTCGGTTGCAGCGTGAGGGCGGAGCTGAGGTGCACTTTGCTCAGGCGGATGCCGGCCTCGGTGATGCGGTCGAGGGCGTCTTTAGCCTCTTCAAATTCCACGGCGAGGTGGCAGCAGTCATAATTGAGGCCGATGCGGCGGAAGAAGATGCTGTCTCCGGGATTCTGGTCAGCATAGAGTGCAAAGAATTTCAACACCTCGCCGCTGGTCTCCATCAGACCCAGGGGTTCTGGCTCCAGTCCCAGATGTAAATCGTGGCCCGTAGTTTCGCTCAGGCGTTCGATGTACTCACTACAGTCCTTCAGATGCCGGAAGATCACATTCAGTTCATCTTCGCCGATGCCGAACTCCTTATGCGAGCCCGGCAGGGTGCTCACGCTGCCACTCATTCCCTTTGGCAGAAGCTTTGCCAGAATATCAAAAAGCAGCTTCGTGTAGTCCAGCCGTTCAGGATTGGTCCAGTCAGGTTTGAAAACCTGCTCTTTTACCCGCGTGCCGTGGAAAGAACCGTAGGGAAATCCATTGATGGTGAAAACATAACAGTTGTGTTTTTCCAGCCACTCCTGAAATTCCGCCATCTGACACGGCTCTACCAACTCGCGCGCCGCTTTTTCGCCAAGGCGGAGGCCAATGCCATAGGGTCTCCCCGGCGCCACACGCTGCCGCACCCGCAGGGTATACTCTTCCAACCCCCGCCACGTCTCCGCCCAGGTTTCGCCCCGGTGGATGTTCGTGCAATATCCCAGATGCATGCCGTGTTTGATCTCCATATCAAGGAATCTAACCAGATCACCCTCCGCGCTCCAAGAATTTCACGAAGATGAACTTGGATTCGCTTGGCCCTGATTCTGCTTTGGGAAGGAATTCACACACCACCTCCTCACTTTTATGCTGTTAGACAGCTACCAATCCGAAGACTTTTTTGACGAAATGTTCGCGGAGGACGGATCCGTCCGCCCTCACTACCGCCACGTGCTCGACCGTATGCAGCGGCTCGACCAGGGTGAATATCACCGCCGGCAAACCGCCGTGGATCTCGCTTTCATGCGAGGCGGGGTGACGTTCACCGTGTACAATGACAACCAGGGCACGGAGCGCATTTTCCCCTTCGACCTGATGCCCCGGGTCATCCCCGCGCATGAATGGGAGGTGGTGGAAAAAGGCCTGATCCAGCGTCTGACGGCGCTGAACCTGTTCCTGCACGACATTTATCATGAACAGAAGATCCTGCAGGATCGCATCATCCCCCCTCATTATATCAATGGGGCCAAGCATTTCCGCCGGGAGTTCATGCACTGCAAGGTCCCAAAGGACATCTATGTGCATATCTGTGGCACTGACCTCATCCGGGGAAGGGATGGTTCCTACCTCGTGCTGGAGGACAATCTGCGCTGCCCTTCGGGCGCGTCTTACATGCTGGAAAACCGTGCGGCCCTGCAGCGCGCCTTTCCGAAACTCTACCAAACCGCAGGGGTGAAAGCGGTGGATGGCTATGCCGCCCAATTGCGCAATGTGCTGCAATACGTGGCTCCGGATAGTGTCGGCTCGGATATTCCCAGTGTGGTGCTCCTGACTCCGGGCGTGTACAATAGCGCCTACTTCGAGCACGCCTTTCTCGCCCGTCAGATGGGCATTCCGATTGTGGAAGGCCGGGATCTTGTGGTGCGTGATTCCAAGGTCTTCATGCGCACCACGGCTGGCTTCATGCCTGTGGATGTGATTTACCGCCGCATTGATGATGACTTCCTGGACCCCTGCGTTTTCCGTGAGGATTCCATGCTGGGTGTTCCGGGCCTGGTAAACGCCATTCGAGCCGGGAATGTCAGCCTGGCCAACAGCATCGGCACCGGCATCGCGGATGACAAGGTCATCTACTACTTCGTGCCGCGCATCATCAAATACTACTTGGGCGAAGACCCCATCCTCCCAAATGTGGAGACGTATCTGGCCAGTGAAACGGATGACCGGAAGTTCATTCTGGAGAATCTGGCCAAGCTGGTGGTCAAGTCCGCCAATGAAGCGGGTGGCTATGGGATGCTGATGGGGCCGTGGGCTGCGGAAGCAGAGATTGAAGAGTTCCGCAAAAACATCATCGCGAATCCGCGCAATTTCATTGCGCAGCCTCCAATCTCGCTCTCCCGCCATCCCACCTGGGTCGGGGAGGACTTTGAAGGCCGCCATGTGGATCTTCGTCCTTACATTCTCTACGGGGACAAGATCACCGTGACGCCCGGCGGGCTCACACGAGTGGCCCTGCGCAAAGGCTCACTGGTGGTGAACTCCTCACAGGGTGGCGGCTCCAAGGACACCTGGGTTCTTCACAATGGTGAGTAAGTAACTAAACCAATTACTGCCGACTCCTTCTTCCTTCCTTCCCTCCCTTTCGCACCGCTTTCCCGTCAATGTCTCCCGCCACCCAACAAAAGAAATCTCTGCGCACTGGCCGCAGCACCGACGTCATGCTCTCCCGCGTGGCGAATTCGCTCTACTGGATGAGCCGCTACATCGAGCGCGCCGAGAACATCGCCCGGCTCCTCGATGTGAATTTGCAGCTCATGCTGGATTTCGTGAACTTCGATGACCAGACGCTCAAGGAACACTGGGTGCCCGTGCTTCGCTCGGCTGGGGATGAAGAAACTTTCTTCGAGCACTACCAGATCGCCAACAGCCAGAATGTCACGGAGTTCATGACTTTCCGTGAAGAGAATCCTAACTCCGTCATCTCCTGTCTCTTCGCTGCGCGCGAAAACGCGCGTCAGGTGCGGGATCAGATCTCCCGGGAAATGTTCGAAGCGCTGAATGAGTGCTATCTCTTCCTCAAATCCAAGACGGCCCGCCAGGTATGGGAAGGTGGCGCTCATGAATTCTACGAGCAGATCAAGAAGTATTCCCATCTCTTCCAAGGGCTGACAGACTCCACCTTTTCCCGTACGGAAGGGTACGAATTCATCCAGTTCGGCAAATATCTGGAGCGCACGGACAAGACGACGCGCATGCTGGACATCAAATACCACATTCTCCTGCCCTCCGTCATGGACGTGGGTGGCGCGGTGGACGTGGCCCAATGGCAGGCGCTGCTTCGTTCCGCCAGTGGTCTGGAAAGCTATCGTCGCCAGAACCCAGGTGAGATCACCCCCTCCCGCGTCGCAGAGTTTCTCATATTCTCTGATACCTTCCCCCGTTCGATCCTCTTCGGCCTGGACCGGGTGGATCATTACCTGCACCTGCTGGCGGATACGGACCCGGACGAGTACAACAGCACGGAAGAAAAGACCTTCGGCAAGCTGCTCTCCGATCTGAACTTCCTGACCATCAAAGACATTCAAAACAGCGGGTTGCACGAGTTTCTGCAACATGTTCAGGGGGTACTCGACCGTATTGACGACTTTATTTATCAAGCCTTCATGTATCAGCCTCCCACGGATCTCGAGTCCGAGATCCGGCTGCACCAGCAGGAGTTGCAACAGCAACAACAGGAGCAGCAGCAACAGCAGGGATGATGTCGGATCCAATCGGCGAACCCGACAAACCCATCTGGACTCAGCCCCTGCGCCTGCGGGTGAACCATGTCACGCGCTACCACTATCATGACGATGTGTGGGACAGCTTTAATGAAGCCCGTCTGCAACCTTTGTCAGACGATTGCCAAACCTGCGAGCAATTCGAGCTGCGCATCCAGCCGCAGGCGCTGATCCGCGACTATCCGGACTTTTATACGAATTGTGTTCACTACTTCGACATTGTCCCGCCGCACCGTGATCTGAGCGTGCATGCCATCTCCCTTGTGAACACTCACATGGATAACCGGGGGCCAACCCCGCTCTTCTGTCATCCGGCTTCCCTATTGGACAAGAACGTGCGGGAGGACTACCACCTCTTCCTGCAGGACTCTCAGTTTGTTTCCCTCGAACCTGAGATCTGGCGGGAATCCATGGACGCGCATCCTGGCCCGATCGAGGCCATCTGGCACGACACCGTCATTCTGGGGCGCCATGTGTTTCAGAATTTCAAATACGCTCCGTCCTTAACGACCGTGAATACGAAGCCAAAGGAGGTCATCACTTCGCGTCAAGGGGTCTGCCAGGACTTCGCGCATTTGCTGCTCGGCATGTGCCGGTGCCGCGGGATTCCCGCGCGGTATGTCAGTGGGTATTTTTACAATCCGAATCGCAAGCCTGATGAAGTGGAAGCAAGCCACGCCTGGATCGAGGTCTTCCTGCCAGGCTATGGCTGGAAGGGCTATGATCCCACGCATGACCGGGTGCCGGATACGCGGTATGTGAAGCTGGCCATCGGCCGTGACTACGCGGATATCCGCCCGCTTTGCGGGACATTCCGTGGCAAGGGCACGCGCGAGATGATCGTGGATGTGAGGATTCAGTTGGCGGATGAAGAGGCTGAAGTCGCGACTGCGGCGTGAGGAGTGGCGGGGTGATTGAGTGAGGTAGAATGCGGCTTGTCTGGGATCGAGGAATCGTGCTAGCCTGAATTTTCAGCCCGGCACGCGGCCAATACTGCGCCCGCCGTCGAACTTTCCTCATCGTTTTACTTCACCATGCGCACGCCTTTTCTTACGCCAATTCTGATCGCTTTTTCCTTCGGCCAACTTTCCGCTCAGGATGCTCCTACTCCCCCACCACCGCCGAAGGCTTATACAAATCCGGCCGATGCTGATGAGGACTTCGTCATTCAGGGCGAGTACATTGGGGAAAAGGAAGATAAGAAATTTGGTGCTCAGATCATCGCGCTGGGTGATGGAAAATTCGAAGCGGTGTCTTATCAAGGCGGTCTGCCAGGAGAAGGCTGGGACATGGATCGTGAGACGGTGACCCGCACCGGGGGCTCTCGTGAAAAGGGAGAAACCACGGTCGTCTTCAAAACGGAAAAACTCATAGGCGAAGTGGATGGCGCGAACATTTTCGTGACGGACATGCACAAGAATCGCATCGTCGAGATGACACGTGTCACGCGGGTGAGTCCGACGATGGACGCGGAGGCTCCTTCAGGCGCGGTCGTCTTGTTTGATGGCAAAGAAATCAACCGATTCCCTGGGTCCCAAGTGACGCCGGATCACTTTCTGAGGGAAGGCATCACGAGTGAGAATAAGTTTAAGGACTTCACGCTGCATCTGGAGTTCAGGCTCCCCTATATGCCGGATGCACGGGGACAGGGTCGCGGCAACAGCGGAGTGTATCTGCAAGGCAGGTATGAAGTGCAGATGCTGGACAGCTTTGGCCTTGAAGGCAAAGACAACGAGTGCGGCGGAATTTATAAGGTAGCTTCACCCAAGGTGAACATGTGTTATCCGCCGCTCTCGTGGCAAACCTATGACATCGATTTCACGGCGGCAACGTATGATGCGTCAGGCAAGAAGACCGGGAACGCCAAGGTGACGGTGCGGCACAACGGCGTGGTGATTCAGGAGAATCAGGAGATCCCGGGTATTACGGGTTCGGCGCCAGTGAAGGAAGAGACGGATACGCCGGGGCCGATCTTTTTGCAGAACCACAAGAACCCGGTGCGGTACCGGAATATTTGGGTACTCCCGAAGTGAGAAAAGGGTGGCAGTGCGTTAGCTCAGCCAGATAGGTCCAATTCGTCCCATAGGTCTCATAGGACCTATCCGAGCGCTTAGACTGCGCTCGTGAGTTAGCACCACCCACCTCTCAAAAGCTCACGACCCAAAACTGGCTTTGGGAAACCTTTTCGGCTTCGGCGACGGTGACCCAACGCTCTTTGTAGCGCTCACCCCAGCTATCGCTGAAGGCGATCTCGTTGGTATCTTTATTATAGCCTACGATCAGAACCACGTGACCCTTGTCCTTGTCTTTGAAGAGGGATAGTGCGCCGACTTCGCTGAGGAGTTTCGCCTTCCACGCGGACCAGTCTGAAACGCCCTGGCGATCTTTAGTGCGCTTGTTAGCAATCTCATTAAAATTGTCCGTGCTGTAGAGCGCCCAGATGACCGGCACGCCTTTGTCGATGAAACGCGAGATCTGCTTGAGATTGAGGGCGCCGTTGAAGGTTTCATAAGAGCGCCCCTTGGAGCGAAGATGACGCATCATCCCGGCCATGAGGCCCTCGACATTGGTGCCGCCGCCGTAGCCGGACTCACCGGCATTGGCGAGGATATACATGTCCGCCGAAACGCCGAGGTGGCGCATGGCCCGCTCGGCTGTTGCTGGGACGCAGTATCCCTTTGGGCCCTGGTCCACCATGGGAATGTCATTGATGACCACATCGCCGCCGGGTCTTGTCTCCACCTGCTTCAGGACACGCGCCTTGATCTCGGCATCTGTGGTGCGCTCCACTTTGCCACCACTATCCGCAAAGGTTTTGGAAACGATCTGCAAGCCGGTGTATTCACCTTCGACCTCGGCCAGGAGGATCGACTGGCCACGCCAGTCCCAGCGCTCCATGGTCATACGCCCGCTCTTGCCTTCGCCGAAGCGATCCTTTTTCGCAGGTCCGAGTTTTGCAGAGATCGCGGTCCGGATGGCTGCCCCATCGGTCTCCATCGCTTTCTTCAAGATCTTGGCCGCATCTTCTGGTGGGGTGTCTTTATCAAAATGCATCTGGCCACTTCCTGCTGCGGAGAAGAGGTCGCCTTTGTTCGCATAAATGATGGATAGGCCAACGGGCTGGCCACGCTCGGCATACATGGCGACGGAAAAAGGTCGTGCGCCGAACAAGCGGTAGCTCTCATCGGGGTATGAACGGAAGCTGCTTTGTGATTGGGTCTTGGACTCAGGGCGCAAGGTCAGGGCGGTAGCTACTTCGTCTGCGGAGCGAGTCCAGAGAGCGGTGTCCGCGAAGAGAGGCTGACCCGCTGCTTCGTTCACTGCCTCAAAGGCGATCTTGTCATTGGGATTTGCGGGGCCTGATCCAATGGGAGGCGTTGTCCCTGGAGCGGTGTTTGTGGAGGTAGCGGTGGAAGTGGGAGCGCCTGGATTGGCCGTGCTCGGTGCTGTATTCGTTGCTGCCTGCTGCTGAATGTAAGTCTGATCTGCGGTGCTCAGGTTCATGAGTGGCAGGGTGAATTCCTTGCCGTCCTCACGCTGGATAGTTACCTGACCAGCGTTTACACTTAACAGTTTTGCCTTTAGCGTTTGGCCCTGTTGATTCGTGAAGACCCGGAATGGCTCGTCCTGGGCGGAGCCAGTGAGTGCGCACGTTAATATTCCCAAACAGGTGAAGAGGAGGAGCTTCATACGAATTTTCGGACGCAGCATAACATGAATACGCGGCGCGAATCGAGAAAAACGAATAATGGGTCCTCGGGAGCAGGCGTGGCTCCAAGCGTTTGTATTGTCTACGCGGCTGGCCGGACGAGTTTGGAAACTCGTTCTACGGCGTCAGCACGCTGGACGCCGTAGAACGAACGTCCACGTTCGTTTGGCAGGCTCTAGTGTGACGATTGAACCCTGGTTTTATTTCATGAGGGCGCTTCGGAGAGCGCCCCTCCTAGAATATCGACGTCACCGGCTGGCCCTTGTCAGCGACCGTGAAGGGCCGCTTGGTCTGGGAGTAGAGGACGGAATCGAGGGGCAGGCCGAGGCCGTAGGCGATGGTGGCATTGAAGTCGGGGACATCGAGTTTGTTCTCCGTGACTTCGATGCCGCGATCCGTCTTGCCGTAAATCTGGCCGCCCTTCACTCCCCCGCCCCAGATGACGGATGAGAAAGCTTTGGGATAGTGATCGCGACCCTCGTTTTGATTGATCTTTGGCGTGCGGCCGAACTCGCTGGTGAGGACGACCATGGTGTCCTGCAGCAACCCACGGCGCTCCAAGTCAGGCAGGAGCGCACCGAGGGCCTGATCGAGGATGGCGCAACGCTCTGGCACACGGATGAAGTTGTCATTGTGGGTGTCCCAGCCTCCGAGGGCGACTTCAACAAAACGCACCCCGTGCTCCACCAAGCGGCGCGCCAGCAGGCAACCCTGACCGAAGCTGTCGTTGCCATAGGCTTCGTGCATGTCTTCCGATTCTTTGGTGATATCGAAGGCGATCAAGTCTTCGCTCTTCATCACCTTTACCGCATCCTGATAGACGTCCGCATAGGCCTTGATGCCGGCGTAGCGATAGGACTTTTGGAAAGACTGATCCAGCTTCGCAGAAAGGCCGAGGCGATAATCAAAATCTCCCTCGCTGAGGTTCGCCATGCGCTTGCTGTTTTGCAGGCCGGCGGACGGATTGTTCACGAGCAAAGGCGCGGCGGAGGCCGGGAAAAAGCCGGCGCCGGGATGCTTGCTGTCATTCGTGATGACAACGCTGCCGGGCAGAGCGGGATTGTTTTTGCCCTGGAAGGTCGTCAGCCAGGCGCCCATGCTGGGGTGACGTGTCGCGCCTCGCAGTGTGTAACTGGTGTGCTGGAAGTAGTTCCCCTGCTCATGCGCGCCCTGGGTGGAACTAAGAGAATTAAAGACCACACCGTGGTGCATCATCTTCGCCACGCTGGGAAGGTATTCGCTGATCTGCACGCCATCGGCGGAGGTCGCAATGGCCTTGGTCGCTCCCATCTCCGCCGCGCCCGGCGTGACACCAAACGTGTCCAGGTGGCTCATGCCGCCGGCCATGTAGAGATAGATGACGTTCTTCGCCGTCGCGATCTGGCGAGCCTTGGATGAACCTTCGAACGCTGCCATGGCGCGTCCACTTGAAGCAGCGTGCAGCAGGGATACGCCCAGGCAAGTCTTCGCGGCCCGCATCACAAAGTCGCGGCGGGTCACTTCGTCAGCTTTTTTCAAGAGAGGCTCGTTATTCATGGCGGTCAGAGAGGTGAGGAAGGAGAGGGTTTGAGACGGAACTGCGCGATGACTATTGAATGTAGAGAAACTGGGAACCGGATGCCAGGGCGTGGATGACGTCCTGAACGGCGAGTTCGCCGCGCTCCTTCAAGACTTGCTCAAGGGTGGCGCGCTCTTCTGAGGAGGGAAGACGGCTGAAGAAGGAAAGGTAAACCTGCTCCATCTGACCCATGGGTGTCTCCGCGGCACTCACCTTTTGCATGAGCGCGGAATTGGGCTGTCCCAAGGCGGCAGGTACCGGGCCGTTCAGCAAAGCGAGAGCCTGTGGCACCGAGGCGTCATCGCTGGCATTCTCAATGATCTCGCGATCCGACTGACCAAAGGTGCGGAGGAAATGTCCGGGCTTCGCGGGTGAAATCAGTTCGGAGGCACGCTCCGTGAGATTCGCCACGGTACCCATCTTCAGCGCTGCTTTGCGTTCCTCACGGGACATATTGGCCAGGGTGGCCTTGTCCACTTTCATGCCGGCGTTGTAATCGGGCTTGTAGCCACGCTTGATGCCTTCCGCGCCTTCCTCGCCGAGGATGTCTTCCAACATGCCGTCGCGGGTCTTATTTCGCAGGCGGTTGGCTTCGCGAGCGAGAGACTTCTTAGCATCCGGATCCGCGTTTTCAGACATGGCTTCTTTTTTTAGCTTCGCCAGTCGTGCCTGATTATTCTCACGGTCGGCTGCGCCTTTCTTGGCGGCTTCGATGAGGCCTTCCGGGCCTTTGTCGCGCACGGTATCCATGAGCATTTTCAGATCGCCCAAGTAGGCATGCAGGTTTTTGCTTTCGGTGGAGATGACGTCATCCACATTGCCACTGTAAAGCGTGACCATGGAATCCCAGATCTGCTCAGCGCTCATGCGACGCAGAAGTGGCCCGGTGAAATAATAACTGCCGCCGATGTCCACTTCCTGCTCGGTCGCGGAGCGCTGATAGGTGTCGCTATTATAAAGCACGCGCAGGAATGACTTCAGTGAGTACTTCTTGTCGATCATGAGTTGCGTCAGGTACTCCATGAGTTCTCCATTGGAAGGAACTGTGGAATCCGTCATCTCATCCACAGGTTCAATGAGAGCCATGCCGAAGACTTTCTTCCACATGCGGTTTGCAATTACGGTGGTGAAGCGAGGATTCTCCGGAGAAGTCATCCATTGCGCGAAGGCGTCCAAGCGAGTGCCGCCGGGCGCGAACTGCGCCTCATGGCCGAAGAGGACTTTCGGCTGGATCTTGTCGCCCGGTTTTGCGTCAGGGTATTTGTAATCGCTGGGCAGGGCAGGCAGCTTGCTGTCATCCCAGCTCACCTGCGTGTAGCGCAGCGGCTTCATGACGTCCTTCATGACATCGCGCACTTCAGCGTAGTCCTGACGCATGGATTCGCTATCCTTTTGCTCGGCGCGCATTTTGGCGACGGCTTCGGCGCGCTCTTTTCTGGTCATCTTGGCCAAGTCTGCGCCTTTCACCATCTTGGCGTTCTTCTTCTTGAGAGGGTTGGCGTTGTAACCCCGGGAATCCATCCCGTAGGTGAAGGCCGCCATGCCGTAGTAGTCCATCTGCGACCACTTATCGAAAGGATGGTTATGGCACTGTGCGCAGACGATGGAGGTGCCGAGGAAGACCTGCACCGAGTAAGCAAGGTGATCCAGCTTGTTCTCATCCCGCTGGTAGAAGCCGATGGCGCCGCTGTCCCACACGCCGCCTTCAGTCGTCATGAGATTCCGGACAAAGGCATCATAGGGCGTGTTTTCCTTAACCTGCTTCTTCACGTATTCGGCATAAGCCGCTGCCGTCACCCGCCCTTTCACATTGTCCGTCAGGCGCAGCACGTCCGCCCAGTAGTTAAACATGTGGCTAGTGAAGCCATCCGAAGCCAGAAGCTGGTCGATCAACTGTGCGCGTTTGTCAGGCGCATTGGATTTCATGAACGCCGCTGTTTCATCGGCGGTCGGCACCCGGCCTGCGATGTCCAGATAGAGGCGGCGGACGATGACTTCATCCGAAGCCGGAGCGTTTGCCTGCAAATTCCGCTTCTGCCAGTCCTTCGCCAGGATGCTGTCGATCTTCTGGCTCTCCGGCAGCGAGGCAGCCGAGGCTGCGGCCAGGCTGAGACCGAGGAAGAGTAATGCGGAGAAGAGGGTGAGTTTCATAGGGCGGGTAGGCGGAAACCAGTTGGTCGGGTGAAACGAAAACAGGCTGTCTGGCGCTAAAACGAAGCGAATCAGCGGATCTTAATGTTATTTTCAGACGAAGATGCGGCGCCGGGAATTCAAATGGAGCGCGGGCATGGAAACGCCGCTCCGGGTGAAAAGCCGCGCATAGGTCGGATAGGACCTATATGACCTGTGTGTGGGGCGCGTCGCTACCTCGCCAACCATGCCCGCCAACCGCCGTATGAGGTGATGTCCTCCTCTGGCGATGCCGCGAGGCCTTCACACATGAAGCCGCAGACGGTGCTGCCGTTCTGGAGCACGACCCGGCCGAGGCCGAGAGGTGCGCCAATGCCACCGAGGAAGGAGCCGACGGTTTCTTCGGGCAATTCCCAGATCTCCATCGCGATCGCTGCGCCACCGCCGGACTCGCCCTCGGGCACGCGCACCATGCCGGGGCGCGGCGGAAAGCCGTTTTTGCCGGGTAAATGATACAGGCGGTAGATGGGTGCACTGACAGCTTCGGTGACAAAGCGGCCGCCGCGAGACAGGATCTGATGATTCAGCGGCAGGCCTTCCATGTGCGCGCCACAGACGGCGATTTGCATCCACTTCGTGTCCTTAGGCGGGGTTTTGTTTTCTGAAACCAAGGCGACGCTTTCCACCGGTACCTCGGTCATGCCTAGTGGCAACTTCGCCGCTGCATGGAAGGCTCCTGAGACATAGCCGAGATAGGCGTCTGTGAACGCGGGCGCGAAGAAGGTCACGCCCCAGGGCATGCCTGATGACTTCAGGAAGCCTGTCGGGACGGCCCACGCGGCCAGATCCAGCAGGTTCATGTAATTGGTGTAAGTGCCCAGTTCAGAATTCCGCTTCACGGGTTCAGCCATCACTTCGGCCCGGGTGAAATGCGTTCCTCCGGTGGGCGTCATGATGATGTCCACTTCATCCCACGCGGCCTCGCTTTCGCGGCGCAATGCAGCGAGACGGTATTGGGCGCGGAAGGCTGCTACGGCGTTGGCCTTGTCACCGCCGCCGATGATTCCAAGCGTCACAGGATGCAGCGCCTCCGGGTTTCTTTTGATAAGGTCTTCGATTCCGGCATATCGCTCCGCGACCCACGGCCCTTCGTAGAGAAGACGGGCGGCATCCAAAAAGGGCTGCAAATTCACGGGCTTGGTTTTCATGCCCATGGATTCCAGGCGGCAGATGGCTTCATGGAAAAGCGCTTCAGCTTCGGCATTGCCGAAAAAGTGCAGTTGCTCTGGGGCCGGAATACCGACAACGGTGTCTTTAATGGGTTTGCCGGGTTTCACTTCGGCTTTCCGTGCATAGGGATCCGCCACGTCATACACAGCCGCGACGTCGAAGACCGTCATGGCGTCTTCAGCGCTCAGCGCAAAGATGGAGATGCAATCCAGCGAACGACAGGCTGGCACAAGACCTGAGGTGCTTAGGAGACCCTTAGTCGGCTTTAGTCCCACCAGATTGTTCAGTGACGCCGGGATGCGGCCCGAGCCAGCGGTGTCGGTGCCCAGAGCGAAACTCGCCAACCCCAAAGCCACAGCCACGGCGGACCCAGAACTGGAGCCACCGGGGATGTAATCGGCATTGAAAGGATTCGCCGGGAAGCCGTAAGGCGAGCGCACGCCAACGAGGCCTGTGGCGAACTGATCCAGATTGGTCTTGCCCATGGGGATTGCACCCGCGGCGATCAAAGCCTCCACCACGAAGGCCGACTTCTTCGCCACATAGCTGAAAGCCGGGCAGGCACAGGTGGTCGGCTGGCCCGCCCAGTCGATATTGTCCTTGATGGCGAAAGGCACACCATAGAGTGGCAGCTTCGCGGGATCGCTTGTTTCAAGCTTGGTCAGCAACTCGTCGATCACGCTCCACTCCGGGCGGCTGATACAGATGGCGGGGTCTGCTTTTTCGGCACGTGTCCACGCCTCCAGGATGACCTGCCGCGGTGTCCTGGTCCCGCTGCGGTAATCTGCCAACAATGCTGTGATGCCAAGATAGGGAATCATATCACAGTCCAACAATGATCAAGTTCTGCCCCGGTGATACCGTCTGGCCTTCTTTGCCCAACACCCGCGTGACTTTACCCGTGAAGGGGGTCGCTACTTGGATCTCCATTTTCATCGCCTCGACGATGGCCACAGCCTGACCGGCCTGTACGGTCTCGCCTTCGGTTACCAGCACCTTCCAGAGATTGCCGCTCACCGCGCTTTGGACAAGTTCATGACCATCTTCGAGTACCAGATCGGCGACTTCCGTTACCACTGTTTCAGCCGGCGCGGTGACGTGAAAGCCGCTCGCCTCCCAGCGTTGACGCTCTTCCTCAAAGGACTGCTGCTGCACGTTCTTGAAGGCTAAAATGCTCCCGGCTTCCGCACTGAGGAACGATTTGTATTCGCTGAGACGGAACACTGTCTCTTCGATGCGCGGCACGAACCGGCCCTGCGGGAAATCTTCGCGCAGTTGCAGCAGTTCCTCCGCGCTGACGGGGTAGAACTTCACCTGATCGAAGAAGCGCAGCAGCCAGGGTTTGCCGGGCAGGAAGCTCTCGGTCTCGCGGTAGCGATTCCACATCTGGATGGTGCGTCCCACGAACTGATAACCGCCGGGGCCTTCCATGCCGTAGATGCACATATAAGCGCCGCCAATGCCGACTGCGTTCTGCGGCGTCCAGGTACGGGCGGGATTGTACTTTGTCGTTACGAGACGATGCCGTGGGTCTACTGGCGTGGCCACCGGTGCGCCGAGATAGACGTCGCCTAGGCCGAGCACCAGGTAGTTCGCGTCAAAGACAATGCGCTTCACGTCATCGATAGATTCCAGGCCATTGATGCGGCGGATGAATTCGATGTTGTCCGGGCACCAGGGTGCGTCGGCCCGCACGGACTGGATGTATTTGCGGATCGCCTCCCGTGTCGCAGGGTCATCCCATGACAGTGGCAAATGCACGATGCGAGAGGGAATTTCCATCTCCTCGACATCCGGCAGATGCTCGCACACCTCGATCACCTTCTGAATGACCTGCTCCGGCGTGAAGCGGCGATTGTCATAATGGATCTGGAGGGAACGGATGCCCGGCGTGAGGTCGATGAACTCATCCATGGGTAGCTCCACCATCTTGAGGTAGATGGCGTGCACCCAACAACGCAATGCGATGTCCAGCACGAGCGGGCCAAATTCCACGAGCAGGTAGGCGTCCCCGGATGGGCGGAACACCATTTCCGGGCGAGTGCCAGAGGCGGGGAGGCGGCGCATGACGGCGCTCTCCACAGGTGCTTTTTCTGCGGGTGTCAGTTCCAGCTCGGAAAACTCTGTCTCAATGAGGTTTTCAATCGCGTGGTCTTGTTTGGCCTGCATGGCCGCTGCTTCCTCCGCAGTCACGCGGCAGAAACGCACTTTGTCGCCAGGACGGAGCTGTCCCAGCTTCCAGAGCTCGGCCTGCACCACGGCTGCGGGGCAGACAAAGCCACCGAGGCTGGGTCCGTCCGGCCCGAGGATGATCGGCATATCTCCGGTGAAATCCACGGAGCCAATGCCATAGGCATTGTCATGGATGTTGGAGGGATGCAGCCCAGCTTCACCGCCATCTTCACGCGCCCACTTGGGCTTTGGCCCGATGAGCCTCACGCCAGTGCGCGCGGAGTTGTAATGAACTTCCCACGGATGCTCAAAGAACTGCTGCATGTCCTCCGGCACGAAGAATTCCGGCGCGCCATGTGGGCCATACATGACTCCGATCTTCCATTCGTTCGTGTAAAGCGGCACGAGGCGCTCTGGGAGTTCGAGCTGCGGGTCTTCACTGTCCGTGCTGCTGAGGTGCAACACATCGCCCACCTGCAAGGCCCGGCCGGCATGGCCGCCGAAGTTACCGAGCGTAAAGGTCGAGCGGCTGCCCAGATACTTGGGGACATTAAAGCCGCCACTAACACAGAGATAAGCACGACATCCAAGAGTTTTTGACTGGCCGATGCGTAGAACCTGCCCTGCCTGCACGGGAATGCTTTTCCACTGAGCTATGCGCACGCCATCCAGTTCCGCGCGCATGTCCGCGCCTGTCACGCAGATGACGGTGCTGCTGTTGAATTTCAGTGTCGGCCCGGTCATGGTGATCTCCAGTCCGGCGGCAGAATCGTCGTTGTTCAGCAGACGATTGCCGATGCGAAGCGCCAGCGAATCCATGGCACCTGAGGGCGGCACCCCTACCTCCCAATAACCCACTCGTCCGGGATAATCCTGAACAGTCGTCTGCGTGCCTGCGGCGATGACATCCACGGTCTTCGGTGTGAAGGTCATGCCACCGAGGGCGCGTGTCGTCATCTTACCAGACGTCAGGAGGTCGCTCGTCACGACCTGCTTTAGGTATTCCAGATTGGTCTCGATGCCGGCGAGCGTGGTCTTTTCCAGCGCCTCCGCCATCTTCACCAAGGCCGCCGGACGGTCGGCTGCATGCACGATGATCTTTACGAGGAGCGGATCATAAAACGGTGTCACCTCCGTCCCCGAGGCGATCCAGCCGTCGCAACGCGCTTCGGAAGGAAGTTCCACATGGGAGAGCGTTCCGCAGGATGGTTGATAGTCCTTGTTGGGATCTTCCGCGTAGACACGCGCCTGGATGGCCCAGCCGGTGCGCTGAATGGATTCGGCTTCTGCCGGGAAACCTTCACCGCCGCCGATGCGGATCATCCACTCTACGAGATCCAGGCCGGTCACTTCCTCGGTGACGGTGTGCTCCACCTGGAGCCGGGTGTTCACTTCCAGGAAATAAAAGTCCTCTACGTCCGCGTCATACACGAATTCGACGGTGCCTGCGGAACGGTAGTTTACGGACTCACCCAGTTTCACTGCGGCCGTCCAGAGCCGCTGTCGCATCTCTTCGGTGATGCCTGGTGCGGGCGTCTCTTCGATCACCTTTTGATTGCGGCGCTGCGCCGAACAATCGCGTTCACCCAACGCCAGGACGCGGCCTTTGCCGTCACCAAAGATCTGCACCTCGATATGGCGGGCATTCACCACGAACTTTTCCAGGAAGACTCCCCCATCGCCGAAGCTTGCGGTGCCCTGGCGCACGACCGAGGCATAAGCAGCGGAAAGAACCTCTGGGTCATCGCAACGACGCATGCCAATGCCACCGCCACCCGCGGTACTCTTCAGCATCACGGGATAGCCGAGCTTCTCCGCCTGAGACAAAGCGTCTTCCACGGTCGTCAGCAAGTCTGTGCCCGGCACCAATGGCACGCCGCAGGACTGTGCCTGCTCGCGCGCAGAATGTTTCAGGCCGAAGACTTTGATCTGCTCCGCTGTGGGTCCGATGAAAGCGATACCCGCTTCTTCACAGCCTTGGGCAAAGGCCGCGTTTTCACTCAGCAGGCCATAACCGGGATGCACCCCTTGAGCGTCGGTCTCTTTAGCGATCTCCAGGATGCGATCCTGCTTCAGATAGCTGGTCGCCACGGCGGGCGGGCCGAGCAGAAAAGCTTCATCGGCGAGGGCGACATGCGGGGCATCGCGATCCGCTTCCGAATAAACGGCGACGGAGGGGATGCCGAGCTTTTTGAGAGTCCGGATGACGCGGCAGGCGATTTCGCCGCGATTGGCCACGAGTACTTTGTTCAACATGGCTCAATTCCAGATAAGGACACGCACTGGTGTCGGGTTGTAGGCGTTGCAAGGATTGTTCAGCTGGGGGCAGTTCGACATCAGACACATCACGTCCATGTCCGCCTTCATCTCCACATAGCGGCCCGGGCCGGACACGCCGTCGGCGAAGCTCAATTGCCCATCCGGGGTGACCGGCACATTCATGAAGAAGTTGATGTTGCAGGTGATGTCCTCTTTGCCGAGGCCGTGACCCCAGCATTGGATGCCCTCGATGAAGATGTCCCGGCAGGCGTGCATCGGTTCCTTCTCAAAGGCGTAACGCATGACATTGCTCTCGCGGGAGCAGGCGCCGCCCAGCGTGTCATGCCGGCCACAGGTGTCCGCCGTGATGGTCAGCAACGCATTGCCCCGTGTGGACATGAGCTTCGTATCCGTGGTCAAATACAGCGCCGCCTGGTGCCGGATGGTATCGCTGGCGCTGTAACGCTCCAGCGGGTCGGCTACACTATAGAAGAGAGTATCCGCCGCCTGGTTTCCTTCCAGATCCAGGATGCGTAGGGTCTGTCCTTTCTTGATCTCGTGCAGCCAGTGGTCACCAGCGCGCACCACCTCATCATGAACGGCGTTTTGGGGATCGAGTGAAGATTCAATCATTATTGAGCGAGAAGGTAAAAGTCATCCGTGTTGCGGAAGGCGCGGGCATTCTCCGGCCGCACGGTGAAGCTGGGGTCATCTGTCGCGGGTGTTTCAGCGGGGAACACTTCAAGCAGCACCTTCCGTGGGTGATACACTGGATCCGGGTCCAGGGGATGCTGACAAGTGTTCAGTACCACCAGGGTGTCCATCTCCAGCCGCAGATCGACAGAGGAGCCTGCGGGTGAATGGCCACTTACGAAACTCAAGCGGCCTTCGTTGTCTGCCACCACCTTGCTGAACCAGTTCACATTCGGCACCAGATCCCGCTCGCCCAGTCCCCATTTCGCCAGTTCGATGAGGAAACATTCCCGCGCATCGCGATGGAATTCGTTACGCGCGCTTTGATAGTCCTTCTCCCCATATTTCGTGCGAACAAGAGCAGCGTCACTCGCGCCACAGACTGTGTCATGCCAGCCTACGGTATCCGCCGTGATGGAGGCCACGAGACGGCCCATGTCTGAGTGCAGGCAATACGGCGCACGCAAATAAAAGATGTGCTGCCCTTTCAGCGTGTCCGGCATGTTGTAGCGCTCGTGCCGCTCCGAGGCATGGCACATGAGCATGCCAACATTGGCGCCACCTTCCAGATCGGTGAGGCGCAGTGTCTTGTGCCGGGAGATGACACGCGACCACATGCCCGCGCCGCTGAGTTCAATGCTGTAAATGGGCTTTTTGTCGTCCATGAAATTGAATGAAAAATGAAAATGAAATGATCAGCACTCGCGAGATCGGGACGGGCCTAAGGTTCGTCCTCAGGCGTCGTCTGAATGGGCGGCAACAGCGTCCGCGTCAGGTTCAGCCTGCCTGCCAGCACGCCCTTGCAGGAGAGCAGCTTGTTTGCTATCTGCCGCAGCTTCCTGGCCGGGCCTTGCACCAGGATGACTTCCATGGTGTTGCTGTTCTCCAACAAGACGTGCAGCGAACTGATCACTTCCCGGATGTTCGCGTATTGGATGTCCGAGAGTTGCTGCTGGAGTCCTGGCCGTTTGTGATCGTAAAAAAGCGTGATCGTACCCGCCATGAGCCGGTTGCCCTTCAGACTGTAATAGTCCGCGATGTGCTGGGTGAGCACCTCCGAGATGGCTTGGGACCGGTTCTGAAACCCGCGCTCCACCATCATCTCCTCGAACTGACGATGCACTGTGTCGGGCAGTGAAATCGTGATGCGCTGTACGCCAGCATCGGCAGGCGCCGGAGGAGTCGTCTGGTTCATTCTTCTTATGGAGCAAAGCACGCGCCATTCGTCTTACTTTTTCTTTAATTCGTCTTATCGTGACGGCCTGAGATCGCTCCTCAGGGAGCCGGTCGCATGCCGCAAGCGAATGCCTTCAAAGCTAGGTTCATACCAACCGCAGGCAAACACATTGGCCCATCGTCATACCCGGAGAGCTTCTGCGTCATACTGCTTTCCGTTAGGGCCACCGCCCTCTTCACCCACTTTTCCTGTAAAAATTCCGCCAATACTCTTTGCCGCCCACCGCCCCTTCATGCGATGCTTCCCTCTAAGCGCCCACCGCTGGCCAGCCATAAAGCTCCCCGAAGTTTCACTTTCGCGCCTAAGAACTTCTCCACCCATTCGTTTTCGCTGTGAGCAATGTCCAGATGCCATCACAGCCTAGTGCCTCAGATCACGATCTGGTGCGGGATTCCCTCGCCCAGTACGAAAGCCCCCTTATCGCGTACGCGACCGGCATTCTGGGAGGCGATGAGGAGCGCGCTCGGGACGTCGTCCAGGACACCTTTCTCAAACTGCACCTCGCCGAACCCGACAAGGTCCGGGAAAACGTCCGGGCCTGGCTCTACGCCGTATGCCGGAATCGCGCCTTCGACATCCTCCGCAAAGAGCAGCGCCTCACTTTCACCGATGATGATGACCACCTGGACTGGCTGGACGAATGGCAGTCCGACCCCAGCGAAGACGCCAGCCGGGACGAGCTCCTCGGCCAGATCTGGTCCGTCGTGGAGCAGCTCCCGCCGAATCAGCGGGAAGTTCTCCGCCTCAAATTTCAGCACGACCTCAGTTACAAGGAGATCAGCGGCATCACCGGACTCTCGGTCACTAACGTCGGATTCATCCTCCACACCGCGATCAAGCGCCTCCGTAAACTCCTGAATCACGCTCTGAACTGAACTGTAACTGAACTGAATCAGACCTCTACGGCACTCCGCGATCGTATCTCCCTTTTCCTTTTCTTCTCAAATTTCCCCCGATTCTTGCTTATGAACTCCCCATCTTCCGGAAATCCTGATCTCACGGCGCTCGCCATGGGTGAACTGACTCCGGCCCAGGCCGCCACGGTTCGCCAGTGGCTGAGTCAAAACCCAGAGGCCGCCGCTGAGTATGCCCGCATCGAGCAGTCGATTCAGGCGCTGCGTCAATTCGCCCCAGTGATCCCGCAGCGCAGCCTTCATCCCCAGCAGCGCGAGGCCATTCTCTCCAATGCCGCTCCTCGTCGCAGCCGCAGCGGTTCCGGGGTGGCTCCCGTTGGCCGTGCTCTCCGGCCGGTTGCGTCCAATGTCTCTCCGGGCCGCTCCCAAGCTTTTCGTATCATGGGAAATCTGGCGAAACTCGCCGCCGCCGCCTGCCTGGGTATCGGCGCATTCTGGGCGGGCACACGGTACTCGCCTTTGAGCACCGCCGTCGCCGTGCCAACAAACACCGCGTCCACCTCTCCTGCTGCCGATGCATCTCCTTCAGCAAGCCAGGTGGCGCAAACGAACGCCGCCCCGTCCTCTGCACCTCTGAGCCCGGATGACGCCATGCTGCAGAATTTCGAATCCGTAAAATTTGAAACGCCTGTTTTGAAATGGGCTCCTCAAGAGTCGCCGGTGCTGGTGAGCGTGCCGGAAAAAGCGGCTCAAGTGGCCAAGATCGCCTCGGAACCTCCGGCTTCCATTCCTCCCCTGGTCGAAGCCCCGGCTCTAGCGATGGATAAACCTGATGCAGCCCATGCCACATCCGGCGTGAAGGCACCGGCTTCGGCCCCTGCCCAGGGTCCCGCAGCAGTTGCGCCGCAGAATTCTCTGGCAGGCTTCACGCCATCTTCCTCTCATCCCGAGACAGCTTTCCTTTTCCAGCCGCATCTCGCCCGCCCCCATCGCACGGAATTCGCCGGCGTCATGATCAACTCGGCTCCGATTCCGGCGCACGCCAAGCCGACACCGGCGTCCCGCCCGCAAGACGAAACCCAGCCTGCTCTCATGATCCATTCGTGGAAGGCCGAAGTCGCCTCCTGCCCCTGGGATGAGCAACGCCGATTGATGCGTTTTGTCGCCCAGATCCCGGTGGAACAGCCTGCCCTCGAAATGAATGACGCTGATTACAAACTCGTCGCCAAGTTCGACCCAGCTCTGGTGCAGGGTTACCGCCTCATCGCGGAAAAGCATCTGCCCCCTGCCAATGGAGGCACGCAGGCCACGCGCTTCGCCTGGTATGAAATCATCCCCACGAAAAACTTTAGCGCGAATGCGAACAAGCCTGCGACTCTGGGTCAGTTGAGCATCGTCCAGCCAAAAGGCTCCAAGCCCCGCGACAGCAGCCCGCTCAAGATCACGGATCGCGGCCTGAACTGGCACGAAGCCCGCGAAGATTTTGTGTTTGAAACCGCCATGGTCGGCTTCTCTCTCCTGCTCCAGGGCGCAGAAAACACGGGACCACTTGATTACAATCTTGTGCTCGACGTTGCTGAAAAGACCAAAGGCGAAGACTCCAAGGGCGAGCGCACGAAGTTCATTCAGGCCGTGAAGCAGGCGCAGCGGGCAGCGGGGCTGTAAGCGCGAGTGCGGTTAGTAGTGCGCGTCAGATGCCATCTGTGCTATTCGCGTCCGCGCCAATAGTCCTGCCTGCGTTTATGGTGCATCACAGCCAGGATGCGGACGTGCTGCTTCTGCTCGAAGTACCGATAAAATAGATAAAACGGGAAGCGTTTGAGCCTAAAAGATGCGTACGCCATCTCGAACTGGCTGGTAGCTGTCTGGCGACTGGAGGATAGCAGCTATGCCTGTTTCCACCGCTTCCACGAACTCGATACCCAATCGATGACGCTGCTCCTCATACCAAAGACCCGCCGCCTCGTATTCATCGAGGGCATCCTTGTGAAACTCGAACGTCATGAAGCCAATCGATTCTCGATGGACTCACGGACACGCTTTAAGGCCTCAGTTCCCGGGATGCCCTTTACGGCTCCTGACTCCAACTCGTGAGCCCTACCGACTGCGACAGCCACCTGATGGTCAAGGATTGCCTTATCCGGCGGCACACTTTCCAGCAGCCTCTCCGCCAGCAGAATTCTGCTGTCTTCGGTTAGACAAAGAGCGTCTTGTAAAACCCCCTCAACAGTAATCGACATGAGTGCCAGCTTAGCTGGGAAAGGTTCAGTTTGCAACATCCGCACTTTCACTCCGCACATCGAGTGCATACAGTTTGCTAATCATCCTGGAATTCTTCCTCGCGGTTCTTTGCTTCCACCAACGCTCTGACTGCAACCGCCGCGATGAGAGCGGTCAGCAAGATGCCGCACAGCCCAATCCCGACAACCAGCACACGCCCGAGGAAAAGCTTGGGCGCAAAATCGCCGTAACCAATCGTCAGACCGGTCACAAACGCGAAATAAACGGACTCCTCGATCGACCAGCCTTCTCGCAGGCCAACCACCAATCCGAGTACCACGATGACGGCGAGAAGGGCCGACAGAATCGGCCACACGACGCCCAAGCCTCGGAAAAGCCCCTTTAGAAAATTGCGTCTTAAAATGCGTGAATCCATGTTCACAAAATCGCTGGCACCTCATGATAAGCAATCGGCGATGAACAACAAACGATATCGATGGCTCAACTACCCGCTAAAGCATGTTCGGTTTGAGCTACCGCCGACTGGCCACGCTCCTTCTCCACAATCGCACAAAGCTCCGCATCAGACACTCCCATCAAGGGAGTCTGTAAAACCAGATACGGTTCGGGGGGTGGTTGATAGCCTCCGAATTTCCGCACGAGCTTTACGGTTTCTCGCTTCACAATTGTATCCTTCCAAGGCTCCGTTTCCGTCGTATACGCATCCAGCGTCACTTCCAGAAAGTAAGTGTTCCCATCACCGGCATAAGGCTCGCGGATGCGAGCCTGCTTGACACGCTTCAGAGGAATGCGGACGGAGCGGAGAGGCCAGCGGTAGATCTCGAAATACCCATCGCCGATCGCGAGGACAGGCGGGTTGACCACATACTGATAAACCAGAGATGCAAAACCAAGCCCCAGCGCTGCCAGGATCAACAAAGGCCAGGTGAAGGATCCGGACCACACCTCATCAAACACAAAGACGAAAAGGGCGATCATCAGTGGCGCCCCAATCAGAAGGAACCAGCCGAGACACCGCCGATTGATGGGAACAACAGTCATGCAGAAATGTGAGGCTATCGGACGATCCGCCGAAGTCCTTTGTCATTGCTTGGTTGTCGGAGCAGGAGCCACTCCGTGATCGCGGATCTTGGGTGAATCAAAAATCTTCAATGCCGACGACCGTATTTGTTCAGCCTTTTCAGGGAAACCGGCACCGGCGTAAATGTCGATGGCACTCGTGATGCCTTCGATGAACCTCCGTTCAGCTAGCTTGCGTAAATCAGGACGCTTATCCTGCATTCTTTTGTAGATATCGGTGTTGGTTCGAATGACGCTTTCGGGGCTACGCTCGTGGCGCACCAGAATTTCGAAGCGTTTTGCTTTAAGCAGGGCATCACGTGCCCATATGTACAATGACTCTGCGTACTCTGGATTGTCCTGTTCAATCGCAGCAAAGAGATCGGCCGATTTCGCATCCTGTTCAAGCCACTCATTGAAAGCTGTTACCTCTCTGAACGCTATCTGCAGGTAAATGTCATCTTTCAATTCAGGTGACCTCTTCTTTTTCGCCGCTGCGCGCATAGCGGCATCACTGCGGTCACGGTGTTCCAGCAGCGACTTCATCGCTGGCGGGTAGTTTAAAGCCACCTGGTGCCAGTCGTAGCACAGGTTGTAAACAGTCAGGAAGAAAACGTCAGGCTTTAACGATTCGATATTGGCGAACATCCACTCATGAATGGCAAGCGCCTTCTCATACTCCCCCGCATTCAGATGCGCTCGCGCTGCGAGAAACGATTTGTTGGGTTCCAACTTGGGATCATAGATGGTCCCTGTCCCGTCCGCGCCTTTTGCAGAAAGGCCTAACATGCAGATGATGCTGGCTCCCAACAATACTGCGAGATGATTTCCTTTCATGATACCACTGTAAATCTTAGCGCAGTTTCAACACATGCCCAGTCGAATTCAGACCTGGCACCCTCAAGGCTTCCATCCCGGCAAGGCCGCCGACTGTTTCACCCAGGTCTTCATCTGCTTCTCATCGAGTCCTGCGTCTTCATAAATATCAACCCAGCGGCCCTCGCCGCTCTTCTCCGTGAAACCGGGCGGCAGGGGCTTCAGTGAGACGCCGTTGAAGAAAGTAACCCTGACGTACTTCGTGAGGACGTGGCAGGAGAGGAACCAGCCCTGGCCCTCCATCCCATAAAAGGGCGAGTTCCACTTTACCGCTTTCTTCACCTTGGGGACGGTGCGCGTGATGATGGCATCCAGGCTTTTGCCGATCTCGTGTTTCCAGCCCGGCATGGCCGCGATGTAAGCCTGCACGGGAGGGTCACCATCGCCTTTGGCAATTTGTGGATTGCCGCCGGAGAGCAGGACGACACCGGCCTTTTCGCCGGTTTCACCTTTAGCAGACTTGGTCTTGGCACCAGCCCTGCCTTTGTCTTTTGATGACGACTTGGTCGGCGGGTCATGCAGACCTCTTCCTTCCAGAATCTGCGGCACGAATTTCTCGATCCTGTCGGCGCGTGTCTTCGATTGCTTGGCACCGTTGATAAACAGGATGTAACCGCGCTGCCGTCCTGGGGTCAGGGCTGCGAAGGCAGCTTTGAATTTGGCATCGTCAGCCATCTTGGCCTGCAACTCTTCGGGGAACGGTTCCGGGCTCGTCTTGAATTCCACCTTCTGGCCTGACTTCTCCAGTTCAATGGCTTCCTTGATGAATGCTTTCAAGACCGATTTCGTTTTCGTGATCTCTGCGCTACTACGGAACAGGATGCGCTTCGCGGACTGGGAGTTCTCGCCCGGACTCCCGAGACGGCCATCAGGATCCTTCAACAAGACGCCTTTGAAAAACATGAGCGCCACGCTTTCCTTGAAGGGCTGAAGGATAAGCATATTGCTCTCACCGAATGCATACGTGGGCTTCCCCCACTTCAAGTCCTCGGTAAGCGGATACTCGAGGATGACCTCCCGCAGGAGTTCCATCTCCTTCCGCCAAGCCTTGGCCTTCTTCAAATACTCATCAACTTTTGGATTCATGGAGAAACAGGTTGAGCCGCTTATTTGCTTTTCATTTTTTTGATGAATTCTTCGACCTGCGCCTTCCGATATTCAGCAGAGTCCCGTTTGGCTTGCTCTTTATATCTATAGATTTTAAAAGGTGCGAAAATCGCTCCCGGCATGAGCAAAACAGCTGAGATGATCAGACACCGAGCATGCCATGATTTTATTCCAAAATTCCCAAAAATGGTAGCGAACGCCAAACCAATCGGGATACCCGGAATTAGTATCAGGTAATGGGCAGCAAGAAGCGCCTTCGCGCACCCGACATAGAAGGCCAAGGTGCCTAAAGGCGGATAGTCAGCACTCTCCCCAGCCCGGCGTAGCGGGTAATCAAGCGCTATTGAGGACACACCCCAGGACAACCAGCACCATCCGACAAAGACAGCGATCATGATCACAGCGATCAACGCCTTAGTCGCGAACATCACCCACCTATACCGTCCATTTGGGACGATTGTAGAGTTAGGTTTCGTTTCGTTCATGCGTTCTAGCTGACATTATCGTGCGAGAGACCTGACTGAACCAAGTTTTCGAAGATGTAGCCGTCGTATTGCACATCAAAGCACCTCGCTCGCGTCAAAGCCCGAAAAAAAATCTCCTCAATCCTGTTCCCTTTCCCTCTGATCGTGGATAACATTTACCTATGATCGCCGACCACCTCAGCCAGCTTCGCCGGGCGCTCCTGGAGTCTGACTCCGTTCCGGAAACCACCAAGGCCGAACTTCTCCGTCTCCTGGCTGCGGCTGAGAATGAAGCAGCCAATCCGGCAGGTGAAGCTATGTCCCAGACCTCGGAAACCGCGACAGTGTCGGCCGAAGGCGAGCCAACCGTGCTGGAGCAGCTCAAGACGTCCCTTGAGGAACTGGAGAATTCGCACCCCGAAGCCACCGGCTTTGTGAACCGCTTCGCCACCGTCCTCGCGAACATGGGCATTTGATCAGACCAGAAGGGATCAATCTCGCCCGCCCGCTCTGTCGGTTCCCATTCCTTTTCCATGAAACGGCGGCGCTGGCTACGTTGGCTGCTGACCCTGGCCGCCATCATCATCGTCGCTTGCACAGCCTTGATGCTGTGGAATCTGCGGCCTCCCGCGGTCGCCGAACCTGCCGCCTCCATCTTTGAGCTGCGGCCTCCATCCTCTTCCTCGGCGACACCGCCCATCCGGTTGCGCGTGGTCACGTGGAATGTCTGGGGGCTGCATGTGCTTAGTCCCCGCCGCGCGGAACGTCTCCCCATCATTGCCCGGGAAACCGCGAAGCTGAAACCCGACATCGTCGGTTTTCAAGAGGCCTACGTGCAAGCGGATCGCCTCGCGCTTCAGTCTGCTTTGGCCCAGGCCGGGCTGCCTTACACACGTTATTTCCCCAGCGGCCTCGTGGGCAGCGGACTGTTCCTCGTGAGCCGCTACCCCATCGAGTCAGACGGCTTTGTGCGCTTCACCCAGAATGGCCGACCCGAAATGTTGCAGCACGGTGACTGGTGGGCGGGTAAGGGCATCTCGCTCTCCACCATCAGGCTGCCAAATGGCCTGCCGCTTTTCGTAGGAAATACTCACTTTCACGCCCGCTACAACAGCACCCGCTACCATCCCACGCAGTTGGCCCAGGCCGCCCAGGTCATCCCACTCGCGAAGCAGGTCCTTGCTACTGGCTGCCCATCCCTCTGGTTTGGAGATTGGAACAGCCCCTCCGACAGCGATGTGGTGGCGCCCATCGTGGAAGCGGGCGGCTGGCAACTGCTCAATCAGAAAACCCCCGGCATTGACCATATCTTTGCAGGCGGCAGTCCCGGCTTCCGTTGGCAGATCTCGAAGGAAGGCGTGCTCAAAGGCCATCTCAGCGCAGACGACAGAGAATTTGGCGGGAAAAAAATCGATCACCGTGCCCTCGTTCCTTGGAGCGACCACGCCTGCCGCTGGGTGGATGTGGAACTCTCTCAAGTCCCGCCAAACCTCAACAACATCCCCACCGATCTCACCGTGCCGCCCGTCTCATCCGGCACTCCGGCTGTAGGCAAACGCGTGATCCAGACCACAACAGGCTGGGAGAAGACCGCCGCGCATCACACCCTCTACCTTCCCACAGACTGGCAACAACCCTCGGCTTCGTCTACGCGTTACCCCGTGCTCGTGGAATACCCCGGCAACGGCGGCTACCAAAACAAACTTGGGGACACCAGTGACGGCACTGTGGAAGGCTGCGTTATGGGTTACGGCCTTTCCGGGGGACGCGGTCGCATCTGGATCTCGCTGCCCTTTCTGGAAAAGAACATCCAAGGCATCACCAATACTCCCAAATGGTGGGGCGATGTCGAAGAGACGAAACGTTATTGCATGGCCACCGTCCGTGAGGTCTGCCAGCGGTATGGCGGAGACGAAACCCGCCTCGTTCTGATGGGCTTCTCCCGCGGAGCGATTGCGTGCAACTACATCGGCCTGCACGATGACAGCATCGCACCGCTCTGGCGCGGCCTATTCGCGCATAGCCACTATGAAGGCGAGTTTAAGCATCCAGCACCCGATGAAGCAGCCTGGCCTGCGCGACTGCGTCGTCTCGGTTCGCGCCCTCTCTGGATCAGCCAGGAACTCAGCACCTCAGCCACAAAAGAGACCTTCGCTAGGGTCGGCATCCAAGGCCAATTTACTTTCGCGCCGCTCTCCTTCCCGAACCACAGCGCCCGCTGGCTCCTTTGCGCGACGCCGCTGCGCGATCAGGCCCGAGCTTGGCTGCAGGATGTGTTGAAATGAGCACCTCCGTTCTGAAGATGCCTGTTACCGCATGTTTCATACGGCCGCGCCCAAGGTTTGACTCGATCTTCCCACGCGGGGGCATTTCGCTGTCATGACCCTTCGCGCGCGTTCCTTCCTCATCTTGCTGCAAACTTCTTATGGCCAAATCCGCCTCCGTGCCCCCTCCGGAGATCCCACTGAGCGACCTATACTTGGCCATCGTCGACTCCTCAGAAGACGGCATCATCAGCAAGAAGCTCGACGGCACGGTGACCAGTTGGAATGCCTCCGCGGAGCGTATTTTTGGGTATACTGCTGAGGAGATGATTGGGAGGTCCATCCTCACCGTCATCCCACTGGAGCGCCGCAGTGAGGAAACGCTTATCCTCGGGCAGATCAGCCGGGGGGAGCGTATTGCGCACTTTGACACCCAGCGCGTTACCAAGTCGGGTACCCTGGTGGACGTGTCCCTCACCATCTCGCCTATCAAGAATGCGGAGGGAATTATTGTCGGCGCCTCAAAAGTCGTCCGGGACATCACCAACCGGCGACAGACCGAACAGCTGCTCCGCTCCCAACAATCGAAGCTCGAAATCGTGAATCAGGTTGGCGCTGCTCTCTCTGGAGAGCACGATCTGCAAAAGCTTGTACAGGCCGCAACCGACGCCGGCCGCACACTCAGTGGAGCCGCTTTCGGCGCCTTCTTTTACAATGTCTCGAACGACAAAGGCGAGTCCTACATGCTTTACACCCTTTCGGGTGCGCCACGGGAGGCGTTCGAGAAGTTTGGCATGCCCCGCAATACACCCGTCTTTGCCGCAACCTTTTCCGGTGAGGGCATCGTCCGCGTGGATGATATCACTCAAGATCCCCGCTATGGCACCATGCCTCCCCACCATGGCATGCCCGAGGGTCACCTGCCCGTCCGGAGTTATCTAGCCGTGCCCGTCGTTTCCCGCACGGGCGAAGTCGTGGGAGGGCTCTTCTTCGGTCATCCAGAGCCCGGGGTTTTCACTCAAGAGTCGGAGACGCTGCTCGGTGCCGTCGCCGCTCACGCCGCCGTCGCGATTGATAATTCTCGGCTATACGAGGCTCTCCAAAAGGAAATCCAGACGCAGCGCGAAATGGAACTCGCCCTGCGGGAGTCCGAGGAGCTCAGCTCAAAGGTTCTTAATGCCAGCGCTGACTGCGTCAAAGTTCTCGATCTCGAAGGCCGCATTGTCTCGATGAACATTCCAGGCCTTCGTCTCTTCGGCCTGAAGGATCTCGAACCTATCCGTCTGAAGTACTGGCCGCTGCTTTGGCCCGAAGAATCGCGGGAAATGGTGAGGTCGTCCATGCAGGAGGCGGCGACCGGAAAGACCGTCCACTTCGAAGGCATCTGCCCGAATTCCGAGGGGCTCGCGAAATGGTGGGATGTTTTAATTACGCCGCTGTTGGATGCTGAAGGGCGCGTCACCCGGCTGACCGCCACTTCGCGGGATGTCACCGAGCAACGCCGGACAGCGGAAAAGATCAGCGCCGCCGCCGCCGAAGCCGAACGGCAGAGCCGCATGAAGGACGAATTCCTGTCGACGCTCTCCCACGAGTTGCGCACTCCACTGCAGTCCATCCTCGGCTGGATCCAGATCCTGCAATCGGAAGATCGCACCGAGGAAGATCTGACGCAGGGTCTGGAGGTCATTGACCGCAATGCCCAGGCCCAGACCCGCATCATTGAAGACCTTTTGGACATGAGCCGCATCCTTTCCGGTAAAGTCCGGCTCGATGTGCAACCTGTGGAACTCTCTCCAGTCATTGAAGCGACGCTGGACACGGTTCGTCCCTCAGCGCAGGCCAAAAACATCCGCCTGCAGGCCGTGCTCGACCCCATGGTCAAACCCGTCGCGGGTGATCCCAGCCGCCTCCAGCAGATCCTTTGGAACTTGCTCAGCAACGCGATCAAATTCACCCCGTCTGGCGGCCGTGTGCAGGTATTACTTGAGCGCGTGAACTCGCATATCGAGGTGAGTGTGGCTGATACGGGTCAGGGCATTTCGCCTGAGTTCTTGCCGTATGTCTTTGAGAGGTTCCGGCAGGGAGATGCCGCCACGACGCGCCGTCACGGCGGCCTCGGCCTTGGCCTCGCCATTGCCAAACACCTGGCCGAGCTGCACGGCGGCAGCATTCGCGTCAAAAGCCCCGGCGAAGCGAAAGGCACAACCTTTACCGTTATGCTCCCGCTCGCGGCGATTCACATCCCCAGCGAAGAGTCATCCCGCCGTCATCCTACTGCTCCAGAGCAAGTCGCTACCACGCCTAAACCTCAGGCTCCAAGCCTCCGCGGCATCTCAGTTCTCGTGGTCGATGACGAACCGGACGCCCAGGCGGTCCTGGCCAAGATCCTCTCCAATGCGGGTGCCACCGTAAGGACGGCTTCTTCTGCGCGGGACGCCTTAACCTCTTTGAAAGACCGGGTACCAGATGTGCTCGTTAGCGACATCGGCATGCCGGTGGAAGATGGCTACCACCTGATCCGCACGGTCCGAGCCCTCCCCCCCACAGAAGGCGGTCGCACGCCTGCCATCGCGCTCACGGCCTATACTCGCACGGAAGATCGCATTAAGGCCATCTCGCATGGCTTCCAGATGCACCTCTCCAAACCCGCAGACAGTCTGGAGTTGCTCACGCTCGTCGCCAGTCTCTCTGGGAAGAAGGCTTAGGAACAAGTCAACAACAGCGCCCGACTCCGCTCCATCGGCCCGCACTACCGTTCCGTTCGGCAGCAGGACACTCACGACGCCGTAGAACGGATTTCTAAATTCGTTCGGCCGCACCCCGTGCGTCAGAATGTCCAAATATTTCTCCTCCTCCAACGCCCCGCACATCCCCATCAGTCTCAGGCGCACTCAACCAACAAACGCCTCCAACGCCCGCCCTGTCTAACCCCCACGCTCGCACCTCACTCATCAAGACAGTTGCGCAAATCCTGAATCCGGCTATCAGATGCCTCAAACAGTCCCAGCTTCAGGCATTGAAGGCAGGGAGGCACCCGGCATCGGCCCCTCTCACACCTTTCCTATTCGGTGCGGTCCTGTTTCATCATCTGGCAGATCGACCGCCTTCTATCTCACCCTCCACAACAGCCAACACACTCCCACCTCTACCTGTTCAGTACTCTATGCGGTTCTTACTCCCTCTCGTCACCACCGTCCTCGCGGCATTGCTACCTCTCGGCACGTCCTCCGCGATGGACATGCCTTCTTTTCATACCAAAGGCACTGCCACGAACAAACCGACCGGCCCACTGAAACCCGGTGAGTATTGGTGGCTGCCCCAACTCTCTCCCACGGGCCCCGTCACGATCCTCGTGAGCATCCCGAACCAGATGATGCACGTCTACCGCAATGGCGTCCTCATCGGCCGCTCCACGGTCAGCACCGGCTCGAAGGGGCACTCCACTCCCGGTGGTGTATTCACGATTCTGGAAAAGCAAAAGACGCACCGCTCCAGCACTTATGACAACGCGCCCATGCCCAACATGCAGCGCCTCACTTGGAGCGGCATCGCCATGCACTCTGGCAATTTGCCCGGCTATCCTGCCAGCCATGGCTGCGTCCGTCTTCCCTATGACTTCTCGAAGCTCCTCTTCCCCATCACGGAAAGAGGCGGCACGGTCGTGATTGGTGATAGCAAAAAGAGCCAGCCCTATCTGGCTTCCGACCCAGGTCTGATGCTGGCTCCGAAGGATTTCGATCGTTCCATGCTCGCCGAGCAATCTAAGAACGAATATGACTGGCGCCCTGAGCGTAGCACGGCCGGCCCGATCACCATCGTGATCAGCAGCGCAGACAAGACCATGTATGTCTATCGTAACGGCACGCCCATCGGACGCGCTGCCGTGGATATCGCAGCCGGTGGCTTCCTCGGCACCCGCAAGGATCTCGGCAACCATGTCTTCACCCTTCTGGACGGCGCCACCAATACACCGAGCCGCTGGGCTCCCGGCCACACCGCTCGCCGCTGGGCAGGCACCACCGTCTCCGGTCCCAAGCAAGATGCGGATGACATCGGCAAGCGCCTCGCCTTCAATCCCGAGTTCGCCAGCAAGCTCGACGACGTCCTCACTCCCGGAGCCACCGTCATCGTGACAGACCTCCCGGCCGTGCGTGACGCTGTTCGTGGCAAGGTGCTGGAGCACTAAGCTTTTCCGGCTACCTCGCTCGATTCCATTGATCATCCATCCCTGTCCAACCCGGCCTGCCCGGGACTTGGGCAGGGATTCTGCTTTTCAGGGACAGCAAATTTCCAACTCCGCATTGCCTCTATTTGAGGATTCAAACATATTCGTGCGTATCGTTACTAATGAGTATCCCCGGTAGCCCGGTTTGAACTGATCCAGCCTGATTTTGGAAACTCCCGCCAATCCGTCCCCATCTCTTTTCTCTGTTTTCACCGCAGAGCGCTCCCGCCGCCCCCGGCTGGTCTCCCTCGTGCACGTATCTCTGGTTCTTGTTTTCGGCTTCATCGCCAGTGGCCAACTGCTTGGCCAAGCCCGGAGACAGCAAGGTTCGGTGGATCTCCAAGCCCAGACTGAGCCCCCGCCCATCGCCCTTCCGCACCCAGAACTCGATCCGCCGGTGGACATCATGCCAACTTGGCCGCTCTGGCTTATCATTGGGGGAGCTATGATATTGGCCATTCTGGTTGGCTTGGTCATCTGGCTCCTGATAAAGTTTACTCCTCGCCCAAAGCCTCCCGTCGTGCCGCCGCTCGTGCAGGCCTTGGAGAGACTCCACGGCCTGCGTACCACCCTGGATCAAAAGCAAATCTCCCCGAGCGACGCGAGTCATCACGTCTCCGTCATCCTTCGTGATTACCAGCTCGCCCGCTATGGTTCGCCCGCCCCCTATCGGACGACCGAGGAACTTTACCCGCCCCATCCGGCGGCCAGTGATCCGCTCAACCTGCGTTTTGGCGGTCTCGCCCGGCTCTATGACCGTCTCGCTTTTGCTCCTCAAGTCTCCACCTCTGCCGAAATCGAATCCCTCATCACGGATGCTGAAGCAGCCCTCACTGAGGAAAAGAAGTACCAAACCACCGCGCCGCGACACGCGCTGGAAGCCTGACACCTGACCGATCATGGATATCCCCTTTCTGGACGGTTACCGGCTCGCCAATCCCTGGTGGTTGTTGCTGTTGCTTCTGCTTCCCGTCCTGGCCCTGCTCCGCGGTCGCGCCGGAGATGCTCCTGCGCTGTCCTTCCCAACGGTGGGTTATCTGCAGGGCCTTGGCAGACCGGCCCATAGCCGCTCCGGTGGCATCGCGCTCAGCCTGCTTTTCCTCAGTTTGTTTGCAGGCATCATCGCCATGGCCCGCCCGCAGAAAGTCCTCTCCTATGAAGAGGAGAAATCGGAGAGCATCGGCATTGTCATCGCCTGCGATGTGTCCATGTCCATGCTCATTGAGGACTTTTATATCGGCGGACGCCGGGTGAACCGCCTGACTGCCGCGAAACGCGTGCTCACGGATTTCATCAAGGGCCGCCCCACGGACCGCATCGGCATTGTGGCTTTCGCCGGCGCCCCCTACACCCCCTGCCCGCCGACGCTGGATCACGAATGGCTCCTGGAAAACATGGACCGCATCCAAACCGGTCTTATGGAAGACGGCACCGCCATCGGCTCAGGCATCGGCCAGGCCGCCATCCGTCTGAACAAGCAGGACACGAAAAGCAAAGTCATCGTGCTCCTGACGGACGGCGCCAACAACTCCGGCAAGCTCAGCCCCCAGGATGCCGCCCGCAGCGCCGCCACGCTTGGCATTCGCATCTACACCATCGCCATCGGGACGCCGGGTCTGCACCCCATCCCGCTGCCCAATGGCCAGTTCACGACCTCCGGTCGGCAGGAGTTCGACGAAGATACGCTGAAGGAGATCGCTGATATCGGAAACGGCGCGTTCTATAAAGCGGAAGATCTCGGGACGTTGGAGCGCATTTTCAAAACCGTCGACCAGCTTGAAAAGACCCAGATCGAGCATCGAAAGATTGTCGATGCTGAAGACCTCTTTTCCTGGTTTATCATCGCGGGCGGTATCTTCGCCGCCCTCTACCTGCTCTGGAAACAATCCTTTGGCCGCACGGCCCCTGCCATTGCCTGATTCAATCTGACCGATCTTCGCCCCTTCCCCTGCCCTTCATGGTCTTTGCTCAACCCTACTACGCCTACGTGCTCTTCCTGCTGCCGCTCATTGCGCTGCTGAAGCTGTGGGCGGATGCGCGCGGTCAGCGCGCCGTGAAGGCCTTCGCCTCGTCTGAGCGGCTTCGCCCCTCCCTGCTAGGTGGCGCTTCCCCCATCTGGGCGGGCGTCCACTTCGGTCTACAGTTGCTCGGCCTCGGCTTTTTCATCATCGCCCTGACCCGTCCGCAATTCGGCACCCAGAACCAGGACATCCAGCAATCCGGGCGCAATATTTTCATCGCCATGGACACTTCCAAGTCCATGCTCGCTCCAGATGTCGCGCCGAATCGCCTCACCCGTGCGAAGCTGGCCGCGCAGGATCTTCTGGAAAAACTTCCCGGGGATCGTGTGGGCCTCATCGCTTTTGCGGGACGCGCTTTTCTTCAGGCTCCTCTGACGACCGATCACGGCGCTATCGTGGAATCGATTCAGGCGCTTGATCAAGGCTCCATCCCCATGGGTGGCAGCAGTCTCGCCTCTGCCATCGATGTCGCCCTGGAAGCGATGGACAAGATCAAAGGTCAACGCTGTGGCATGATTGTCTTCACTGATGGCGAAGAAACCGATGATGCCACCATTCGCGCTGCCGAAAACGCCGCGCAAAAAGGGCTGCTCATTGTACCGGTGGGCGTAGGCACGCTTGGCGGCACTCTCATTCCGGACCCGAACCCGCTTAACCCTGGCGACTACCTCCGGGATGAACGAGGCAACGTGGTCAACAGCAAGCTCGACCCTGCGGTCCTTCGGGATGTGGCTCAACTGACAAAAGGTCAATACATTGAGCTCGCCTCCCAAACTCTCACCCAGTCGCTCATGAACCGCATTCTGACCAGTCTCGACAAGCAGGATGCCACCAAGCGGGTCCAATCGCTCGAAATCGAACGCTACCAATGGCCCCTGTTTGCGGGTATTGTCTGCTTCATGCTATCCCTCTTGATGAGCGTGGCCTCCCGTCGGCGTGTCAAATCCGCCGCCGCTCTTCCTGTTGATCCCCAGGCTACCTTGCACCCGCACGCTCCCGTTTCCAGACCCGCCGCTTCTCCCGCCACTGTCACGACAGTCAGCGTGGTTCTTCTTTTCGTCCTCCTGCTTCCCTCCGCGAACGCTGAGGTCACGGAAGATCTGCAAAAGGCGATCCGTGCTTATGAAAAAGGCGACTACAAAACAGCGCAGGACATCTACAAATACCTTCTCAGCAGCAAGGACAACGAGGGCTTGCCCACTGGTGAACTTGCCTACGGCGCAGGTGTGTCCATGCTCGAACTAAAGGGCTACAGTGCTGCCGCATTGGCTTTCAGCCAAGCTCTGCGTTCCCCCGACAAGGACTTGCAGCAACGCGCACTCAAAGGCCTGGGCCGCGCTCTCTTTGATCAGGGTGCCTCCATTCTGGAGGAGAATCCCGAAGCCACTTATAAGTCCTGGATGGATTCCATCTCCCACCTGGATCGCGCTGTGGAGAACGCTCCCAATGACGAAAAGGTCCGTGAGAACCGTGACTTCGTGAAATCCCGAATCATTGAGCTGAAAGAACACTTGGACGAAAAGAAGAAGCAGCAGGAGGAACAAAAGAAAAAACAGAAAAGCGGCCAAAAGGGCGATAGCAAGGAGCCTTCCGAAGGTGAGGGCGATCCCGAAGATGAACCTCAAGAGGGCAAGGGCCAGCAACCGCAGGAAAAGTCATCCGACAGCAAAGGCCAAGGCAAAGACCGGAAACCACAAAGTCAGGATCTGCTTCAGGAAGGCCCTCAGGAGGTGCCCGAGGGGCAAATCAGCGCCGGGGATGAGGGCAAGCCTCTGGATGACGAAAAGCCGGGTGAAGGCGGCCAGAACAAGCGTAATGAAAAAACCGGCTTCACTCCTTCTGAAGCCATGTCCATGCTGCAAACCTATGCGGACGACCAGAAGGCCGTCCAGTACCTCATGCGCAAAGAAAAACCCCGGAATGGAAAAGATTACTAGCCAGCCTATCCCGCGACCGCGCAGGTTTCTCTGCGGATCGGCGCTGCACCGCTTTTGTTATGTCCTCTGGGCCGCTTTGTTGCTGCCCTTCAGCGGACTGGTGGCACAGGGGCCTTCCATCACTGCCTCGGTTGATCCGCCTGAAATCGGTCCCGGCGGATTTGCCGCCTACTCGATCAGGATCACCGGCGGCGCTGCCGAAGAGGTTTCCGAACTGAATTTCCCCGATGGCGTGGAGCTTGCCTCCAGGGTTCCCAGCTACAGTTCCCAAACCACCATTACTGGTGGTTCCATGATCAAGTCATTCACCTGGAGTTGGCAGATCACCAGCGAACGCATCGGCACTTACACCATCCCCGCCCAGGAACTTCACATCAATGGCAGGCCTTATAAATCGAATGAAACTCAGCTTGTGGTGAAGGAACAGGCTCCGAACGAAGCAGAAAAAAAGTATGATCCCATTCTATTGCTCGAAACGACGAAGCGCGAAATCTATGTCGGCGAGGTCATTCCCATTTCCGTAAAACTATACGCGAATGCTTACGCCATGCTTCGGCATGTGGGCCTTATCGAAGTGCCGAAGGACAATTTCGCCATCCAGCGTTTCCCCACTCAGGCCGAAGAGGCCCGCGTGAGCATGGCTGGCGCACCCTATCGCGAACTCACCTATCATTCCTCGTTGTCCGGCCTGAAGCCCGGGAAGTTTACTCTGGGTCCTGCCAAGGTGGAGATCTATCTGGACATCCCCCAAGGACAGTATCAGCACCCCATGCTGTCGATTCCCTCGGAAACCAAGCGCCTTCGTCCCAGCAGCAATGACTTCACCGTCACCGTGCTGGCTCTTCCGGAACAGGGTAAACCCAAAAGCTTTAAAGGCGCCGTCGGTGACTTCGAAATGAGCGTTACCGCTGATCCAAAGGAACTCTCCATTGGTGAACCCATCACCGCCGTCATCCGCATCAAGGGCACTGGCAATTTCGATGCGGTCACCGCTCCCACCCTTACCGATCCGGCCCCATGGAAGATCTACCCCTCCCGCCGGTTCCAGGGCGATCGCAGCCAGGACTGGCCGGGCGGCACGCAGCAGATCGGGTTTGATCAGGTGCTCTTGCCACAAAAGCAGGTTCCTTCCGTGCCCTCATACGAGTTCAGCTACTTCAGCCCCACGAAGAAGCAGTATATCACGCTGAAATCAGCGCCCATCCCGCTGAAGATCAAAACGCCACCGCCGCCCGTTGAGTCCGTCCCCTCTGCCGCCAAAGGCAAGGAGCTGAATGCCACGGAACCACCCATTCCAAACGCACCGCAGGCCAAGGCCCAGATCACCGATATCATCGCCCACATACCGGGCACGTCCAACTGGGTGCAGCCCAAGCCGCCTCTATGGGAGCAACGCAACTTCCTTATCGCCAATGCCGGCGCCGCTGGCTTTCTCCTCATCCTCTTGCTCGGAAAATGGGGCTACGTTGCCTGGGTCAACCATCTCCACGCACCTGATGCGCCCGCGCGCAAGCTCTGGAAGCAACTCCATGCCGATGGCATTCCCCGCAGCCAGTTCTACAGCCTCGCCGCTGCTTATGCCGCCGCCAAGGGCAAACACGGGCCCGAGATCGAACACATCTCCCAACAATACTATCAGCTCAACTACTCAGTGCCCAATGAGGAAAGCCAGGCTCCGATCCCGGCTGAGGAGAAACAAAAAGTGCTCACAGCCCTGCATACTCTTTCCTGATGAGCGCCTTCTCCCTTCGTCATCTCCTGGCTTTGTGCGGCGGCGCCCTCGTGCTATCGACGCTCTGCCTCGCGGCTGCACCCGCACCTGCCGCACCGGATTCCCCATCTCCCGCGCCAGCAGCAGCAGCCGAACCAGTAGCTACCCCGCCAACAAATCCCTCTCCGAATCCCGCGCCCTCATCACCGAGGCGACCTTTGGGAAATGCCAATCCGCAGCCCAAGCCTGCGGCGCAAACCCCATCCCAGACGCAAGCAAAACCCCCGGCGCCAACTCCCCCGCAGTCACTAGCCAAACCTCCGGCACAAACCGTAACGCAGCCACAAGCCCAGCCGCTGCCATCAGCGCAACCGACGCCAGCGCCGAAGCCCGCGTCTAAGCCACCGCCCCCTGTCGTCACTCCAGACACGCTCTTCACGGATGCAAGGTCCGCTTTTGACAAAGGCGCTTTCACCGAAGCTCAGCGCATCTGCGAAGGTCTTCTTAAAGACGGCCATCTCAGTCCCCAGCTTTTTCAACTGATGGGCCACTGCCGCTACCGCCAGGGCGACCTCGGTCGCGCTGCGCTCTGGTATGAGCGGGCACGCCTCTTCCCACCGCCGTCTCTCGAAGTCCGGCAGAACATCGCTTACATTGGCGAGCGCACCGGAAACATCACGTTTTTCAAAAACGGGCTCAACGATCAGTATTCGGATCTGCTGAGCCGTAGTCATTGGCTTATCATCGTCACCGTCTGCGCCTGGGTGGGTGTTTTCGCCCTTGTGTTTCGCTCCCTATTCTTCCGCCGTTTTAAAAGCCTGCGCAGCTTTTCACTCATCACCTTTGGCGCCGCACTGCTTTTTGGCACGCTCGCTGCCCTGGGCTGGTATTGGCATCCCTCCTATGAAAAACTGCGGGACCACTCGATCGTCACCGCGACACGCGCTCCCGCTTATACCGCCGCCACCGTCACGGGCGGCACCGTCATCAACCTGCCCGCCGGCAGTTCCGTCCGGACTCTGGAAGAGCGCGGCGACTGGCTCTACGTCCAAACCCCTCCCACCGATGCCCACCCGGATGGTCTTCTCGGCTGGATGCAAAAAGAGACGCTGTCCCCCTTCTGGCCATTTGATCCGGGTTATCTGGAGTAGCCTCGATAGCCGCCAAACTCGATGTGCTGCCAGATTGATGTCGATGAACCGCGGGCTCAGGGAGACTAACCATCTACCGCACCCATCAGCATGGCACTCTCAGTTCTCGTACTCGCTTTATCAGACTGATTAAACATGACAAAACTCCTCAAAAAATCCTCCTCGTTTCTCGCCTCACTTCTTCTCATGGCACCTGCCGCGACCCACGCTGGCACCCCTGAAAAATCGGTTCTCGCTACCTCCCCACCCGAGGACCTCTGGTCGCTCGCCGTCACGGCAGATGCCGGCTGGCGCCAGGACCACTTCCAATGGACCATCGCAGGCAGCACCGCTGGGAAAGATCCCAATATCCTTTCCGATCTCGACTGGACAGATCTCGAAATCGTCACTTCATCGCTTGGCGCGGAACTTGTCTTCAAAGACCAATGGCGCCTGCGACTTTCCGGCACTTATGGCTGGATCGTGGATGGCGACAATCGCGACTCTGATTACTTCCTGAACAATCGCCGGGGTGAATTCTCCCGTTCCACGGCGGACACAGATGGCTACACCGTCGATGCCAACATTGAACTCGGCTACGACCTACCTGCCATCGCTGACCGCATCACCTTCACCCCCCTCGTAGGCCTCGGTTATCATCGCCAGACCTTGGAGGATACCAATGGCGTGCAAACGGTCGATCCTCTGTATGGAGCACTCGGTCCCTTCCCCGGTCTGAACAGCCAATACCAGGCGAATTGGTTCGGCGTGACCTTCGGTCTGGAAAGCCGCATCCGCGTGACCGACACCGTGCGCTTCATCGCGGCAGGCCGTTACAATCTCATCACGGACTACGAAGCCGACGGCGATTGGAACCTGCGCTCCGACCTTAAGGGCTTCAAACACGAATCCGATGGCGGCGATGGCTGGCTGCTTTCCGCAGGTATCGAGTGGGACTTTGCCCCTCGCTGGACTCTCGGTATCCACGGTGACTGGTCCCTCTTTGAGACCGATCACGGCACAGATACCACGCGCTTCTCAGACGGCAGCACAAAGACCCGCGTCAACGAAGTCGAATGGGAATCCATCGGTGTCCGCGCAGGGATCACGTTCACGTTCTAACTGGCAGTTCCAAGGAATCGCCTTCGCCCAGATTCGATAAACTTACGGGGGGACAGCATTTGCCTGCAACCGTCCTCTCCTGACCGGGTTTGTATTGGCCTATGCGAAAACTTGCACTGCTCCTTGCCGTAGTCCTGTCAGCCTCCTTCGCTCATGCTGACTGGCCACGACTGCGCGGTCCGAATGGCGATGCCACGGCCAATGGCAGTGTCCCGGTAAAATGGAGCGACTCTGAGAACCTCAAGTGGAAGGCGGCGCTACCCGGCCCCGGCTCCTCCAGTCCCATCGTCGTTGATGATAAAGTCTTTATCACCTGTTGGTCAGGCTACGCCGATGGCGCGAGCGAGGACATAAGCAAACTTCAGCGTCACCTCATCTGCGTCAACAAGACTGACGGGAAAATCCTCTGGGACAAATCCGTCCCCGCCGTGCAGCCTGAAGATCCCGCTAACGGCATGCTCATGGAGCATGGCTATGCCAGCAGCACACCCGTGAGCGATGGGACCGGCGTCTTCGTCTTCTTTGGGAAATCAGGAGTCCTCGCTTTTGACCTACAGGGCAAACAGCTTTGGCAAACCTCCGTCGGCACCCACTCCAATCGTAAAGGCTGGGGCAGCGGCTCCAGTCCCGTTCTGCATAAGGAGATCGTCATCGTGACCGCCTATGACGAAGGGGGCGCCATGGTCGCGCTCGATAAGAAATCCGGCAAGGAAGTCTGGCGCGCTCCCGCCGAAGGCCTGAACACCGTCTATAGCACCCCGCTCGTTTCGGGCGAGGACCTCCTTCTTCCCGTTGCCAATGAAGTGTGGGGGCTTAACCCCGAGAGCGGAAAGCTTCGCTGGTATGCCAGATATGGCATGAGCGGCAATGTCTCTCCTGGCGTCACCATCGGGGATGGCGCCGTCTTTGTTACCGGCGGTTTTCCGATTCAGGGCACCGTGGCCATCAAGCTCGGCGGAAAAGGTGACATCACCGACAGCAACACGCTGTGGAGCATCAACAGCGCGTCCTACATTCCCACCCCCATCTATCATGACGGCCACCTCTATGTCATCAGTGACGCCGGATTCGCCATGTGCATCGAAGCCAAGACAGGCAAGGAAATCTATCGCGAGCGAGTCATGGAAAACGACAGCAGCGGCGGCGGCCGTCGCGGAAGGGGTAAGCCATTCTATGCCTCCCCTGTTCTCGTGGGTGGGAAGCTTTATGCGCCCAGCCGGAAAAATGGAGTTTTTGTCCTCGCCGCCAAACCAACCTTCGAAGTGCTCGCTCGGAATAGTTTCGCGAGCGATCCCTCTCAAATGAACGGCACACCTGCCGTGGACGGAAACCGGCTCTATCTTAGGTCTGACAAAGCCCTCTACTGCGTTGGGGAGTGATCTTGCAGGTGGGCACTCAACAGAATGCCTACCAAACCGGATTACGCTCTCACGCCGCTTTCGCTTTCCGCTACGCCTTCGGCAGCAACTCCTGCAACGCCTTCAGCGCTTCAGGATCGTCAATGGAGCCATGATAATGCACCTGCTTCCACCGGCCGCCAATGCGCTTTAAGATGCGCGTGCTGCGAATGGAGAACTCCAACACCTCGCCGCCTTCTTTCGTCAATACCGCGTGCTCTACGCCCACGGCAAAGGTCACTTCAGGATGCTGATGCAGCGTGTACTCCGGCAAGGAAAGCCTCATCCGGAAACTGCTTTTGAAAATCGCGTCATAGTAGGCACGAATCTCATTCCAACCTCGGCGCACCTTTCCGCCGGAATCCGCCAAGGACAGTTCCAACTCCGGCAACTGCATCGCCCAGTTCGCGCTCATCAAAAACACATCGCGGTCATTGAACGCAAAGTAAAACTGCGTCAGCGATTGAGTGGGGCTCAGGGCGTCGCCGAAGAAATCGTCGCCAGTGATGGGTTTTTTGATGACTTGCATAGGTAGGGTGGCTGCGATTTGAGCACGGCACCCCAAGGAATACAAGGCCCATGTGGCAGAAATTCGGCCTGAATGCCAACTAAGCGAGCACACTTTTGCTCCCAATCTCCCATGCCCAACCCCACGACACCGCACAAGCCGGACGCCGTAGGAAGAGTTTCTGAACTCGTCCGTCCACACCCCGGGCCCCTTGTCACCCCACCGGCGCTTCCTCCTTCCTCTCCCCCCTCTCGACGCCGCGCGCGCTCCACTCACTTTTTACACTTGGCAGCACGCCCCCTCTCCGCTAGCACTTGAACCCTTGCTTACAGCGACTCATCGCGCGTTGCGTCTCCAGCCTTAGCACCACCACTCACACTCTACCACTACTCTTCCCATGCCCCACATTCAGACCAATGGCATCAGCATGTACTATGACGAACGCGGCTCCGGCGATCCGCTCATCTGCATCATGGGTGTGACCGCTTCCGGTGGCGTCTGGGAGGCTCATGCAGCGGAATGGTCGAAGCACTTCCGCTGCATCCTGGGTGACAATCGCGGCGTCGGCCTCACCGACAAACCCGCCGGCCCCTACACCACCGCCATGATGGCCGATGACTACGCCGGACTCATGGATGCTCTCGGTATCAAGAAAGCCCGCGTCGTCGGCTGCTCTCTCGGCAGCGTCGTCGCCCAGCAGCTTGCCCTTCGCCATCCCGACAAGGTGCAGAGCGCCATCCTTATGTGCTCCTGGGCCCGGCAGGATCAGTTTGGACTCTACACTTGGCAGCACCTCATGAAGTGCAAGGCCGCCTTCCGTCCTGAGGACTTCATGCACTATGTGCAGATGCTCATCTTCACAAAGCCATGGTTCGACAATGACGACTGCTTTGCCAACATGCAGCAAGGCCTGGCCGATGCCGCTACCAATGCCGCGCCCCAACCCGTGCACGCCATGGAAGCCCAGGCCGCTGCCGCCATGAGCCACAACACGCTCAACGATCTGAAGAACATCAAATGCCCCGTTCTCGTGATCGGCGGCAAGAACGATGCCTTCACCCCGCGCTGGATGAGTGAAGAAGTCGCCGCTGGCATCCCTGGCTCCGAGCTCCATCTCTACGATAACGCCGGCCATGCCTTCCATTGGGAATGCCTGAACGACTTCAATCCTCGCACCACCGAGTGGCTCTTGAAGCACTAGTCGCTCTTTCACTTCGATAGGGCACACCCCACGAGCCAGCGCATCACGCGCTGGCTTTTTTGTGCCACCTTTCAAGCTCCACAGTCGCCTCCCTCACGGCAACAAATCACCTAACAAATGCAAGCATTCTCCCGATCTCAGGCGAAGTGCGCGCGGGTTGGCTTCGCAGGCCGCCGCTCAGCTGGAGGAGCTTGCTCCGACGCGGCCGGATCACCCCGGACACCGTCATACCCAACCCAACATTCGCATACACTTCACCACCCAACCACGCCGTCTCTCCCAAAACTCTCTTCTCGCCTTCTCCGCGCCCCACAAACAAACGCATCACCATCAAATACCAACAGCGCCCAACACGCCGTAGAACGAATTTCCAAGTTCGTTCGGCCAGCCCCCAGAACCAAATCCCCCTTTCCCTATCCCAGCCTGCCGCCCAACCCTCTCAAGCCCTCTACTTCCGCCAGCAACTCCCCACCACTACGCGACAAACCAAATCCCAACCACAACCGCCCGTCGTAGCCACCCCCCGCATCCCATCCATCTCTCCCCATTCCCCAAAAAAACACGCATCACCCCACTTGAACCTTTTTGCCGCATCATCTATCAGGGCGGGTCGGCACCCCCGTGCGAAAACGCACTCCTTCATCATCATCCGCTCCACTCCCCATTCCCAACTCATGGAATCCACCGCTGCCACCACCAAGTTCGCCTGCCTCACCCTAACTGCCAAGCTCCTCGCCTTATCTCTCCTTCTTTTACTCGTCAGTCTCGCCTCGTCCTTACAGGCCGCTGACCAGCCCAAGATGCGCGACGCTATTGAGCTTTTGGAGTCCGCTAAATATTCGAAAACTCCATTGGCAGCCTTGGAGTCCGCCCATAGAAAATTGGACAACGGCCGCCCCAACAAAAAAGGGGAACGCCTGGAAGCGATGGAGTACGTGAACGAAGCCATCGAGTTCGCTAAGCAGAACAACCACTCCCGCATGCGGGACAAAATCGATAACGCCATCAGCCACATCAACAAGGGTATCGATAAGGCGAAGTAGCAGTGTGTCCCTCCCCCGGTCGCCTCATCGGGCGACCATTTCCTAACCACCTCTGGGCGTCATTGCCGGACCATCTTTGCTTCTTCTTCTCAATGCCCCTCACTCGTTGCGTCATCCATACGATCCAGACCTGCGCACTTTGGCTCTTCTTGATCATCCCCATTGCTGTTCACTCCCAGAGCACCAATCCCACCTCGCTCACCCAAGCCCTCACGAGCGACTTCCTCTGGACCTGGCAAAGCCCCACTGCCAACACTCGCATCATCTTCAATAACGACAGCACTGTCATCACCCAGGACGGCAACCTCTGGAAATGGCAAGCCATCGGCGAGCGCGCCGTTCGCATCACGTTCGATCCGGCCAATACGGTCGACCTCTTCTTTGACAGCGCTTTCACCCAATTCCGCGATGGCAAGGATGACAAGTTCCGCGGCGGCCGCATCCTCCCTGCGGATTCCGGCAGCCCGACCATGACCAAGGCTCCTGACCCATTCGCGGCCATCTCCACCACCCAACCCACCGCAGCGCCGGTTTCCACGCCTGTCATCAAACCCACGTCCCCGCCTATAGCATCATCACCATCGCCGCCCGCCGCAACGGCTCCCGTCAAGACGCCTCCCGATCCGAACAAGATGACGCTCGGCCGCGACTGGTTGCCCTACAGCATTCATGCACGCAAGGTCTTGTTGGACAGCATCGAATTCTACTGCCGCGCTGCCGTAAACGGCGCCAGCGCCGGGCAGGAAACCGTCCCCACCACCATCTGGGGTCCTGTGAAATGGCTCATGCCGCTGGATCAGGCGCTCAAGGGCCTGCCCGCCGGTACCCGGAAACAACGCGAGTTCCGCATGGCCAATCTGGCCTTCCCGCAAAATTCCTTCACCGTCACCATCATGGCCCTGGCTGGACAGGAGCTCAATGATCGCGGCGACAAGTTTAACCAGATCACCTACATCAGCGATTACAACCTCCGCGTTATCGCCGTCCAGCTCGTCCACACGAAACCCGCCTACGTCACCTGGAAAGCCCCTGGTCCCGACGGCATCCGCAATCCGTACTACAACTTCATCGAAGACCGATGGAACGCCAGCACCACCAACTGCGTCCCCTACCAGATCTCCAAAGCAGACAAAGGCGTCACCCTTATCAAAACCGCCTTCTTCGATGCCCCCGTCCTCCCCCGCGGCCCCTTCCCCAACTCCCCCTACAACGGCCACGTCTGGTTCCAGTTCGGCCGCTACCTCGAGAACGTCCACTGGTATCTGCCCGCGCCCCTCGCAGGCAAGCTGCTGGAAGTCGTGGATGAACTGCGGAAGCGTGGGATGTGAGTTGCGAACCGAAGAGGAAGCAATTTCATTATTGATTGTATATACGTTTCGTATATACTAAACGCTATGGAAACCACCGTATTCAAATCGGGTAATTCTCTGGCTGTACGCTTGCCGAAGGGCTACGAACTTCCGCAGGGTAAAGTTTCCTTGCGTAAAGAAGGTCATAAGATCATCATTGAAAAGTTGGTCGACGAGTGGCCGGAAAACTTCTTTGAAGATATCAGGATTGAGCGAGCAGATTTCGGGCGAGAGGAATTGACCTACGTTGAGAAGCGGCTGTGAGTAAGCAGTTTCTATTAGACAGCAATGTCTGCATCGACGTCCTGCGCGGAAATGCTCGCGTGATCGAACGCATGAGGCAGCACATGCCGCATGAACTCGCCTTGTCCACCATCACCGCCTTTGAGCTCAACCAGGGAGCTGAGCGTGCTGGCAGTCCCACGCGCCAAAAGCAGGAACATGCCAAGGTAGCACTCCTCCTGTCGCAATTGGAAGTGCTGCCATTTGAATCGGAACAAGCGAAGACAGCTGCAATCATCAACACCAGATTGCTGAACAAGGGCACGCCCATCAGCATTGCCGACGTGTTGATTGCCTCAGCAGCAATGACACTCGGTCTACCGCTCGTCACCAACAACAAGCGGGACTTTGCCCGCATCGCGGGCCTCCAAATCGTCGATTGGAGATAAACGATTCACCAAATTCTTTGCCAAAAACTGTCGCTTACGTTTGAGCGACTACGCCCGCCTTCACACCACTTCCCCCAGCATCCCAGAACTACTCCCAAACCTATCAGCCTCCACGCCCATCTGCTGAAGCAGCGTTACAAACAGATTGCACAGCGGCGCATTATCGTCCGCGGCGAACGCGTGATGCGCTCCATGCTTCAAGCCGCCTCCCGCCAGGATGATCGGCAGATTCGTGTTATCATGCTTGTTGGCATCGCCCATGTTGCTGCCGAACAGCACCATCGTCCGATCCAGCAACCGCTCAGAATCTTCACGCTTCGACGCCAGATTTTGAATCAGTTTGTTCAGGATCACCATCTGCTGCCGATCCGCATCAGCTAGCTGACGCACCTTGTCAGGTGCCTGCCCGTGGTGGCTTAGACCGTGATACCCCTCCGTGGTATTTTCACCTCCATGGATCTGGAACGAAGGCGTTGCGAAGGCATCCACCATCAGCGTCACGATCCGCGTGGAATCCGATTCAAACGCTAGTTGCGCCATGGCAAGCATCAGCTCCAGTTTGTCAAAGATCAGCTTCTTATCCTGTATGTCCCGCGGCTCACTCAAGGCCGTGCTGGGCTTGGGCTTCAACTCCCACTCTCTCGCTGTGACCAGCCTCTCCTCCACTTCACGTACGGAAGTCAGATACTGATCCAACCGCGCCCGGTCTTCACTGCCGAGTCCTTTGTCCAAACTCTTCATGTGATCGGTCAGCGTATCCAGGATGCTCCCCCGTTCATCCAGCCGGTTGAGCTGTGCCTTCACCGCTTCCGGATCACCCTGCACAAACATCCGCCGGAACAACGCCGTGGCGCTATCCTCCGCGGGCAGCAGCACTCCATCACGTGTCCACGATAGACTTCGGTTCGCCTTGTCGATATTCACTCCCAGGTTCAGCGTGGGAAACCTCGTCAGTTGCCCCAGCTTCTCGATCGCATATTGATCGAGCGAGATCTGATTGCGAAACCCGCTCTTCGTCGGCCCACGCGCCGCAGTGAGAAAACAGTTCTCCGCGCTGTGTCCTCCGTTCACATCAGGATGCGAAAGCCCACTGAAAATGCTGAACTCATTCCGCACGGGCGCCAACGGCTCCAGCGTGGCCGAAAGTTCGTAATCGCGTCCCGTGCCTTTTGGGAAGAACGGCTTCGGCAGAAAGCCCAGATTATTGGAAATCAGCAGCAATCGGCGCGGCGCCTTCACCTGAGCCGCGCGGCCAAACACCGGCGTCATCGCTTCCAGCAAAGGCAGCGCGAGCATGACTCCGGCACCACGCAGAAATCGACGGCGTGAGAACGGCTTGGCAATGTAGGGGGCGTTCACATTCATGGTGTGGCGGTTGACTGCTCAGATAAGTTAGCTTTACCGAGGAAGATGCAGCTTTGCACCAGCGCAAGCATCAAATCCTGCACGCGATAGCCATCCTTGGCACAGGCATCGAGCAGCGTCTCGATTTCCCGGCGGTCCGAAAATCGCACAGGCGTCCCCGTGGCATAAATCGTAAACTGCTGCAGCAGATTCCGCGCTAGCTGGCGACTGTCGGAAGCCAGGATCGCCTTCAGTGCTTTCACATCTTTAAATTCGGGACCGTCCAACAGCTTCGCGCCCGAATCCACCGGCGCCGCCAGCGTGTAGCTGTAATCATGACCCGCACGATCAATTCCACTGACACGATCGCCTTCCTCCACACCCCGATACCGTTCACGCCAGCCACCGAGTACATCGAAGTTTTCCAAAGCAAATCCCACCGGATCGAACCTGGCATGACATCCCGCACAGGACTTCGACTTCGTATGAAGCTGCAGCAGATCGCGAATCGACTTTGCCCCTCGGATGTCCGGCTCCACCGCTGACACACTCGCGGGCGGCGGCGGAATCGACTTGCCCATCAGACGTTCCGTCACCCATGCACCCCGCACCACGGGCGAGGTGGACGTGCCATTGGAACTGACTTTCAGCACCGCCGCCTGCGTCAGCAAACCGCCATAAGGACTGCCCTCCGGTACCGCCACCTTCCGCAACTGTGATCCACTCAAATGTGGAAGCCGGTAGTGCTGGGCCAGCCGGTCATTCGCAAACACGAAGTCCGATTTCACCAACACGCTGGCCGGCAGATTCTCCACCACCATTGCCGTGAAGAACGCGCGCGTTTCCCGCTCCATGCTCTCCACCAGATACTCATCAAAGCGATACTCTGGAAACAAACGAATGTCCGGATCATCCCGCCGGATATGCCGCAGCCCCAGCCAGTAGTCGGTGAAGCTCTTCACGAAGCGCTCAAATCCTTCGCCTGTAGTCAGCCTCTTTGTCTCTTCCTGCAAGATACGCGCATCTCGCAAACGCCCCTTCTCAGCCAACTCCAGCAGCCGATCATCAGGCCGGGAGTTCGTCAGGAAATGAGACAACCGTGAAGCTATAGCAAAGTCATCCCCCGCACTCCCTGGCTCACGCAGATAAATGAAATCGCCAGAGACCAGAAACGCCTTATAGCCCGCCAACAAAGCTTCGCGGAATGACGCCCCTTTGCTCAGTCGCTGCTGAATCAAGGCGTCGAATCTCTCCAGATCCTTCTCCGCTACCGGCTCTCGCGCGGCCAGCTTCACAAACCGGCGCAGCAATCGATTCGCATCAGCCTCCGCATTCACCGGCTTCACCTCAATACCCAGATCATCAAATAACACCCGATGCGAAGCTGGCGGCCACTCCGGCGGCGGCAGAGGGCCCTCTACCTCGATCCATTGCACCGCCACTCCGGGCTGCCCGCCTTCCGGGAAGGGCGGATAGCGATAGGTCGGCGCAGAGCCATTCGGGTTTTGCGCCAGCGGCATCGGCAGACCCAGCAGACTATATTCAAAAGACTCGCCCTCGCGCAGGCGGATTGTCGTTTCATGCACCTGCACCTGCGGTTGAATGTCCATAGTGCCGCCCTCAGCCCGCACTTCATTGATGATATCCGCGCCCGCTGGCTTCCGTGTGCGGAAGGTCATCGGCACCGGCTCCTTGGCAGGCTTCAGCACATAGCCTTCCTGCTGCAGCACCGCCCGCGCTGAGAACCTCAGTTTGTAATGCCCACCCCGCTCCGCGATAAACCCCTTCGGCGTGCCGATATACGGCCAACTCGCCGAGCGGAACAGCGCCATTTCCACACTTTCATCCTTCGCCGCCTCCTTGGACTTCGCTTCGCCCTTCCCCCAGTCGATGAACTTGTTGTCCCGTGCGAAGAACATCGACTCCCGATTCCCAAACGTGCCAGTGCCCGGGAACAAATCCGTCCCCACGATGCGCCATTTCTTCACCGGCGGTGGCGCAACCTCAGTCACCATCGCCGCCCGCAGCGCTGCTTCCGCCGCATCCAGATACGCCGCCAGCTGCACGCGGGACATATCCAACATCAACGTTGTTTTGTTGAAGTGGTGGCCTTCGCGGTCCTCGGGGAGGATGTCGCGGATATCCAAATCTGGCAGGTGGAGCACGTCACGGAGGTTCTGCTCGTATTCGTCACGGTTTAGGCGGCGCATGGGGCCGCGACCGTGGGCGAGGATGTCAGCGGCGTCGGCTTCGTAGAGAGTTTTGCTGAGGACTTTGACCAGGGCGGCACGGTCCGGGGCGGTCAGGTCTTCTTTATCGGGCGGCATTTCGCCTTTCTCGACGCGGTCGAAGATCCGCACCCAGCGTTCGCGGGTAGTGCGGTCGGAGAGGTCGTACGAGAGGGTGGAGAGATCAAGGCCGCCCTTCTTCATCTCCGTGTCATGGCATTCCAGGCAGCTCTGCTGGATCTGCGTGGGCATCTCCCCTGCCATTGAAGAGGGCAGGATGGCGAATGCGAGCAGGGAGAGAATCAGGCGCATGAATAGGCTAAATGGCAGTCAGACACCTACGGCTCCTGGCGGCCGATCTTGCCCCGCCTGACTGTTCACAACCCACGAAGACCTATCTAAAATCCACATTTTTGCCGTGTTTGTCGATTAACGGTGGCATCGTAAAAATACGGTTAAATGACGACTTTTGTCTCAGGAATCGAGGGCTTAGGATGCGTTTTTTGAGACTTCAGACGTCACGGCCAATCCGAGGAGGGCGATTTTGTGGTTTTCGCAGCGGGAAATGACTTCCTCCCTGCCAAGTAAGAGCGTCTTACCGGCTTCAAAGCCGATGACATCGACTCCGGCATCGGCAGCGGCGGTGATGGTATCGGGACCGATAACCGGAACGTCGAATCGCATGTCGTGGGACGGCTTGCTGACTTTCACCATGGTGGCATTGCCGCGGCCCAATTTCCCACCGCGGGCGACCGCGTCATTGGTGCCTTCAAAGGCTTCCACGGCGAGGACGGTGCCGTTTTTCACTACCACGGTCTGGCCGATGTCGAGACGGCTGCATTCCTTGGCGATTTCAAAGCCGTATTGGGCGTCTTCCCAGCGCCGCGTTTTGATCTTGGGACCGGCGACCTGTCCAGGGCCGGGCATGTCATCTTCGAGGAAGGTGGTGGCGGGGAGAAGTTCGATGCCGTCCTTATTCAATTCCTCGCCGATCGCACCAAAGAGGGTCTCGGCATTGCGGCGCTTCAGTTTCGCCAACATCATGAGGGTGCGGAAATCAGGACGGAGATCGAAGAGATTCTTCGGGGCGATCTGACCGACCATGACGGCGTGCTCCGCGCCTTCTTTCTTGAAGAACTTGATCATCTTGGAGAGCTGCCCCACGCGCACCCACTCTACTGCGTCTACGAGATCCGTGATGCCCGGCTTGGTCTCATCCGTAAAGGCGCAGGCAACGATGTTTTTCACACCCGACCGGCGCGCGGCGGCGATGAAGGTTTCGGGATACATGCCGTTTCCGGCGATGAGAGCTATCGTGTCCATGAACTCGATCCAGTAGCCCGGAATCAGTCCAGGGTAAACTTCGGGGTCTGGCTCATGAAGCGGACGGGATTGTCCCACACGATATGCTGGATGCTGGCTTCACTCCAGCCGCGGCGGCGCATTTCCAGCATGGTTTTCGGCACCGCCATCGGGTCGCTGATGCCCCAGTCACAGGCGGAGTTCATCCAGATTTTTTCGCCGTTACGGGCCTCCAGCATGTCGATGGCGCGCGGCGGCGTGCATTTGCTTTCCGGGTAGAGCGTGATGCCCGCCCAGAATCCCGCATCGAGCACCAAGTCAATGGTGTGCTCCTCCACGTGATCAATGATGACGCGCGCGGGGTCGATGGCGGAGTGATTCTTCAGCGCATCCAGGATGAGCTTCGTGCCCTTCAGCTTGTCCTCCAGGTGCGGCGTATGCACCAGGATGAGTTGTTCATGATCCGCCGCGAGTTGGATGTGCTTTTCCAGAATGGTCAGCTCGTTGCGGCTGTTCTTGTTCAGCCCGATCTCACCAATCCCCAGCACATTCGGCTTGTCCAGGAACTGAGGGATCAGCGCGATGACGTCATCCGCCAGTTCCACGTCCTCGGCCTCCTTGGGATTGATGCAGAGCCAGCAGAAATGCTTCAGGCCAAACCGGGCCGCCCGCTTCGGTTCGTATTCTGTGATCTGCCGGAAGTAATCGTAAAACCCCTGCGGCCCCGACCGGTCGAACCCCGCCCAGAAGGCAGGCTCACATAAGGCCCGGCAACCCGCCAGCGCCAGTTTTTCGTAGTCATCCGTCGTCCGGCTGACCATGTGACCATGAGGCTCGATATAGGCCATGGGAGAAAAAGTAAGTAGAAAGGTGCGTCTCGAAGAGGGTTAGGAGGACTGGCCCGGATAGGCTCCGATGGCCCCTTGGGTGGTAGCTTTGGGAATCGGTGCCGTGCTCGGATCACTCAGGCACAGCAGCACCTGTTTCGCGCGTGTCGGCTCATCTGCGGATAGCAACGCCAAGGCCTCCCGCAACGCCGCTACGCGGAAATCCGAATCCCGCCCCGCGCGCTGCACCCGATCCAGAAACGCCGCCAGATCAATGAGCTTGCTGCGCGCATCCATGAATCCGAGATCGACGAGATTCACAGAGGAGGCGGGCGGAGACCAGGCAGACCCGGACTGATGCTGGGATAATGAAGGAGGCATGGTGGTGGCGAGGAACCCACACGATACGCCTCCCAAGCAGGGTGCAAAGAGGAAAAGAGGTTGCCGAGCTTTGGACGAGGGGCTCGGATCGGGCGCCTCATCTGTGCCCCACACTGCATACAAATGCATGATACACTGCTCCGAAAACTTAACAGCAGGCACAAGGCACAAAAGGTTAGCTAAACAAAGGAAAAAAAGCAATCCATCACCGTCGCTCCCGTGACTGGAAACACAACGACTTGGGCCGCATCCGGTGGAACTAAGACCCATCCAAAGCGGTTCAGCAATGGTTCAAGAACGGTAACGTCAATTATTGGCTGATCCGGGAAGTAAGCAAAGGACAAATTACCATGTTCACTGAAAACAATCACGACCTTCCTAGGATCATTTAGATCACCTACCAAAAATTCGGCTCTAAATTCTGCATCGTCGCCGGGGCCATCCCCCGTGACAGGCACTTCCATCATTTCTTTGAGTTCGTTGAAAACTGAGCGGTAGTCAGCAGTGCTGGCGCTATCATAAAGGTCAACAAATTGCTCTGGGGTGTAATTTGGGTACATTAATTTTTCGGTGAAAATGGGACAGGGTGGAATGGCTCGTCGAGATTCCCCTTGGTGATTTCCAGCGTGGCCGTCAATTCTCAACCGGAGAAGGGAAATTTGACGGGTGGGCTGAACTTGTTGAGGTCAAGGATGTGCCCGTCCAGTAGATGACTAAAATGAATGCCGGTCCATTGCTGCTCGGACGCCAACCGCACAAATTGGCTGGAAACAAAGCGGAATCCGGTTTGTCGCCCCTTGAAGGCAACAAAGTCGCTCCCATCCCAATCAGATATGACCATCTCGAATCTTGGCTGCGGAATGCCCTCAGTTATCTCCACCACACCCACTCGACCCGTAACAAGTCCCCAATACAAAGGCGGGGCAGTTTCTACATCCAAATGTTTATTTTCACTGTATTCGAACTCTATGGGGAAAAACTTGATTCCGCTGAGGCCAGCTTTCTGCACCCCTATTGCCACTCGTTCACTAAAGGCGTACACTCCCTCAGCGAACATCGTTGTTTGGTGGCAATCATGCCATCTTCTTCCGCTATTTGTAATTTGTGCAAATGCTTTCCCGGGTTCGGGCGGGGCTATCCCCGTTCCATGCACTCGCTGATTGTAAAGGCTACCAGTAATATCGAGCACAGGCTCCGAACCCGTGCAAAGTTTAAAGAACTCGAACCGATTGTCAGTATTCAAAACTTATTGGAGTATCGTTTGATAGGTTTCCCTTGATTGTGAGAGCAATATTTTCAAGATGTGTAAGTTCTGAAGTGCACTTCGGTTAGTTGATCTTTCAAGTGGACAAGCAGTTTTAGATGATTATGCCGGATCCAGATAGCCGCCCTCTTCTCCAACTTCAAAGAAGGGGTCAGGCAGGCCATCTTTCTCGACTAGCCACTTAAGCCATTGATAAAAGGAAGCGCCCCTGACAAGCACAGGCTCGATATTGTCCCTATCATATTCACTATCATGCGTGTAGTGGTCGGTAACAACAACCCTCCAAATTCCGCTGCCGCAATTCTCTTCCCATAATCCGAACATCTGCGCATCGTGATCGTAATATTCGCCGATGCGAAAAAATCGATAGGGCCTCTTGCGTTTGCGATACAAAACATTATCAGCAGCTTCTCTCAGGATTCTATCTTCGCTCCAAATGTGCATAGGATAAGAGCGGGTGACAATCAGCGCTTCCGAGTAAAGACGGTGAAAATCCAGAAAATCGCCAGGGAGCTGACACCCAAGAAATCCGCCAAGCCTTTCCAAGCCTCCGCCTGCCGTTCGAGCGTAGTTTGTCAAATCGCAAACCATTTCAATACTATCGCCGCCAGCCTCCCAGATCAATTTTGGGGAGCGTTCAAGTTGTTCCGGTGTCCCAATCGCTGCTGCGCCATTAAAAATGTCACCAGGATGGGCAACCAATGATCGCAATCTGCGAACCTTCGTCAAAGACTCCTGAAAGAAGGTGTAATCAAAAGGCATGATGGGGAGTGCGGTTAGTTGTGGAGCATAATCGGACGCACATGCAGTGATCAACCAATCTAGACACACTTTTTTTGGGAGTGCGTCAGACCCAAGTGATCACTAGCCATCCCAGACCTCTATAAATTCGAGGCCACGATATCCGGACTGCTTATAAAGAGTGTAAAAATCCTCTTCCCTACCTGATCCATCCGAAGCTACAAGGATGGTGTTTCGCAGTTGCGGTACATGGAAAATCTTTGAATCGCCAATCAACTTCGGAAAGAATGCAGGTGCTTTGATTCCACACCCGTGATCCACGCCCATTTCTTCACCCCTACTCTTCAAGAAGACTGTTTTGTTGACATCCAAACAATTGTAGAAAGCGGTTACATTCAAAAAAAAGATTTCTTCATTCAAGCTATTAATTTTAGAAGGATGAACATTGCCGGAATAATCCAATGAATAGCCCAACGGACTCAGATAGACCTCTTTTGTGTAGACAAGCACGCTGTTGCTCAGCCTATAGAATCCATCTGCCTGCAAGCCCGGATCACCCATCTGAAAGCTCCCAACGCTGGCATCTCTAGGCAATTTGGATAGGTCTCTCAAGATTTCTCGAGTAAAGAGATCCGGATCTGGAGTCGAGGCTATCGGTGGCGCTTCAAGAGTATGAGTTAATCGAAAAATTTTCATGGCTGAAGAATATCAAACACATCACTCATCCAGTTCCTCGTAAAGCTTGTGAATCATCGCCGGGACGTCTTCGTTAGTCTCTAGATATTGATCGCCTAGCACTTCAAGACGCTCAGCGTGTGCTGAAACAGCCCCGTTGATCAGTTCTAATCCAGCACCGGCCATTGACCGAAACAGTTCCAGGATTTCAGCAACAATGCATTCTGATTTTGGCGCATCAATCGATCTCAGCGCTATAAGTAAATTCTCATACTCCATAATAGCACTCTCAGCAGACAAAAATCGATCTGCGACACCTAAAAAAAACCTATCGTGCAGAATTACTGCGCTTTCTGGATCAAAATTCGGTTCTGCCATAATATTGAGGCGCGTGATTTTTGACGGCACTCCAAATCCGACTCCTGCCCCGCTTTCTGCACCCGATCCAGAAACGCCGCCAGATCAATGAGCTTGCTGCGCGCATCCATGAATCCGAGATCGACGAGATTCACGGAGGATGGAGGTGGTGACCAGGCAGACCCGGACTGAAGCTGGGGTAAAGACGGCGACGAAGGCATAGCGGCGGCAAAGACGAGGAACCAATACGATACGCTTCCCCGGCCTAGTGCAAAGGGGAAATCGGGATGTCGGCGTCAGCGGAAAGAGCCATAAACGAGAGTGTTATTGCTTTGGTCATCCTTACGGATGATCGCAGACAATCGCTATCACCGCTCTGCAAAGCGCCAGGGACTATCACTCTCCGCTCCAGATTTCTTCGAAGATTAATCCGAGAAACCCAAACTGCTCGTAGCAAAATTTGAACTCATTTCCCTTAACAGCCAATCCTTCAAAGCAGAACACCTCCTGCGAGGGACGGTCTTGTATTCGAAACAGTGAATTGATATAGGTCATGTCGCAGATTTGCGCAGCGTGTTCAGACCGTGGCATCATTTGCCGAGGGTTAATCACTCTAAAATCAACACCTCCAGCTACGACCGAAAGTAATTCGACATCATTTTCAATAACGACATAATACATCTCCATGCAGTTTTCCCAAGCACGCTCCGAAAGTGCAAACGCATTGCTGCCAATTCGATAAAACTGGTTCCATTCTTTAATTTCAGACACCAACCCGCTAAACGATTCACCCGGTGACAGGTGAATTAAGGACTCACCGTTAAGTCTCTCGACGGTATCAGAATCTAGATCGACTGCGGGCGCGGCCGGATCTGGAACAATTCTATAGATTTTCTTCATGTGGCAGAGGATGGTCAGTCGCAGATCAGTACCGGCTTCAGCGTGACTTTCATGCCGATTTCCCGAAATGCTTTGATAGCCTTTTGACTGTAGACCAGCTGATGACAGCAAGGTTCATTGGAACCGATCCTCTCGTAAGTATGGGCTACGTCGAATGAACCCAGACGTTCAACCTCATGGGCTGCATACTGCAACTGAGGAAACTGTATATATCCGTCAAGCAACAAGCATCCCGCTGGGAACGGCCCCCTGTTTCCCTCTGAGGGAAAGACATTCCCCGCGTTGTCACACAAAAGAATCTTCACAGGTGGCAATTCAAGCTCACCCCAAATCTGATACAGAGGCTCTATGCCAGGTGGCCATTTCCCATCGGCGCTAGTCGTTCCTAATAGTTTGAAACATAACCCTGTCAGGCCGACGGATTCCAGCTTTCTCTTGGCTGCTTCTCGGACTACCAATCGAGAGGAGTGAGGCCAAAGCGCTCCGAATTGCTTATTTTTATTTTTAATCAGTCGAGAATCAACTTCAACTTTGAATTCTCCGTGAAGGTTATCTAGAAAGCGCACCCCAGAAGCAATTTGCGGGGCAGTCAGTGCGCATTCAACCAGCAGTGCAGAGTTGATCTCTGCTTTTGTGAACTCCTGCAAATCGGCCACAGTGACTTGCATCGGCCTGTCAGCTTTACGCTTTTGAATCTTCAGCTCTAACGATCGAAGAAACGTCAGAAACTCATCCAGATCCTGATGCCCAAGAGGTCTTTCTAAATAGATGGTACTAGGCGAAGTTTTGTAGCGGGGGAATTTTTTGACAATTTGTTCGAAAACCTCGTCCGTCACATCTGAACCCACTGGCTTTGCTAAATTGGAATTGTGCCTAAATACTCGGATTCGGCGCGTGATGTTTTCGGTTGGCGATTTCGGCATGTTCAATGAGTGTTTGCCTGATACTGGCACGCTTCACCGAATGGCGTCAAATTAATGTCAGGAAGGGGCCGTCTCTACAAGTCCTATGCTCAATTCATCCCAACTTGTCAGTGACACGACTCCCCCCGTGCACAGACACCGGATAAAGAGTCAGCTTCATTCCCAGTTCCTTGAATGCCAAAACCGCTTTCTGAGAGCAAATCAGTGATCTTTGGCGAAGCTGCGTTCCGCCAAATCGTTCTTTGGTAAAGGCGAGATCGAAGGGACCCACGTTGGAGAGCTGATCTGCATCATATTGATACGAGGGATATCCTTTCAAACCATCCAGAAGGAAGCAACCATTGGAGAGTGAATCTTGAGGAACGTCGGAGTTAAATACCTGGCCGTCATTATCATGTAGAAGACAGCTGACTGGGGGTAATTCCAGATCACTCCAGACTTGGTATAAGGGCTCAATATCGTCTGGCCATGGTTTGCTGTCAGTGGCCGTTGCCAACAGGCGAAAACGGAGATGTCGCAAATTGGCCTGCTCTAAACGCCCTTTCGCTGCCTCGCGCACGACAATAGCATTGGTATACGGCCACAGACTGCCAAAGTCTCGGCCCCTATTCTTCTTCAACCTCTGATCCACCACTATTTGCGGTTCCGTCTCGCCGTCTCGGAGGCCCATCTTGGCAGTCACAATTTGTGGGGCCGCCAAGACGCATTCGAGGAAAGGGGCGTTGGCAATCTCCGCATCAGTGATATTCTCAACATCAACCAGCCGAACTTGAGCGTGGCGATCCGCTTTATGAGCTTGCAGCTTCAAGCCTAGCGAAGTCAAAAAACCCAAAAACTCATCTAGATCTTCATGCCCGATCGGTCGCGACAGATTCAGAAATTGCTTCGATGATTGATATTGAGGGAACCGCGCTGCAATCAGTTCGAATAGCTCAGCAGAGACATCTAAGTTTGGATACCGCTTGTATTCATTTAGATTAAGGTTGCGCTTGATGACTTTAATCCTGCGAACTCGTTCTTTTGCGGAAGCCTTTTTGCTCATAGGTGATAGAGTTAGGTTTGGGAAACCGAGCGTTTCAACACTCACTCGCCGTTCCAGATTTCACTAAACTCCAGTCCTCGGTATTTGGATTCCCGATACATTGTATAAAAGTCTTCATCCGGGTCTGATCCGTCTGAAGCCACAAAGATGGCTTGTCGCATTTGCGGGATGCGGAAGATTTTTGAATCGCCAATCAACTTCGGAAAGAATGCAGGCACCTTGATCCCGAGACCGTGATCCACTCCTAATTCTTCTCCCCTTCTCTTGAAGTAGGTTGTCTTGTCATGATCCAGGCAATTGTAGAAAGCGGTCACGTTTAGGAAGAAAATCTCTTCATTCGATCCATTCATTTTACATGGGTGGACATTGCCGGAATAATTCAGCGCATAGCCGAGAGGGCTCAGGTAAACATCTCGCGTGAAGACGAGTACGCTATTGTCCAGCTTATAGAATCCATCTGCACGCAGACCCGGATCAGTCTGCTGGAAATTCCCTACATCGGCATCATTGGGCAACTTGGTGAGATCCCACAAAACTTCCTGCGCAAACCGCAGGGGATCAGGCGTGGATACGATGACGGGTGATTCCAGCGTTTGAGTTAATCGAAATACTTTCATAGCAGAACATCCTCAATTGCATCAGTCGTCCAATTCTTCGTAAAGCTTGTGGATCATCGCCGGGACGTCTTCATCAGCCTCAAAATACTGATTCTCGAGGAGTTCGACACGATCCGCATGCAAGGCAACTGCTTCGTTGATCCGTTCGAATCCTTCATTCGCCACGAGTCGGAAGAGTTCCAAGAACTCTGCAATAACCTTTTCCGATTTCGGAGCATCAATCGCTTTGAGCGCAGCATGAAGGTTCTCATATTTTGGGATCGCGTTTCGCTCGATTCTTAGCCGGTCAGCAATGCCTGAGAAGAAAATGTAGTCGTGTATGATCACCGCGCTTTCAGGGTCAAAATTCGGTTCTGCCATGATTTAAAGTGGAGCTGCGTTCCGTATAATCGGTATCGCGTAAAAAGACCAGTCTGGAGCAAGGCGGCTTTCTCTAATGGACATTTCCACGTGTGGATTCACGGACCACCCTCTCAGGGAATCCCCTGACCCCACGTCTGGGAAGCGACCTGATAGCGGGGAATTCATGGGTGCTTATGATGGGTCCCATGACAGCGACCCACAACTCCAGCATCCGCAACAGCAATAGCAGCAGCAGCGCCAGCCAGAATCGTTCCGCCGTTACCGACGCCATTGCAGAAGCCGCAGCATCTTCCGCCACTGCCACCGCAAGCGCAGCGGCAGCCGAGCGCAATCTTCTGATCACGAACAGCCGCACGGCCGGCGACACCGGGGTTCCGGATGAATTGCTCATGGAAGCGATCGCCAAGGACAAGTCCGAAGTGGCGCTGGAGCAGTTGCACGCCCGTCATAAGGCGGTGCTGCGCGGCGTGATCGCCCGGGTGATCTATAACGACGCCGATGTGGATGACACGCTGCAGGACGTTTTCATCCAGGTGTGGAACCGCGCGGACACGTATTCCCCTGAAAAAGGCAAGGTGGCCGGATGGCTGATCGTTTTGGCCCGCCGCCGGGCGCTGGATCGCCTGCGTCAGAGCTACGCTTATGGCAAGGCCTGCGACCGGTTTGAGATCAATGGAAAGGCTGAAACCGCTACCACTTTCAACCATTACAGCAGCGACAAAGCCGAGGGATCGGATCTCCAGGATCTGTTTGTGAACCTGATGAGCAAGCTGCCTCCTGCGCAGGAACAGATGCTGCGCATGGCGTATTTCGAAGGGAAGTCCCAACGTCAGATTGCGGCGACGCTGTCGCTGCCGCTCGGGACGGTGAAGACGCGTGTGGAGCTGGGGATGAAGAAGCTCTCCAAGGCGGTGTTGCCGTTGAAGGGGAAGATTGTCTAATTTGAGGTGCGGTGCGTTTAGCGACGCGGCACAGCGAAGAATTTAAAACCCCATCGACGTCCCGCCCCGGAATGCGCTGTAGTTGCGCTCTTGGGCGGGATGTTTGGTTTTTGGGGGGCTTCGTTTTTGAGATTGATAGCGAAGCCGGCGAAATGCTGAGTTGTCAGTAGTGGATGGAGTCAGTCGCCCCGGCCCGCCGGAGCAAGCTTCGCCAGAATGCAGCGCGTTAACAACCTTGACGGCAAGACACGCCACATCCCAAAGCTCCGTCAAGCCGGAGCACTCCAAGACGCTTCGCGCTCGCGACTGACAATTGCGAAGGCGTAGCGATCTGGAGTGCTGTGGGTTTGCTTCGCGTGTTCCTCCTCACGTCGGGCTCCAGATCGCGCACCGGGTTGCCGAAGTTTTATTACCTTTCTTCCGGAGAGAGGAGCCTGGAAGATGCACACGACGCTCCAGCACAAAGCGCAACCATGGGAAACGAAGCGCGTGCAGCAACTTTGAAGGAGTGTGTCATGGCGGCGCCTTTCATTTAGCACTTGGGAGGTTGCGGAGGTGACACAACCCCTTTCAGGGTTGTGACGAGGAGGACGTCTTACCCAGGGTTCAACTGGACTGCGCTCAGTCGCAACCCTGGGCTTTAAGGCAGAACGCCGTTGGCGTTCAAATCGGTGCGTGCCGGACACCGAGTGGTGGCGATTCCTGAGCCGTCCATTGCTGGGTTGTTGCTGGGGGCTGGCGCGTATGTGTTTGGGATTCGGCGGCGGCGGGTAATGGGCAAAGTGTTCTTAAGTGAGCGCGTGGAGGGTCAACGCCCTTTGGGATCATACTCAAGATTCCGGGAGCCGACGTTCGGGTTAAGCACTCCCTGGATGAGGGCGAAATGGTCGCCACCAGCGATCATATCGACGATCACGCTTCCATAGGTGCCGTCGCCGAACTTCACCCAGTATTTGCGAGTCACATCACTCTTCCACTCTCGCTCCGGGAGGGATGCAGGCATCTCAATGGTCTGGATGGAAGCATAGCCGGACTCGGGTGCGGTGAAGTCATAATCATCAAATCTTGGCTGGAGGCTGCCTCCGTCCGGCACCGTGATTTCCATCCGCCAATCGAACTTTCTATTGAAATTGGACTCGTCAGCTTTTTTGTCTTTATCACGGGTCCAACAGCGAAGCGTGATAAACTTCCCTGTGTCCGCATTGCGTGCCTCCAGGGGACAATTCATAGCAGTACCATCGCGAGGTATGCGCCTGGTTTTTCGGCCAATACGTATGGTCTCGGAGGCGCGCGTCGGTCGATACAATGAGAAGATCACCGGATCGCTCTTGTCCGGCTTGTGGATGCCGCGGCCAAAATTATCGCCATAGTCGAAGCCGTCGCCCGATATGCGGCCCGTGTGTCCGGCTGCCTTGTCATAATTGGGATAGCAATAGAATCCCGCTTTTAAAACTGTCACATAAATACTCATGCCATGAGTGCGGACCGTGAACTTGCCGTCCTTGTCGCTTTGATAGCTTAACTTGGAACCACCGCCCCCGATCTTGTTGTTTACTGAGACGTGAACATCCGCATCCGGGATCGGTTTGCCATCCTGGTCCAAGACGATCCCATAAAAGGTTACCGGTGTGAAGATGACCGATAAAAACGCGACCCGGACACCACAACTGCGAAGGAAGGGAAAGAGCAACACCAACACTACGATGGCAATGATGATGGTGGTGGTGCGGCGTGTTGACACGAATCAGAAGAATCAGTTTCTCTTCTGATTGTCGGAGCAAATGCGAGTGAAGTCCAGAGGGATGATCTGGCATGAGGAGCGTCGTCGGTCAAAGTGTTGGTCAGTCAACACTTTGAGTATCAACGCTGTTTCGGATCCGCTTCCATATTGCGGGAACCGGTCTTGGGATTGAGGAGACCTTTGACTATGGCAAAATGATCCCCATGGGCGATCATTTCAACCTTCAAGCTGCCAAACGTCCCATCATCAAAACTAAGCCAATAAGTTTTAGATACCATATCCTTCCATTCTCGCCCTTCCAGTGACGCGGGCATATCGATAGTCTGAACCTTGGCGTAGCCGGACGCTGGCGCAATGAAATCATAGTCGTCCAGCCTTGGCTGAAGACTTCCGTTTGAGACGGCAATCTCCATGCGCCAATCATAGTGTCCCTCGGGAGTCTTAATTTCTTCATGTGTCCAGCAGCGCAATACGATGCTCTTCCCGAGATCGCGGTCTTTTTCCTTCAAGGCAAAAACGACTGATGTGCCGTCGCGCGGCAGAGAAACTTCCTTCCTGGGGATGCGAACGGTTTCAGTAGGCAGAAATGGCCGGTACAGTGTAAAGATGAAGGGGGCGCTTTTCACTGGCTGGTGAACCGCACTCCCATTTAACTTTGCATACAGAAAGCCTCCGCCCGAATACCGGCCCGTCTTCCCACTCAACGGATCGTAGGACGGGTATCGATAGTAGCCGGGGCTGGTAATGTTCATAGAGATACTCATCCCTCGCTCGTGAATGACGAATTCGCCGTTTTTGTCGCTTCGCAGTTTCAGCTTTGGCCCCTTACCGGAAGGTCGATCAAGCACCGAAACCTCTACGTCTGCATCTGGAATGGGTGCGCCATGCTGATCCACTACTTTCCCATAGAAGGTCACGGGTGTGTAGAAAACCGAGGCAAATCTGATGGACTGCCAACAGCCCCGCCCGAAGGGTAGGCACAGGCTTAACAATGCGATGACGATGATTCCGGCTGTGACTCGTCCTGAGGACATGGTTATTTGTTCGACTCTTTCAGGTCATTCTGAATCTGTCGAGCATGGATCAGAAACACCCAAAACCTTTCGCCAAGGCGAAGCTGCGGGATCAACGGTCACATTTCTCGACCCGGGCTTTGGGTTCCTGTAACCGCTGACTACGGCGAAATGATGGCCACCCGCGATCATGCGCACACTCAGAACACCATAGGTATCATCATCAAACTTTACCCAGTAAGACTGTTTCTCGTCGCTTTTTGGGATCGGACGATCCTGCGTTGCGGCCATATTGATGAGATCATTGGGCACGTAGCCGCCTGGCGGTGCGGTAAAGTCCAGGTTGTCTAAACGACGCTGGATGGATCCGCCAGCTACGGAGACTTCAAGTCCCCGGCTTCTATTTCTGGCTCCAGGCCACCAACGAAGGATCAGTTCCTGGGGAGCATTGCCGAGAGCCATGCGCGCAGGTTCTCCTGTAAGTGGAACCATGATCTCCTGCTCCCGGATTTGAATGAGCGGCTCGAGATCTGGAGGATCATACAGGACGAAGACAACAGGGCTGCCGCGACTTGGCTTGTGGATGCCGTCGCCAAGGTTAGTACCATAATCAAAACCGCCCCTCGATCTCCCCGGAACAGCTGTGTCCTTTGGCATCTGGAAGCAGCCTTCCTTTTCGACGCGTACCGTGAGGCTCATGCCCATTGACCAGAGGGTAAATCGTCCATTGGCATCAGCCTTTGCTTCGAACTCCTTACCCTTTCCGAAAAGCTTATTGAGGACCGTACAATGCACCTCTGCGTGCGGTATGGGCACGCCATCCTGGGTAACGACTTTCCCATAAAACACGATGGGCGTGAACTGGAGGAGCGGTATGCAGAACAGGAATGAAATCAGAAGAAGCGCAGCCGGGACGAGCAACAAGCAACCCGCGACTCGGAATGGCTTTGGTATGTTCATTGAGAGGACAACTGCACGACCGCTACCAATGAACCAACAAGCCCTCGTTTACTTCATCTTCTTCAACCGATCCTGCGTCCAGGTCAGACCTTCAGTGATGGTCTGATCCGTGCCGTGTTTGGCTTTGAGTTCCTCCCACTGAGCGGAGGCTTTGGTGAAGGATGTCTTGGCGAGGCTGGCATTTTTGGTCATCTCGCCACTGCGGCCGAGGATGCCGTAGAGTTGGGCGAGGAGGACGCCGCAGGTCTTGCGATCCAGTTCATCCAACTTGCTGGCGGCAGAGCCGGTTAAGAGAGTCTGCAGGCGGTCGGAGGCGGCTTGAGCGAGGGGGATGGCGTCCTTGGCGCGGCTGAGATCGCAGAAGAGCTGGGCCTGCTGGCCCTGCTGGCGGGCGAGTTCGGAGAGGAAGCGGGTATTGGCGGGGTTTTCCTTGCTGAGGTCGTCCAGGGTTTGCACCGCCATGGTCTGCTTGCGGATGGCTTCAGACGAATTGCCGAGATCGCGCTCCAGCACGGCGATGTCTCCGTAGCTGCGGGCGAGGAGGTAACGCGCGTCCGCCCACTGGGGATGCTGGCGAACCAGTTCCATGAGGATCGCCTGGGCTTCGGCCTGCGCTTCCTTGGCGTCATTGGTGCCGAGCTTCCCGGCGACGATTTCGCCAAACTCTATATAAGCTTCCGCGAGTGTGAGTGCCTGCTCCTGATTGTTAGGTGCAGCGCGCTCGACGAGCTTTACCATGAGTTCCATGGAGTCGAAGAGCGCCTTCATGGCGTCATCGAGTTTGCCTTCATCCCGCAGTGTCAGCGCTTGCTCGATCTGGCTGCGCGAGACGAGGAACTGCTCGGGTACGGAGCGCTGTCCTTCGAACCACTTTTGATCCATGAGCAGGGGCACATGGTTGAGAGCGTCCACGGCTTCCGATGTGCGGCCATCGCGACGGGCGCGTTTGCCAAATTCGTACCAGGCCATGGCGGTTTCGAAGCGTGTGCCACGATTTTCCGAATCCTTTTCCAAAGCCGGCGTGAGTGATTTCACCGCTTCCTGGAAATAGATAAACGCCTCGCTACGGTGACCATCATCGGCTTTCAGCGTGCCGAGCCAGCGGCAGGTGCGGCCGAGCAAAGCCTGCCGGCGGGGGAGATCGACATGCTGCGGTTCCTTCTGCAACAGCGTGGTCAGGGTCTGCTGCGCCAGTTCAAAATAATGCCGGGCTTCATCCCGCTTCTGCTTCCGCATGAGGAGCTGCGCGGTATTGAAGGTATTGCGCGCCAGCTCGGGGAGCAGATCGGCGTTGTTATTGATCCGCTCACGCTCCTTCTCATAAAAGAGCAGCGCGTCGTTGATCTGTTTCTCGGAGATTTCTGCATGCAATCCCAGGCCGGTGGGCAGGGCGAGCAACTGCGTGAGGAAGTTATCCACGGCTTCCTGCGACATCTGAAGGTTTGCATCCGCCAGGCGTTTCGCCTCCCGCGCCTCCGCGACCTGGACGGAGAGCCGAGAGATGGTGTCCTCCCGAGTGGAGACCTCATGCGCGCTCTGTTCAGTGATGGTGCCGATGGTGGACTCGGCTTTCTTGGCGCGGTGCAGGGTGGCCCACCAGTAAGTCATGGCGGCGATAAAAGCCCCGCCCAGGATCACCGCGGACATGCGCAGCAGCACGACCTTCCGCGCCTGACGCCGCTTCTCGATCTCGATCTTTTCCCGCGCATCTTCGAGCAGGAAATCCGCTTCCAGCTTCTCAAAGTCGCGCATGACTTCGCGCAGATCCGGCCAACGAACCTTCGGATCGAGAGCCAGGCATTTATCGATGATCTGGCGGCGGCGCTCATCCCACTTGGAAGCAGGTTTCGCGGGCCACGTGACCTCGGGATGATGCCGCACGGCGTGCATGATGGCGTGGCCATCCATGGCAGGGACGGCACCCCGGGCAGCGCGTTGCGCCTGCAACTGTTCGTTGAAGACTTCTTCGGCCCGGGGGAACTTCCCCGTCAGGAGGCGGAATGCGACCACACCGAAGGAATACACGTCCCACTGCGTGCCATGCGTGGCCAGACCGTCCGGCCGCTCCGCCTGCTCCGGCGAAAGGTACATGAAATGGTCTGTGGCCTCGAAATGATGGATGCCGCCGATCCATCCCTGCACGGGGTCGCAGATCTTCGTCGCGCTGGCCTGGTCGTCCTCCAAAAGGACGTTCCGTGGCTTCAGATTGCAATGGACGAGATTGTGTTTGTGCAGCCATGCCATGGCATCGCACACCTCATAGATGTAGCGCCAGGCTTCATCCGGCGGCACCTTGCCACAGCAGGTTTCCAGCGTGGGGGATTCCCAGGTCTTCTTCCCCTTCCCGTCTTCCGTCATGAAGCCCACGAGGGGCACGGCCTGAAAGTAGGGGCTACTGTCGAAATCAAAGGCGATGGGGCGCAGGAGGCCGGGATGCTCCGGCATGGTCTGCAGGCCGCGCGATGCGATGCCCAGCAGCTTCCGGTTGATGGCCATGGAACTGAAGACCTTGACCGCACAGGGCACCTTCGAGTCCAAGGCCACGGCGCGGTAAACAGCGCCGCAACTTCCGCGCCCGATGAGGTCCTGCAATTCTAGTCCGGCTATCTGTGGCAAACTCATGACAACACTTCACTCACACACTCACCGCGCAACTGCGCGCGCGGCCCATTGGAGCACATTTCCCTGTTCCCTGACAACGCCTTAATCTGAGAACGGCCAGGTTTGCTCCATCGCATGGAAGCAAATCCTGGCCGGTATCATCGGGCGTCGATTAGGCCGTTTTCTTATAAATCACCACGCCCAGGGGCGGCACCGTCATCACGACGGAGAAACTCTGCCCCTGCCATGGCTGAGCCTGAGCTTCCATACCCAGGCCGTTGCCGCTGTTGCTACCGCCGTAGCAGGCCGCATCGGTGTTCATGATCTCTTGATAATGACCGCCTTCCGCGACGCCCATCCGGTAGCCCACGCGAGGCACGGGCGTGGCATTCACCACCACATAAACGGTTTCTTCGCCAGGCGCCGTGCGGGAATAGGCAAAGATGCTGTCTTGCCAAGCATTCGCATCCAGCCAGGAGAAGCCGCCCGGCTCATGGTCGCGCCGATGCAACGCCGGATGCGAGGTGTAAATCCGGTTCAAGTCCGAAACCGCCTTTTGCAGACCGCGATGTTCGTCCCCGAAGAGGACGCTCCAGTCCATCTCACGGTCATGGCTCCATTCGCGCCACTGGCCAATCTCGCCGCCCATGAAGAGCAGCTTCTTGCCGGGATGCGTCCACATCCAGCCATAGAGCATGCGGAGATTCGCGAATTGCTGCCAGCGATCGCCGGGCATTTTATCCAGAAGCGCGCCTTTCCCGTGCACGACTTCATCGTGGCTCAGCACGAGCATGAAGTTTTCGTCGTAAGCATAGAGCATGGAGAAGGTCGCCTCTCCATGGTGATACTTCCGGTGAATGGGCTCCTTCTCAATGTAACTAAGCGTGTCATTCATCCAGCCCATGTTCCACTTGAAGCCGAAACCCAGGCCACCAGCGGAGACGGGACGGGACACACCAGGCCAGGCGGTGCTTTCCTCGGCTATGATAGTCACACCGGGATGTTGGGTATAGCAGAGCTGGTTCAACTCCTTCATGAAGGAGATTGCTTCCAGATTCTCACGGCCACCGTATTGATTCGGGATCCACTGGCCATGCTCGCGGGAGTAATCCAGATAAAGCATGGAGGCCACGGCATCCACGCGGATGCCATCGATGTGGTAATGCTCCAGCCAGAAGAGGGCATTGGCGATGAGGAAATTCCGGACCTCATTGCGGCCGAAGTTAAAGATGAGCGTGCCCCAGTCCATGTGCTCGCCCTGACGAGGGTCCGCATGCTCATAGAGCGCGGTGCCGTCAAACTTCGCGAGACCATGCGCGTCCTTCGGGAAGTGGGCAGGCACCCAGTCCACAATGATGCCGATACCCGCCTGATGGCAGCGATCCACAAAGGAGCGGAATTCATCCGGGTTCCCATAGCGCGAAGTCGGCGCATAATAGCCGCTCACCTGATAACCCCAGGAGCCATCAAAGGGATACTCACTCACTGGCATGAGCTCGATGTGCGTGAAGCCAAGCTGCTGCACATACGGAATGAGCTGATCCGCGATTTCGCTGTAGGTGAGGAACCGGCCACCGCCACCGCGCTTCCATGAGCCCAGGTGCACTTCATACACGCTCATGGGCGACTTGTAATAGTCCTTGTTCTTGCGCGCTTCCATCCACTCATTATCCGCCCAGCGGTATTGGTGGAAGTCCCATGTCAGGGATGCAGTCTGCGGACCGTTTTGCGCATAGAAGGCAAAGGGGTCGGACTTGTTGAAGAGACTCCCGTGACTGAAGATCTCAAACTTGTAATGCATGTGGCTGCCGATCCCGGGAATGAAGAGCTCCCAGATGCCGCCTTCAACGCGCTTACGCATGGGGTGGACACGGCCATCCCAACTGTTGAAATCACCGATCACTGAGACCCGCTCTGCATTGGGCGCCCAGACGGCAAACTGAGTGCCGTCCACGCCATTCATCGTCTTTCGGTGCGCGCCTAGAATGTCATAAAGGCGGTAGTGCCGTCCCTCGCAGAAGTAATGCATGTCCTGCTCGCCCAGGCAGAGACCGAAAGCATAGGCATCATGCTTGCGAATGGTCTTCCCGTCTGTGTTCTGCCAGACGAGTTCGTAGAGCTTTCCCCAGGTATGGCCGGGCATCTTCACCTCAAAGAGGCCATTCGCATCCACGAGGTCACCCGTAAAGACCTCACCGCTGTCCTTGATCTCCACATTCAGGGAGTGCGCCCGCGGCAGAAGAGCCCGCACGACCACCCCGCCGTCCGCTGTCTGATGCGGCCCAAGATAGGAAAACGGGTCCGGATGCCGCGCTTCCAGGATGCGGCTGGCATTGTCGTCGAGGGTGGGTGTAGCGATGGACATAAAAAGACTTCTAACGTTCGTTCAAGAGCGGCTCAAGGTAATAGTCATACACGTGATCCCAAGAGAATCGGGCGATGAGGGCTCTCCGCCGCTGACTAGATTCATCTTTTTTCACCAGCGCCACTGCCTGCTTGGCAATTGCGTCCGGTTTTGACGTCAGGGGAAAGAACTCCGCACACTCTTCCGCCACCTCCCGGTGCGCGGGAATATCCGAGCACAAGACCGGTAGCCGATGCATCACGGCCTCCAGGAGTGGAAGGCCGAAGCCCTCCGCTTTGCTCGGAAAAAAGAGCAGATCGGACAGGGAATAAACCGCACGGATGTCTTCAGCGCTGGGCTGGAAATGGTCCGCGAGAAAGATGGCCTGCCCCTCCAAACCATGGCGCGCTACCAACGACCGCAAACCTGCGGCGTAATCGGCCGATTCTGGACGATGCGGATCGGTTGCACCGGAAAGGAGCAGGGCCGCATTCTTTTTCTGGCGCTTCAACGCCGAGAGAATCTCAATGCTCAACTCCACATTCTTCCGCGCGAGAAGCCGGGCTGGATGGAAGAGCACCATGTCCCGCTGAAAGAGCTGATACTTCCCGGAAAGCGCCGTAACCTTGGGTGTTAATCCCAGTGCCGCCGCCACCTCCACGCCATTGGGCACGACTTTGCAGGCATTCTTCTTCAGCCCCATCGTGCTGCAAAACAGCTCCCGGCGGGTTTCCGACACCGCTACATGACGCGCTTTGATCTTGAGCGACTTGAACCACTCCGGCGTGACATCCACGTCGTGAACCCAATTCACAAAACGAGTCTTGTCCATCTCATGGCTCAGTTCGGCTAGCGTCTCCGAGCCTGGCTGATTGAAGGGCATGGTAAACATGTTGTGCACCCAGACCGCGTCACAGCCATCCAGAGCGGAGCGCACCCGTTTGATGTAAAAGTTCGGCGCATACTCCATGCGGGCCCCGGCGACCTTCGCCCCTTTTGTTTCACACACCACCACGACCTCATGCCCTCGAGCCGCAAGAATGGCTGCCTGCTGTTCAATGATGCGCTCTACCCCGCCAACAACGGGCGGGGAACTGTAATGGACGAGTGCTATGCGCATCGGACGGATCAACAAAAACAAAAACAGGCGTATGGTTCTAAAAATGAGAGACTAGGACGAACCAGCCGTAATGCGCAAGGAATTGTGAAAGAATTGGTGGGGGGGGTTGCGTCCGGGGGGCGGGGATCGGAAACTCGGCCACAAGGAAGACGTCAGTCTCCGCGATGAAGAAGACGATCCTTCCCTCCAGATTAAAACCAAAGCTCATCGTGCCCTAGATCTCGGCCGGACGAGCGGCCAGGCGAGCCTGTGCTGAAATACTCAAGGCACACCGTCTGCTCGTGCCCGCCTGCGATAGAAATGTAGACCGCATCCCGGTTCACAAATACATAAATTGGTTCAATGGATTTAATGACGGATCCCCATTTGGATTCGGGGATGGCTTCATTGGGCGAGAATGAAGGAGCCGCTGCGACGAGGGCGCGGCATTCATCGAACAAGGCTTGAGGGGAATGCGTGGCTACGGATTCAGCACGGTCCAGGCGCGCCTTCAAGTTCGCGGAAACCAGAAACGCCCATACACAGAAGGTGACGACGACGCTAAGAGCAATCGCAAGAGAAGTGAACAAGACCCATTTGAGGAAAATTCGCATCGGGGCGCTAGATGTTGGTTTGGCTGGAGAGCTTAAGTATGGAAGGATAAAGTATCAAGCGCACCTCCGTTCCGCCCCGTCGGAGCAAGCTCCTCCAACCACAAAGCGGCGGCGAGCCGCACGCACTCCAGACTGCGGCTTGGTCAGAAGTCGTCCTTCACCTTTATCAACTCAGTCTGCGTGCCGTAGATGATGTTTTCGAAAGCTTTGGTGGCGTTTTTTTCGAACCAAGAGGCGCTGCACCATGGGTATTGAGAGGCAACTGCGGCAACCTTATGCTTTACTGCATTCTGGTGCACGTAGTTAAGCCGTGCATAGTAGCTCTCTTCGATGGTCAGATGGGTCTCCCAGTAATTATGCCACACTTTCCTCCCATTTGAGTTATCCAGTTTGTTCAACCATCGAGCGGATCGGCTATGCAGTTCACGAAGGAAGGTGGAAAGGCTGCCCGAGGCACCCTCAGGAGACAACGCAACAAAGTGGTAGTGATTTGGAAAAATTGCCCAAGCCTGGAGTCTCCACTCGTGCTTGGCTGCGTATTTCAGCAGGCCGTCGCAAAGTGCATTCAACCTTTCCGAGCTGTGAAACAATGGTTCCTTCTGATATGTGCCTGCCGTGACGATAAAGGCCCCGCTTTGCGTCAATCGATGCTCCGGAGCATGAGGCCAGTATTTCTGAGGCATCCTATAACAATGGTTACACAACCATCTTGTTCAAGCTTGGAAAAAGCAGTCTTCTTTCTCTAACAGACTCCATACGGCTCCTCGCAGTCTGGAGTGCGTGCGGCTCGCCGCCGCTTTGTGGTTGGAGGAGCTTGCTCCGACGGGGAGGCTCATGACCGAACCTCCCCACGACGCAAACTCACCCCCTCACTAGGAAGCCACAATATTCACCAGCTTCCCAGGCACAACGATGATCTTCCGCACCGTCAGTCCCTGCAGAAACTCCTGAGCCTTCGGCAACTTCACGGCCAGCGCTTCGATCTCTGCCTGAGGCAGATCCTTCGAGGCCCGCAGGTTATCGCGCTTCTTCCCATTCACCTGCACAACGATATCCACTTCGTCCTCAATCAAAGCCGCTTCGTCATACGTAGGCCACACGTCATGCGCCAATATCCCAGCCTTCTTCAGTCTCGGGAACGCCGCACCAATTCTCTCCGCCAGTTCTTCCGTCAAATGCGGCGCAAAAGGATTCAGCACCAGCAGCAACGTCATCACGCCCTCAGCCGACCGCACTTCATTTTGAGTGAAAGCGTTTGTCAGGACCATCATCTGGGCAATCGCGGTATTGAAGCTCAGCTTCTCAATGTCCTCACCGACCTTCTTGATCGTCTCATGCAAGACCTTGTTGGTCTTCTTGTCCACAGGCACATCCTGAAGCTGCTGTGACAGACTCCACTCCCCTGCCTGATTGGTCTCCAGCACCAGACGCCATACGCGGGCCAGGAAGCGATACACACCTTCCACTCCTTTCATGCTCCAGGGCTTTACCTGTTCCAACGGTCCCATGAACATCTCATACAGGCGCAGTGAGTCCGCGCCGTATTCCTCGATCACATCATCGGGGTTCACGACATTGCCAAAAGACTTGGACATCTTGCGGCTGTCTTCGCCGAGGATCAGTCCCTGATTCACCAACCGCTGAAACGGCTCCGGTGTGGTCAGGTAACCCAGATCAAAGAGCACCTTGTGCCAGAAGCGCGCATACAACAAATGCAGCACCGCGTGCTCGGTCCCGCCCACATACAGATCCACGCCACCGGGCTTGCCGCCGGAGCCCATCCAATATGCTTCCGCTTCCTTTGAGATAAATCGGTCCGCGTTCTTCGGATCGCAATAACGCAGGTAATACCAGCACGAGCCCGCCCATTGCGGCATCGTGTTCAGTTCACGCGTCGCCTTATCGGAATATCGCACCCAATCCTTGGCTTTGCTAAGTGGTGGCTCCGGCGTGCCGGTCGGTTTGAAGTCTTCCAGATCAGGTGGCAGCACAGGCAAATCGCCCTCAGGCACGGCCTGATGATGGCCATCTTCCCAAACAATCGGAAACGGCTCGCCCCAATAACGCTGACGGCTGAAGAGCCAGTCACGCAGCTTGAAATTCACCTTCCCCTGACCCACGCCATTGTCACCCAGCCAGGTGATGATCTTTTGCTTGGCCGTAGACGTGGTGAGACCATCCAGGAAGCCGGAGTTCATGGCCGTGCCATCTTCCGTATAGCCCTGCCAGTCCTTGCCTTCTGGCGGCTGCACCACCTGGACGATGGGCAACCCGAACTTGGTCGCGAATTCAAAGTCGCGTTCATCATGCCCCGGCACCGCCATGATCGCTCCCGTGCCATAAGTGATCAGCACATAGTCGGCGATCCAGATCGGAATTTCCTCTCCGTTCACGGGATTGATGGCGTAGCCGCCCGTGAAGACGCCGGTCTTATCCTTGGCCAATTCCGTGCGCTCAAGATCAGACTTGCTGGAGACCTGATGACGATACTCTTCCACCGCTTCCTTTTGAGAAGGCGTGGTGATCTCATCAACCAACGGATGCTCCGGCGCGAGCACCATATAGGTGGCGCCGAAAAGCGTGTCCGGCCGCGTCGTGAAGACCTGAATCTTGTGATCGCCTTTGGCCAGGCCAAACTGCACCTCCGCGCCATCGCTCCGGCCAATCCAGTTCCGCTGCAGAAGCCTGATACCTTCCGGCCAATCCAGAGTATCCAGGTCATCAATCAGGCGTTGGGCAAATTGGGTGATGCGCAGCATCCATTGGCGCATGGGACGGCGCTCGACAGGGAATCCGCCGACTTCGCTTTTGCCATCGACCACTTCTTCGTTGGACAAGACTGTGCCCAGACCCGGACACCAGTTCACGGGCGCCTCACTGACGAAAGCCAGACGGCGTGCATCGATCTGCTCGCGCGTCAGATTTTGTGACAGCAGTTCGCTGATGGGACGGGCCTGATTCGTGGCCGGGTCCACATAGCTGTTATAGAGCTGCAGGAAGATCCACTGTGTCCATTTGAAGTAACCCGGGTCGGTCGTATTGACCTCACGATCCCAGTCGTAGCCGAAGCCCAGCCGCTGCAATTGGCCGCGGAAGCTGTTCACATTATGCTCCGTGGTCTTGCGCGGATGCTGCCCCGTCTTGATCGCGTATTGCTCCGCAGGCAGGCCAAAGGCGTCCCACCCCATGGGATGCAGGACGTTGTAACCGCTCATCTTTTTGAACCGGCCAATGATATCCGTGGCCGTATAGCCCTCCGGGTGCCCCACATGCAGGCCCTGCCCACTGGGATAGGGGAACATGTCCAGCACGTAATACTTCGGCTTGCTCGCATCGAAACCCTCTTCACCGGGACCGAGCGTGCGAAACGCCTTAATTTCATCCCAAAGCTTCTGCCACTTGGGCTCGAAGGTATCAAAAGGGAACTGTTTGCGGCGTTCGCTGCTCATAGGGATTTGGATGGAAAAGGCGCTGCGGAAAAAGGGGCGAACAGGAAAGCCCATCCCGGAGGCCTTCGCAACCGCAAGTGTGATGTCCCTCCGGAGCTAATCGCCGAGGCTGTCAGGAGCGGTTTTTCTTGGCATCCCACCTCTTTCGGGAGAAATGGGCAGCCCTCTTCGTATGCTCCAACCCATGCGCCAAATCCTGAAAACATTCCTTGCCGCTTCATTTCTGAACCTGTGTTTAGGAATGTCCCTGCCCGGCGCCGTGGTGCGCGTGGAGGTCACAAACCGCTCGGACCTGGGGAACACAGGCTATGAACAAATCGTCGGAAAACTGCATTTCGAGATCGACCCTGCCCTGCCTGGAAATGCGGTGATCGCCGATGTCAAACTGGCACCGCTGAATGGCAGCGGAAAAGTCAGTTTCTCTTCAGATCTGCGCATCCTTAAACCAAAGGATTCAGCGAAAAGCAATGGCGCGGTCTGGGTCGAAATCCCCAATCGCGGTGGGAAAGCAGCCCTCGGCACATGGATCACCAAGCCTGGCTTTACCGTGCTGAACGTTGGCTGGGAGTTCGATCTGCCACCGCAACCGGACAAGCTGCGGCTCGAGGCACCAGCAGCACGGAATCCCGATGGCAGTGCGATTCGCGGAGTGGTGAGCGCGGTCTTCACCTTGGATAAGCCCACCGATGAATATGTCATCACCGACCTGGAGGTCTATCCGCCTGTCGATATTGATGGCCCCGACAGTCGGCTCATCATTCGCGATCGTGCCGCCAATCCCGGAGGTAGCGAGGTGCCGCGCGGCGAGTGGACTCTAAACGGCAACCGGCTGCGGCTGAAGGGTGGGCTCAAGTTGGGGAAGGCCTACGAAATCTCGTATGTGGCAGAGGCACCGCCCGTCGCGGGATTAGGCTATGCGGCCATCCGCGATGCCGTGGCCTGGCTGCGGCACGCGCCCGACTCGCCCGTGGCCGTGAAGAGCGTCTATGCTTTCGGCTCGTCGCAGTGCGGAAGGTTTCTGCGGGACATGCTGTATTTGGGATTCAATACCGATGAAGTGGGGCGGCCTGTCTTTGACGGGGTCATCTCCCACATCGCAGGCGCGGGTCGCCTGGTCTTGAATCAGCGCTGGTCTACCCCGCGCAGTCAGTCAGGATTCTATACTGCGTCTTATCCCTACGCCGATACCGCACAGAAGGATCCTGTAAGCGGCCATGCCGAGGGCATTCTGGAAAACGCCCGCATGAAACACACCCCGAAGCTTTTTTACATTAACACCGCCGCAGAGTACTGGGGTGCAGGCCGCGTGGCAGCACTCACCCATACCGATCCGACGGGGACAAAAGACATCTCGTTCCCAGCAAATGTGCGGAGTTATTTCTTCGCCAGCACGCAGCATGGTGCTGCCAGTTTTCCGCCTACTGCTTTGGTAGAAGGTGCCCCTCTCGCAAACCCGGTGAGCAGTGCTTCCGCGACTACTGCCCTGCGGATGGCTCTCCATGAATGGGTCACCGAAGCGAAAGAGCCGCCCCCAAGTGTCCATCCAAAGTTCAGCGATGGCACCCTCGTGCCTGCCTCGGAAGTAAAATTCCCCAAAGTGCCTGGGATGGGATCACCACAAGCATTGACCGCGGGGAACCGCCTCCCCAATCCCCTGTGGCCGAATGGAGCCGGCGCCGGCACAGCACTGCCCCTCTTCGTCCCACAGGTGGACGCCGATGGCAATGATCTCGGAGGCATCCGCATGCCTGACGTGGCAGCGCCGTTGGGCACAGGCACTGGTTGGGTCTTCCGGCCTGCATCGCTCGGCTCGCCCAATGAACTCGTGATGCTGCGCGGCGCATGGATTCCTTTTGCAAAAGATAAAGCGGTGAGAGAAGCCGCCCAGGATCCTCGGTTATCCCTGGAGGAAAGGTATTCGTCGAAGGAAGCCTACCTCGCAAAGGTCAAAGAAGCGTCCGAACAACTCGTGAAGCAACGCTTCCTCACCGATGAAGACGTCGCCACACAGCTCAAACAGGCCGAACAACGCTGGGATTGGATGTTTCGCTGAGGGCGGCGCTTTCGCTGAGCGGACAAAACATCTTTGCCAATTCCTCCGGTCAGGGCTACGCACTCCCCAACACAACGCCCCTTCCCTGAACGACATCCATGCTCGAGCCCGTCACCGCGAAACGCCCTCTTAGGATTTGGATCTGGCTGGTGCCGCTGCTCTTCGCGATCCCTCCAGCCTACATAGCCTGGAACTGGTCGCTCGCGGTGCCGCATGCGGACCACTGGCCGGTGGTGGTGGCCCCTTGGTTGAAGTGGCAGGACGGAGCTTCGTTCTGGCATGTGCTGAACGATCAGATGAATGACAGCCGGCTGGATGCCCCCCGGTTCGTTCACCTCCTTCTGGCGACCGTCACCGGCATGAGCACGCGCGTGGAGTCGCTCGTGTGCGTCTTCCTGGCGGTTTGCAGCGCGTGGCTGTTCATGGGCATGGTTCTCCGCCGCTCGCGCGATGGCGATTCTACGGGTACCAGTTCATTCAGCGCCAATCGTGTCACCATTGCATTGGCCCTGCTTTGCGCGGCCATCTGGCTGACACCCGATCAGAGCATGAACTGGATGTTCGGCGTACAAATCTGCTACATGCTGGTGACGCTCATGGGGGTGATGGTGGTCGCCATTTTCCAGACTTCATGGCCGTTAGCTGTGAGAGTTTGTTTGGGAGCTGCGGCGGCCTTGGTCGGTACTTTTTCTTTTGTCGTGGGCTGGGCGGGCTGGGGACTGGGGTTTGCCTGCCTACTTTGGGAAGGCCGCGATGGCCGCTGGCGCAAACCGGGCTTCTGGATCTCCCTGGCGGTGTGGACGATTTTCACCGGAGCGACCGCCCTCTTCTATTTCTATTTCAATCGCTACACGGTCCATGCCGGCGCACCGGTGGAGCAACATTCGCTCGTGGCGACGATCCTTGCGCACCCCTGGGATTATGCGAAATACTTCCTCACGCTGCTGGGCATGCCTCTCGCCAAGGCTTGGCCGGGAGACTACGATTGGGGTGTGGACTACGCCTTCGCGGTGGCGCCCTGGGTGGCAGCGGCAGCTCTGGCGCTTTTCGCCGGGGTGTGGTGGAGCGGACTGCGTGGAACCTGGAAGGATCAAGGGTACTGGGTTTTCCCGTTCGCACTGCTGGCACTGTGGTCCCTGGCGGCGGCAGGTGGTATTGCGGTGGCGCGGTCTGGGGTGAACCTTTCGAATCCGCATCAGGATCGTTACCTGGCCTACACGCTCTGGTTTCATTTGGGATTGATCGTGCTGCTCTTCAGCATGCGCGTTACGATGTGGGCCTGGGTGCGGCGTGGGTGGCTAGCACTCATCTTGGTGGCCTACGTCATGGGCGCGGTCCGCGGCTGGGATATGGCCAAGCGCGACGAAGGCCGCTACAACATCATGGCGGCCAGTGTCTCTCTGCGCAAAGCCGCCCCGGAGCCCATCCATCTCGACTCCGTCGCGCCACACATGGGACCCATTGCCCTGGAGCAAATGGACATACTGGAAAAGCAGAACTGTCTGCGTGTGCCCACTGTGCAAAGCGAACTCGTGAGTGAAGCCCACATGGCCAAGTACGGCCCTGTTTTGGGAGCAATTAAAACTTCGCGCGTGGAAAACGGAGTGCCTCAGCTATCCTTGTGGGCTGTCGACAAAGATCATCACGACTGGGTGGATGCCGTGGTCATCTCCACCCAAAAAGAGGGAGAACCGGAACGCTGGCTGGGCATGGGCCAGCGACGGCTGAAGAACCCCAGCATGGCGGAAAAATATGGTGTCCACGTCCCGGATGACCGTTTGGGATGGGCCTATGTCTACGGCACCGGACTGGACAAAAGTTTCCTCTCGCCCTTGCCGAATCCCTTTCGCCCCAAGGATTTGCCCAAAGGAAAAGTGACCTTCCGGGCTTATGCTTTCGATGTGGAAACGGGCACCTTCACACCGCTCAAAGGCGAAGCGGTATTGGACATTCCCTAGAGCCCACGCCTACTGGCGTGGTTCCAGGCCAGCTTCCACCTCGCCAATAAATTGACCGTAATCCCGGATGTAATCCGCGGGGTCATACGGGTGCGACGCGAAGACCAGCAGCCGCGAGTCGGGACTGTGATTGAACTCGGCTGCCCAGACCATAGGCGGCACGAAAATACCCTGGGTGGGCCGTTCCAGACGATGCTCCTCCCGGGTGATGCCGTCATCCACCAGCACGGTGCAGGAGCCGCCGGCACAAAGCAGAAATTGCGAGCATTCCCGGTGAGCATGCTGCCCCCGATTCTCCTCCTCGGGCACACCAAAGGTGATGAAATACCGCTGAGGAACAAACGGAATCTCTGCGCCAAAATTCCCCACGGTCAGGTGCCCCCGCTTATGATCTTCCACCCAAGGCAGATCGTAGAGGCACACCCCTTTGACACCCGTCAGTTGGATATTGGCGGCCAGGGTTTTGGGAGCGGGTGGAGGGGAACTCATGCGATGGCAGGTCGAAGCGGAGGCGCATTTCGAGAAAGCGCCTAGGCTTGCTCCTGAATCGCCCGTTCCGCAAAGCCGTTCTTATGTATTTCTCGCACCAGCGACTGCGGCTTGCCCGAGAGCGTCATGAAGATGCGGCCCACATATTCCCCCAAAACCCCGAGGATGAGCAACTGGCTGCCGGAGAAAATACAGAGCGCCGCCATCAGAGAGGTCCATCCCGTCTGGCGTGCGCCAAAGAAAAAATACTCCAGCAGTGCGACCAGCAAAAAGATGCCGCCCAGCCCGCAGAGCGTCATGCCAAAAAGGCTCGCGACTCGCAGGGGCATGATGCTGAAATTGAAGAACATGTTCATCCACAAGCGCAACAGTTTGCGGATGGTGTACCCGCTCTCCCCGTCCGCGCGCTCTTCGTGTGCCACGAGCAATCTTTCGATGCGGTTCGTGGCATTCAGAATGAGGCCATCCACATAGGGATAAGGCCCGACGTAACGCGTGATGCGTGTGGCAAGATCCCGCCGCATCGCCCGGAAGCTGCAGAGGTACAGTTCCTTCGGTTTGTCCAAAAGGAAGGTGGCGATCGTGTTGGTCAGCCAGCTTCCGAAGTTCCTGAACCAGTGGTGTTTCTTCTCACTGTAATAAGCATAAACCACGTCCGCTCCCGTCTCCTGAAGCCGCTCAACAAGGCGTACCGCTTCCGAGATCGGATTCTGCAGATCGTCATCGAGGTTCACGATGTATTCCCCGCGCGCATGACGAAATCCTTCCAGAACCGCGGCGTGTTCGCCATAGTTCCGGGCCATGTCTACCAACGTCACGGGCATCGGCATGGTGGCAGCGAGTTCCCTGACTCTTGGGAGCGTGGTGTCCGTGCTGCCGTCATTCACCAAAATCAACTCACTCGGCCCCGGCATGGGCTGCGTGCGGAAAGCCTCCAGCAGCTTGGCCACACCTTCCCCTGTGAAATAGAGAGGGATGACGAATGAAACGCGGATCGGGCCTTCCGGGGAACTCATGAATGATGGGGAGAAGTCGAAGCAATTTCTGGACGAACGGCTACAGCAAGAACTGAAGTGCCCACCGGTGATCCGACCGTGCGGCATAGAGCCATATCCAACTGACCGACGGTGCCAAGTAACTTGTTGAGAAAGGTTGGCGGTGTCGAGTGCAGATCCGACTTCATTTTTTCCTCCCCTTTTCCGGCTCCTACAAACCGGGAAAGCCTGCGCCAGGCGAGGATGGGTGGAAACAGCCAGGCATTCCAGCAGTGGAGCCGAAAGACCCGCAGGCCGCTGGCCTCCAGAAGTCTTTTCAACTGCTCCGGTTCAAAGCGACGACCAGTTTTCACAGCCGCATCGTGCTCGCCTCGCAGGGCTTCATACGCAGGCAGGTTGAGCACAAGGATGCCGCCCGGTCGGAGCACCCGCCGCAACTGAAGCACGGCTTCGGTCACATTGACACCCACATTGCTCATCACATCCAGGCTCACTACCGCATCAAAGCTGCCCTCCGGAAAGGGCAGCGCATCCAGACTGCCCTGGTGCAAGTGCTCAAAGCCCCGGCCTCTCGTGTGCTTCAGCGCGTCTTCAGAAATATCCAGTCCCGTGAGCTTCCAGAGAGGATTGGTCTTCCGGAGGGCATCCATCATGCCGCCAGTCCCGCATCCGGCATCGAGAATGCGGCTGCCATCCGGCAGCTTCTGCCGATCCTTCAATTCACTGGCGACCGCCTGGCGAAGCACCTGATACCACCAGAACGAGTCCTCGACCTTCCGCATGGTCTCGAACTCATGCTGACTCATCGTATTTGCGCTCATCAGTCCGAAGAAGCAGGCGGGTTATCGAAAAAGGCTCTGACCGCCTCCACCGTATAATCTATCGCCGCGTCGGAAAGATGCGGATGCAAAGGCAAACTGAGAATCTCGGGAATGAGCGCCTCCGTCTGGGTCAGGGGAGGCGAGTGATCGGCATACCGCGCATAGCCGGGCTGCTGGTGCACCGCCGCGGGATAATGGAGCGCCGCCGGCACGCCGCCGGCGATGAGATGATTCAGCAGGGCATCCCGCCGCTCGGCCTTCGTGCGGATGACATAAAGATGATAAGCATGAACGCAATTCTCCGCCACGGTGGGCACCTGAACCTCAGGCAAGCCAGACAGCGCTGAGGTAAGTCGGGCCGCCAAACGACCGCGCGACTGCTGCATTTCATCCAGACTGCGCAGTTTCACCCGCAGGATGGCGGCTTGCAGTTCATCCAGACGGCTGTTAACCCCTTCGATGGCGCTGATGTAGCGTTCCCGCCAGCCGTATTGGCGCAGCTCGCGGATGCGCTCCGCGAGGGCACTGTCATTCGTGGTGATGGCGCCACCGTCGCCGATGGCTCCAAGGTTTTTAGTCGGATAAAAGCTGAAGGCCGCGCCCTGGGCCAGACCGCCAACCCTTTTGCCATGATAAGCCGCCCCATGGGCCTGTGCGCAATCTTCGAGAAGGGCGATGCCGCGATCCCGGCAGATGGCGCTGAGGCCGTCCATGTCACAGGGATGCCCATAAAGATGCACGGCCAGCACCGCCTTGATGAGCGGGCCGACTGGCAAGGCCCAGGCGGCTTCCAAGCTCGCGGGGCAGATGGTGCAGGTCGCCGGATCGATATCGAGGTAAACCGGCATCGCCCCCGCACGGGTGATGGCGGAGACACTCGCGACGGCTGTGTGGGAAGGGACCGCGACGGCATCGCCAGGGCCGACGCCCAAGCCGCGCAGGAGGAGTTCGATGGCATCCGTGCCATTCGCGACACCAATGCCGTGCTCCGCCCCACACCAAGCGGCGAATTCCTTTTCGAAACCGCCGACCTCGCCGCCCAGGATGTAATACCCGCCCTGAAGCGCCGTCTGGAGAGCCGACGTGATTTCGGTTTCCCGGATCTTGTAGTCCTGAAGGGGATAGGCGGTGAAAAGCGGATTGGCGGGCATGAGATAAACGGCGAGGTCATGAATTATCCAGCCGCCCGGCAAACACAAGCGCAGGGTTTGGGCTTGAGCCAATTACGCGAAAAGCCTAGTGGGAATGGTGTAAGTCTGGGAAAATTGATGAATCCACTTCAGCCTGCAGTCCGCAATGGGAGTAGTGACCGGAAATAAAGGATACAACCCAAGCGACCACGAAGGTGGCAAGACGTCCCTCGGCGTAAAATTGCGGCAATGGTTCGATGCGGACCATCATCCTGAAGGAGTGGAGGCGTTGCGGCAGATGCCGGACAAGGTGGACTGGCAGCGCTGCCTGCCTTTCATCTTTTTGCACGCTGGCTGCCTGGCCGTTTTCTGGGTCGGCTGGAGCTGGACGGCAGTCATCGCGGCGGCGGCGCTCTATGCGGTGCGGATGTTTGCCATCACGGCCTTTTATCATCGCTACTTTTCCCATCGAGCTTTCCGGACAAGCCGGGCGGCACAGTTCCTTTTCGCGCTTTTGGGGAATAGCTCCATGCAACGCGGCCCGCTGTGGTGGGCTTCGGTTCACCGGCATCATCACCGGCATTCCGATCAGGAGGAAGACATCCACTCGCCCGGCGTGAGCGGCTTCTTGTGGTCACATATTGGCTGGATCACCAGCAAACGAAACTTCCCCACGGACTACAGCAAAGTGAAGGATCTGGCGAAGTTTCCCGAATTGGTTTTTCTAAATCGCTTCGACTTTGTCGCGCCGGCTGCGTTCGGAGCCGTGCTGCTGGTGGCGGGATGGATGCTGGAACAATGGGCGCCTCAACTGGGGGTGACGACAGGACAGCTTTTTGTCTGGGGGTTTTTCATCAGCACCGTTGTGCTCTTGCATGCCACGCTGTTCGTGAACTCACTGGCTCATGTGCATGGCACCAAGCGCTTCGAGACGGGCGATGAAAGCCGCAACAGTCTCGCACTGGCGCTTCTGACCCTGGGTGAAGGCTGGCACAACAATCACCACCGCTATGCCCATGCGGCCCGGCAGGGATTCTACTGGTGGGAGATCGATGTCTCCTACTACTGTCTGAAAGCGTTGTCCGGCTTGGGGATCATTTGGGATCTGAACCGTGTTCCAGCATCCGTGTATGACGAAGCTGCGAAGCGAGGAAACGTGCGGGGGCCGGAGAGCGCATGAAGACACCGCGCATCGCTATCGTAGGATCTGGCATTGCCGGGCTGGGCTGCGCGCATTTTCTGCACCGGCATTATGACATCACCGTCTTTGAGCAGAACTCCTATGCGGGCGGCCACACCAACACGGTCACCGTGCGGGAAGGGCAGGAAGAACTGCCGGTCGATACCGGCTTCATGGTCTTCAATCATGTCACCTATCCCCTGCTGACTCGCCTGTTCCAGGAGCTGGAAGTGGTGACCAAAGCCACGTCCATGTCTTTCTCCGTGAGCCATGAGCCGACGGGATATGAATACAATGGAAGCAGCGCCGCCCTCCTCTTCGGCCAACGGAAAAATCTGCTCAGCCCGCGCTTCTGGAAATTCCTCATGAAGATCAACCGCTTCAACGAAGAAGCGGTCAAGGCTCTGGAGGATCCGCGCTACGCCACCATGAGCCTGGGTGAGTACGTGAAGGCGCGAGGCTACGGGGACGACTTCCTCAATCTTTTCATTATACCTATGGGATCAGCAGTGTGGTCCACTCCACCGGAACTGATGCTCCGTTTTCCTGCCGTGACCTTGATGCGCTTCTGGCATAACCACGGATTTCTGGGGCTGCACACGCAGCATCCGTGGCGGACGGTCAAGAATGGCGCGCGGACGTATGTCCAAAAGCTGACGGCGCCTTTTCGCGAGCGGGTGCGTACCAATTCGCCAGTGCAACGGGTCGAAAGAGCGGAAGGCGGCGTCAAGGTGTTTACGGCTAACGGAGGCGTCGAGAAATTCGATAAGGTCATCCTGGCCAGTCACGCCGATCAATCCCTGAACATGCTGGCAGACCCGACTGATACTGAAAGAACGCTCCTGAAGTGCTTCAAGTATCAGCCCAACGTCGCGACGGTGCATACTGACGAGACCGTGATGCCCAAAACAAAACGGTGCTGGGCCTCATGGAACTACCGGATCGCGCAGAAAGCTGAAGGCGGCATCGAGCCGAGCACGCATTACTGGATGAACAGCCTGCAAGGCGTGTCTGAGCGGACCAACTACTTTGTGTCAGTTAACGGCGAGGAGGCGATCGCCAAGGACAAGGTTTTGCGAACCATTGCCTATGAGCATCCGCTCTTTGACCTGAGCGCGATCAATGCGCAGGAAGATTTGCCAAAGCTGAACCGGATATCGCGGGATCAGACGACGTATTTTTGCGGGAGCTACTTCCGCTATGGTTTTCACGAGGATGCCTTTGCTTCCTCCGTGAGTTTATGCCGCGATCTGATGGGAGGAGAACCGTGGTGATGCAGGACTCCTCCGCCATCTATGAATGCACGGTGATGCATCACCGGCTCAGGCCCAAGCAGCATAAGTTCCGCTACAATGTCTTCTATTTGTGGCTGGACCTGGATGAACTGGATGATACGGCGAGACGGCTTAAGATGCTGGGCAAAAACAAGCCGGCATTCTTCTCCGTGTATGACCGTGACCACATGGACAACGGCGGCGGTGACATGAAGGCCTGCCTGTTGAAGTATCTGAATGAATGTGGGCTCGATACCAAGGCGATTGCCAAAGTGAAGCTGCTGACCTTTCCCCGGGTGCTGGGTTATATCTTCAACCCCGTGTGCTTTTATTACACTTTCGATGCATCAGGCCGCGCGCTTCATGCCGTGGCGGAAGTGACTAATACCTATCACGAGCAGAAGCCGTATGTGCTGCATGACTGGGAAAAGCAGGCTGAAGATCAAGGCCGCTTTCGTTTGATCACTCCCAAGCTGTTTTATGTGTCACCCTTTTCGGAATTGGAGATGTGCTTTGACTTCAAACTAAGAGTACCGGGAGAGTCTTTGGAGATTCACATTGATGACCGCGACGCCGAAGGCCGCGTGCTCCTGAGCACTCTCACCGGCAAGCGCCGCCCACTGACCGATGGCGCCCTGCTGGCCTGCGCGGTGAAATACCCACTGCTAACGCTGAGAGTCATCTTCCTAATCCACTGGCATGCGCTGCTACTGTGGATTAAACGCGTTCCCTTTCATCGCAAGGCGGACCGCCCGGAATTGCAACGGGGCGTGATGCGTCCCCACAGCTCATTAGTCACACCTGAATAACGATCCCATGGATACGACCCTGACACTGGAGACAGCCAGCCCTGAGGAAACCACCGCGCCCGGGGCAAGAAGTGGCCTGTATGAATGGATGGTGATGCGCAGCTTGAGCGGCTTCCACCATGGCGGCTTGCGGATGAGATTGCCGGATGGCCGTGTGCGGTTGTTGGGCCAGGAAGGCGCCCCCGTGACCGCAGAGATGCGGGTGACCCGCTGGAACTTTTTCAAACGCTGCGCTTTCTTTGGCAACGTTGGCTTCGGCGAAGCCTACGTCGAAGGTGATTGGGAGACAGATGACATCGCGGCCGTGATCGACTGGTTCATCCTAAACATCGCCAGAACCCAAGGCCACGCGGCCTCCAGCGGTGAATTGGCCTTTGTTAATCTCCTGCGCGGCTACAACCGTGTGCTGCACTGGCTCAGACCGAACAGTGTGGACATCAGCCGCCGGAACATCGCGGAGCATTACGATCTGGGAAATGAGTTCTACAGCTTGTGGCTGGACGGCACCATGACGTATTCCGCCGCAAAGTTTGAGCACCCCGAGCAAAAATTGGAGGAAGCCCAAGCCGCGAAATATGAAGCGCTCTGCCAAAAGCTACGGTTGCAACCCGGTGACCATGTCCTGGAGATCGGCTGCGGTTGGGGTGGCTTCAGTTCGCACGCCGTGCGGAACTACGGATGCAGGGTGACCGCTGTCACCATTTCACAAGAGCAACACCGCTATGCCGTGGAACGGATGAAGCGGGAAGGTCTGAGTGAGAAGGTGGAAATCCGGCTGCAGGATTACCGGCACATCACCGGCCAGTTCGACAAGATCGCATCGATCGAAATGCTGGAAGCGGTGGGCGATCAATACGTGGAAACGTTCTTCGCGAAATGCGCCGAAGTTCTGAAGCCGGAAGGACTGCTGGCATTCCAAGTGATCACCACCCCGGACTGCGGATTCAAGACTTTGCGCAAAGGCGTGGACTGGATTCAGAAACACATCTTCCCTGGTTCTCTGTTGATGAGCGTGGGACGAGTGAACCAGGCGATCAATCGCACCAGTGATCTCTACCTCCACGGACTGGAAGATCTGGGCGACTCCTATGCCCGCACCCTGAAACTCTGGCATGATCGCTTCAATGCGAAGCTTCAGGAGGTGAAGGCATTGGGCTTCGATGAACGCTTTGTGCGGAAGTGGAACTTCTATCTCAAATACTGTGAATCTGCTTTCCGCATGAAAAACATCTCCGTGGTGCAGGAAGTCTACACCCGTCCGAACAATGCGAGCCTCGTGCGGCCCGGCATGGTGTGATCCGGCGAACGGTTGGCAACAAGACACGAAGCTTATTTTTATGATTCTCCTTTTGCGCGGATTTTTTCTCGTGGTCCTTGTGACCATGATCGGCGTAACCGGCTGGGCGTCCAGTGAGGTCGCCCTGTGGGACACGCCGCGAACTATAGCGATGCACCCCTGGTTCCTAGCGACACTGGCCGATGCCTACTGGGGCTTCCTGACCTTTTACCTCTGGGTGGCATATAAAGAGCGCTCCTGGCTTGGGCGCATTGGCTGGTTGGTGGCAATCCTGTTGCTCGGGAATATTGCCATGGCCGTCTATGCCTTGATCCAACTCTTTAAGGTGCCCGCGGATGGCAAGGTGGAGGACGTGCTCCTGCGGCGAGCTTGAATGGAACAATCACTATGAACGGAATGATGACATGGACTTGGCTTTTGGGTGCGGTGGTAGCACCCATCATTGTGCTGTTTGCGGTGGCATGGGTGATGGCACAACGAATCCGCAACTACAGCATCGTGGATGTGGTGTGGACTTACAGTCTACTCGTGATTGTCGGCTTGTATCTGGCGGGTGTGAGCACGATCACGCACAGGGCCTGGGTTGTGGCAGGATTGGCAGCGCTGTGGAGCCTGCGCTTAGGGACGCACTTGCTGGTCCGAATTATCAAACATCACCCTCACGTGGATCCCCGCTACGAGGTGCTGCAGAAGCGATGGCACGGAAAGGAAGCCACGGAGTTTTTCTGGTTCTATCAGATGCAGGGTATCTCCATGATTCTGATGTCCGGACCGTTTCTGGCGGCCATCGTCAATCCCAGCACGCAAGGGCTTTCCGTGGTGGAGTGGTTCGGCGTTGTGGTGTGTTTGATAGGCGTGGCCGGTGAGGGATTGGCGGATGCACAGGCCGCCGCCTTCAAGCGCAACCCTGCCAACAAGGGGAAAATCTGCCGCACGGGACTCTGGAAGTGGTCGCGGCATCCCAACTACTTTTTTGAGTCGGTGACCTGGGTAGGATTCTGGCTCTTTGCCTGCGGCTCGCCATGGGGTTGGGTGACGGTGTTTGCACCAGCCGGAATTACTTATCTGCTGCTGCGTGTCACGGGCATCCCGCTGACCGAAGAGTGCTCTGTGAAGAGCAAAGGCGAAGCCTATCGCGAATACCAGCGCACCACGAGCGCATTCATTCCCCTGCCCGCCAAATCGTCCTGACATCATCATTCAAAATCTGTACCCCATGAGCGTCATCGATTCCATCCTGGCCAAAGACATTCTGCCCGACCCCGTGTTGCGCTTCGGCATTCGCCGCAGACTGGCGGAAACCCTGCGTGAATATCGCAAACCCAACGCCGAAGGACGATTGGAAGCACTGTTGGCCCACGCCGAAGGCTTGCGCAAAAGCCCGATAGCCATCGCCACAGCCGAAGCGAACGAGCAGCACTATGAGGTGCCTACCCGCTTCTACCAACTCGTGCTGGGTAAACATCTTAAATACAGTTCCGGATTCTGGCCAAAGGCTGACACTACCTTTGACGAGTCCGAAGCCATCATGCTGAAGATGTCCTGCGAGCGAGCGGAACTGACCGATGGCATGAACATCCTCGAACTCGGCTGTGGCTGGGGCTCGCTCTCGCTTTGGATGGCGGAGCATTACCCAAAGGCGCGGATCACGTCTGTTTCCAATTCGCGCACGCAGAAGCTCTATATTGATGCCGAAGCAGCGAAGCGCGGACTCAAGAACCTGACCATCCGCACCGCGAACATGATTGACTATGCGGGTGAAGGCGCCGGCATGTTTGATCGGGTCGTCAGCGTGGAAATGTTCGAGCACATGAAGAACTATGAGGAACTGCTGCGCCGCATTTCAGGATGGCTGAAGCCGGGCGGAAAGCTCTTTGTGCACATCTTCACGCATCGCGACTGCGCTTATCATTATGAAGTGCGGAATGACGGCGATTGGATGGCGAAGTACTTCTTCACGGGAGGCCAAATGCCCGCGCATGAACTGCTGGGCCATTTCCAAAACGATCTAAAACTGGAAAAGGACTGGGTGGTGGACGGCACCCACTACAGCCGGACCTCCGAGGCATGGCTGCAAAATATGGACCGGCACAAGGCAGAGATCATGCCGCTCTTTTTGGAGACTTACGGAGCCGCCGAAGCCCGCAAATGGTGGGCCTGGTGGCGCCTGTTTTTCCTGGCTTGTGCCGAACTCTGGGGATATCACGATGGCCAGGAATGGATCGTTTCTCACTATCGATTCCTAAAACCTTAACAAAGCTATCGCATCATGAACACGCATAAGACCTCAACGGCCACGGCAGCCGCAACTGCTCTCTTCCTGGCTCTGACTGTCGCGGTCACCGGTTGGGCGGCAACGCCTGAAGAACTCATCCAGCAGGGGGATAAGTATGACGCCAGCTATGATGCAGAAGAGGCGCTGAAGTATTATCTCCCGGCCGAACAAGCTCAGCCTCAGAACGCCTCATTGTTGGTCAAGATCGCGCGGCAGTACGTCTACCGTATGTCCGACATGCCGGACAAAGCATCGCAGATCGCCTCCGGGCGGAAGGCCCTCACTTATGCAGAGCGGGCCGTGAAGCTGGCGCCGAACGAATGTGATTCCCATCTCGCGCTGGCGATCTGCTGGGGCAAACTCACACCCCTGGTGGGTGCAAGGGAGAGCGTGGAAGCCTCCCGCCAAATCGAGACTGCCGCAAAGAAGGCCGTGAAACTGAACCCTCAAAATGACTATGCCTGGCACATGCTGGGCAGGTGGCATCAGGCGCTCGCACAAGTCGGCACGCTGACCCGTGGCATCGTCAAAGTGATCTATGGCGGACTGCCGGAGGCATCCAACGAGGAAGCTGTGCAGTGTTTTGAAAAGGCGATCTCGCTGAATAGCAACCGACTGATCCATTACATCGAACTCGGCCGGACCTATGCCCAAATGGGGCGCGGCAGCGAAGCGAAGAAAGAAATCGAGAAGGGACTGGCCATGCCCTCGAAGGAGAAAGATGATCCTGAGTCGAAGGCGCGGGGCAAGGCGACGCTGGCGCAGATCAAAGGGTGAAGATGATCTGTCGGACTATAATGCGGGATTTCACCGCGAAGACGCGAAGGCGCGGAGAGATGAGGGTATAAACGAGCACGCCCGACGGGAGTCTAAGGCCTAAATACGACCAATAGTCGCAAAGAGAGCGATTAATGGCGCGATGAACACAGGCTGGTGCCATAGGCCTGTCGTTGTCCTCTCCCTTGCCAGCCAGAACGGCTCGTCATTGTTTTAACTCCATCTTTTAGTAAGCTCCCTTATTCCCTTTCGGAACGAATTGTCGGAATTCTGCCCCTCCATGAAACGCCACCACCCTTTGCTGTCCTGGCCTCAGGTTCAGGAAGGTCACATGAAGGTGGCCTGCCATCTGTGCGATGCCTTGCAGGAGTCTCCGAGGTTGCGGGATGGAGAAGCTGCCTATTGCTGTGAATGCGGTGAGCGGCTCTACCGCAACCGTCCAAAGTCTCTGGCCCATGCGACGAGCTTCTCCTCTGCGGGTATCATTTTCATGGTGCTGGCGCATGTCTTTCCCATGCTGACTCTGACATCCGGTAGTATGCGCACGCAACTGACGCTGCTGGATGCGGTGGAGAAGATGGCCTTAGCGGGGAATTTTCTGCTGGCGATCTCAATCGTGTTTTTCACCATTGTGGCCCCGGCAGTATTGATCGGGGGACTGCTCTATCTGGCAGCGCCACTGAGACATGGCGTAGCTTTACCAGGGTCATTGTGGGTGGCTTGGTTGTATCAGCGGATCGAGCCATGGAGCATGCTGGAAGTCTTCCTTCTGGGGCTGGTCGTCAGCCTCCTCAAACTGGCTCACATGGCGGATATGGAGTTTGGCATAGGCATGTGGGCACTGACCGGCCTCGTCTTTTGCACCGCGGCGGCCGTGGGAGGCATCGATCGTCTGGAACTGTGGGACCGGCTGGAAGTGGCCCATCAGGAACATCCGGAGGCAGAGCCACCACCTGAGGTGCCTCATACCGGACATCGTGGTGAACATCAGCCAGTCTAGCTCGCATGGACTCCCCCGCTCCAGCTACCTCACCCGAACTCGTGCCCACCGCGGCATCCTTGGGTATAGCTTCGTGCCACTCCTGCCAAAAAGTCAGTCCCGTGCAGGAGGGGTTCTGCCCACGCTGTGGCTCGGCATTGCATCTGCGGAAACCGAACAGTCTGCAGCGTACCTGGGCTTTGCTTTTCGCGGCGGGTGTTTTGTACATCCCCGCAAACACGATGCCCATTATGACAGTAGATGGCATTCAGGGACCGCAGACGAACACCATCCTTTCCGGTGTCGTGGCGTTCTGGCAGATGCAGGCGTACCCGGTGGCCATTGTCATTTTCACGGCTAGTGTGCTCATTCCCATCCTGAAAGTGATCTCGCTGGTCTGGCTCTGTATGGCGGCGAAAGGGAAGGCAAAGACTTCCATGAAAACGCTGTCCTGGATGTATTACATGACAGAACTGCTGGGGCGCTGGTCCATGGTGGACGTCTTCGTGGTGGCTATCCTTGTGTGTCTCGTGCAGTTTGGCGCGCTCATGAGCATTCACCCTGGACCAGCCGCACTTTCCTTTGCGGGAGTCGTGATCCTGACGATGTTTGCCGCGCTTTCCTTTGACCCCCGTCTGATCTGGGACCGCCACCGCCTCGAGCGGGATGGAGTTCCGATGCCAGCTCATGAGTGATCCCGTCCCTGATAACCAACCTGCCACCGGCAAACCAACGGACAAGCCGCCTGTAGAACCGCGTGCGGTCATCCGGCGAAGCCGGCGCTGGAGCGCGGTGTGGGTGGTGCCGTTGGTGGCACTGGGACTTGCCGCATGGCTGCTTTGGAAACACTATGCCGGTCAGGGGCCGCTGGTGTATGTGCGGTTTGAAACAGCAGACAGCATCGAAAGCGGTAAGACCGAAGTGCGCTGCCGCTCCGTGCGCCTGGGTGTAGTGGAGACTGTGTCGCTGTCTCCGGATTTGCTCACTGTCGTGGTGGGGTTGCGGATCGATCCCGGCTCTGAACATCTATTGAGGGAGGGCACTCGTTTCTGGGTGGTGCGACCACGTGTCTCCGGTTCCACGGTGTCTGGATTGAACACGCTCATCAGCGGCTCGTATGTCGAGATGGATCCCGGAGATGGGCGGGAGGATATCCACCATTTTAACGGGCTGGAAGTGCCGCCGGTGACAAAATCCAGCGTGCCAGGCCTGCGGCTGACGCTGACGGCAGACAATGCTGGGTCATTAGCCATCGGATCTCCGATCTATTTCAAAGGATTTGAGGTCGGCCGGGTGGACTCTCGCGAGTTCGACCTAAAGGATAAATTGACGAGATTTCAGATCTTCATTCAGCAGCAGTATCAGGAGCTGGTGACGGAGAACACCACCTTCTGGAATCACAGCGGCATTGATATCGGGGCGGGCGCGGATGGATTTCGCATTCGCACGCCGTCCCTGACGGCCATGCTGGCCGGAGGTGCTTCCTTCGCGGTGCCTCCTGACAAGGTAGCAGGGCCACCCGCCCGAAACGACGCGGTGTATAAACTATATCCAGATGAGGCCTCCACCCATGATGCCTCCTTTCGTCCGGATGCGCGCTATCTGCTGATGTTCCAGCAGTCGATAAGGGGGCTGAAAAAGGATGCGCCCGTGGAGTATCGCGGCATCCCTATCGGTAGTGTCGTGGATGTGGCCCTGACATACGCTCCCCCAGGAGATGATCGCGTGCCGGTGATGATCGAGGTAGATGCGAATGCCTTCCGCAATGGACCGGATGACGACCGCACCAAGGAAGTGATCATGCGGGATGCCGTGGCGCGTGGCCTGCGTGCCAGTTTAGGCTCGGGCTCTCTCCTGACGGGAGCATTGTTCATCGACCTCGACTACGCCAAAGACGTGCCGCCTGCGGAGATTACCCAAATCGGTGAGCATGATGTACTGCCTACGCGCTCGGCAGGTCTGGCGCAGCTCGAAGCCAAGGTGAACGCCATCCTCGCCAAGATCGAGAACATGCCGATTGAGGAGACGCTACAGAAATTTGGAGCGACCGCAGATGCGATGACCAAGACCATCACGGAAGCACAAGGCGTGGTGGCCGAGGCGCAACAGATCCTCGATAGCCCTGAGACGCAGGCGATGACTGCGGAGATCAATGAAACCCTGCGCGCCATGCGCACCTCAGTGGCCAGCTTCGGCCCCACAGGCTCGATGCAAGGTGACCTCCGGCGGACGCTGGATGAACTTCGTGCGGCCATCCGCTCCTTCAAGGTGCTTTCCGATAATGTCGCCGACAAACCGAACTCGCTCATCTTTGGCAAGGAAAGCAAAGGCAACCCGATCCCAAAAGCGAGGAAGAACTGATACGTTGAGGTGCTTCGTTTTCGTAAAGCCAGTCCACCTATTTTGTTTTACACTGACTCAGACTCACCTATGCACTTTTCCTTGAACCTGTTGTTTGCCCTGATGCTGTTCGCTGTGGGTGCAGGCTGCAAAACGCCGACGTCCTTTTATGTGTTGAGCGCAGAAGGGGCCGCACCTAATCGGCAGGGCGGCATCGGCATCGGTGTGGGTCCAGTCAATCTGGCCAGCTACCTTGACCGGAAGAATCTGGTCATGATGGAAGGCGGTCAAAAGCTGCTCATCGCCGAATCGCATGTGTGGGGTGGAGACTTGGCGGAGGACATTTCCCGTGTGCTGGCAGTAAATCTTGGCCGTGGGCTTAACTCAGGGAGTGTGCGGAGCTACCCATGGCAAACCGATGCAGGGCTGCGCTATGAGATGACCGTGGATATCCGCAAATTCCACGGCAATAACGAAGGCGACGCTGTGCTGGAGGCGGGCTGGACCGTCTACTCGCTCCCTGAGCGGACACTGGTAAAGACGCAGACGTGGTCCGGAACGGAGCCTCTGGAAAAAGATGGTTATGAGGCTCTTGCAGCGGCAGAGAGCCGCCTGCTGGCGAGACTGGCGGATGCCATGGCAAATAATCTGAGATAAGAAAAATTTGTTGTTACATAGGGCCAATTCACGGGTCGATCGCGATTCTTTAATGTGCCACAGACTAACGGTCATCCCCAGTTACCCGTAGGCTCCAATACCGAAACCATCAGAGTCCTCCTGGTGGATGATCACCCCGCATTTCGTTTTGGAGTCCGGGAGATCATCAATCTGCATCCCGATATCGAGGTTTGCGGGGAAGCTTCCGACGGCGCAGCAGCATTACAGGCGTTCCGAAGTCTGCGGCCTGACGTCGTGCTGCTGGATATCAGCCTGCCGGGCACCAATGGAATTGAAATCATCAAGATGATGAAAGCCGAGCAGGGCGACGTGTCCATCCTCGTCTTATCCATGCATGATGAAACGATCTACGGGCTGCGATCATTGCGCGCCGGTGCGAAAGGCTACTTGCGCAAGGATCACGCGGTTACACATCTGGTGGAGGCGCTCCGGACCACTGCAGCGGACGATTTTTACGTGAGCCGCCGGTTCCTGAATCAATTGATTCGCCGCGCCATTCACGCACCGGAACCCACGGAAGGCCCTGCGGGTCTCGAAAACCTCACCGACCGTGAGATGGAAGTCTTCCAATGGCTGGGCCGGGGCTTGGGAACGCGGCAGGTGGCCGAAGTTTTGCGTGTGAGTGTGAAGACCGTGGAATCTCACCGCGCGCACATGAAGACCAAGTTGTGCCTCGAGACCGGAAGCGATCTGGTGAAACTGGCCAAGCAATGGCATTCGCTGGAAGGCAAGTCACAGGCCAAAAGAGAAGCTGCCATGGCCGACGGCCCCTGATACCTCGGTCGGGCACACATTGGTTAAGAACATCATGAGTCGTAACCGCGATGGAAACACGCATGCTTCAACCCCTGGCGCCTCACTCTGTGGACGATTCCCCGCTGTCTCCCGACATTATTAATACTCATGTGCTGGTCGTTGATGACCATCCCACGTTCTGCATGGGAGTCAGCGCGATCATTCGCCGGCTGCCGAACCTGGACGTTTGCGGAGAAGCTTATAGTGCGGAGACTGCGCTGGGGCTCTTTCGGGAGCTAAAGCCGGACATTGTCGTGATGGATGTCAGCCTTCCTGATGGCGACGGCATTGAACTCACTGAGACCATGATGGGAGAGAACCATGAGACTCATGTGTTGATCCTCTCCATGTATGACGACCCTATGATGGCAGCGAGAGCCATGCGGGCGGGAGCCAGCGGTTATCTCAGGAAAGATGATCAACTGACGGAACTGGCGACAGCGTTGCAACGGCTCAAAAAAGGAAAGCAGCACATGAGCCCACCGCTCCGTGAAGAAAACCTGGTGAACTTGCTCGGAAAGCCGGGCGACTCCCCTATGGCGCTTCTGCAATCCCTGACTTGTCGCGAGCGGGACATCTTTGTCTGCATGGGCAAAGGCATGAAACGCGCAGAGATTGCCGAGCATCTGAAACTCAGTGTCAAGACGGTGGACACTCATCGCTGTCATGTGATGAAGAAACTTGCTTTGCCGTCCACCTCGATGATGGCACGGCTGGCACGCGAATGGCTACGTATCGCAGAGGCGACGCAGCCGGAATTGGCTACGGTATAAGCGCGGCGCAGGGATTTCATGAGCTGTGCATAAAATACCAGTTTGTTGGACGTGCGGCTTGTACAGCAGACCCATGTAAGGGCAGCCAACGCCGTCACGGGGAGCGATACCTAAACAAGCACGTTATGTAATCTGTCCGATGAACCCCCAAGCCGAAGCCAACAACCCCACTATCTTGGCATCGTCTCCAAACTCGCACCCTACACCGGCGGGCGTGATGAGTTGGGATCTCCCGGGCTTTTCAACGTTGTCTGAAGAGACCAGTGAGGCGAAGGATCGCATTATTGCGCTGCTCGCGCATGAACTTAGAACGCCACTTACCCCTGTTCTGATTGCCGCCCAATCCTTGTTAGAAGACAAAACCCTGCCGCCGGAAATGCAGGAAACGGTTAGGATGATTGAGCGCCATGTGCGACAGGAAGCATCAATCATTGGCAAACTCCTGGATAGTCTGCTTATCCATGTGGGAAGGTTCACATTAACGACGAAACAACTCGATCCCCATGAAGCAGTGCGCCAGGCCGTGACGGAGTGCGCGGAAGATTTTTCCCGGAAAGGTCAAAAAGTGAAACTGGCCTTCACGCGCGCGGACGTATCCGTGGACGGAGACCTTTTCCGCTTGAAACAGGTGTTCACCGCACTCCTGGAAAACGCCGCTAAATTTGGTCCTGAAGGCAGTTCCGTGTATGTGGAGTCAAAGGTAAATGACGGCACTTGTCAGATTACCGTTTCCGACGATGGCCCGGGTATCGACCCGGAGCAGAGCGATGGGATTTTTCAGCCCTTCGGTCAACAATCCTCTCCCGCCGTTCGCGGTGGACGCAGAGGACTGGGCCTGAGTCTGGCCATTGCCAAGGCTATCGTGGAGGGCCATGGCGGTGAATTGACTGCCCGAAAATCCGAGCAGGGTGAGGGTTCAGCCTTCAGTGTGACACTGCCCGCTCGAGCGGCATAACCGGGTGCAAGGCGCCGCCCAAGTGATTGACGCCTATCCGCGTAGTGCAAGCGTGATAGCACCGGATATTACTCAATATATCTTAATTAAATTACACGAGACTCAATCGCAAAAACCTAACAATCACTAAGGCCAAGCTGGATTGCGAAATCGAATCCTCAGCATGACCGAGAATACCCCCCTTGGTGAAGCGCCGCACCTCAGAATTTTTGTAGTAGAAGACGATCGTGACACTTCCAGACAACTGCGCCGTTATTTGGAAAAGCAAGGCCATAAAGTGGCCGCTGCCGCCTCCGTGGAAGAGGCTTTGCGTGGATTGGAATATGACAGCTATGACGTGCTCTTGTCAGACATCGGCCTGCCTGATGGCGATGGCTGGGCTCTACTGGAGCAGGCACATCTACCCACCTCAGTTTGCACCATTGCCATGAGCGGCTTCGGCACGGAGACAGATAAACTTCGCAGTCGTGGCGCCGGTTATCAGCACCACCTTGTGAAGCCATTCAATCTCCAGACGCTTAACAGCCTGCTTAACGAACATTCGCTAACCTGCGCCAGCCACAATAGTGACTTGGCGCGGGCCAGCTGACGATCGTTTGATCCGGTCCAATCCTCAAGCTTGGGAGACATCGCCGGTCTCTCCACTGAGAGAGTCCTGAAAGAGACTGGCTTTGAAGCCTGCCTCTTGGAGGACTTTAAGTACCTTTTCTTTTTTAAGCTGGGCGGGATTGTAACGAATCCACACGCCCTCCTGAATGATGCGAGCCGCTTCCACGCCGTGAAGTTTTCGGAGAAGACTTTTCGCGCGTTCCTCGTCCGCTTGGAGGTCCATGTTCAGGACAATGAGATCCAGTTCTTCCATGTGCGTTTCCGCACCAGCCGCGTGGTTCGAATTTACGGTCATACTGAGAACTGATTGCAGCGCATCGGCCACGGGGAGTCAATAAGGGAGTTGAGCGGATTCTCGCGACCGCAATCCTCCATTGCTGCCGGAAAGCCAATATCTTGCTTTTTGATGTAACCAAGACAATGGCCGGTTACACCCGTTTGTTAGTCGCACCTTCTTGTGAGATGCAATCGGATTGGACTATTTAGCGACTACGGGAGGAGTCGGCTTACGCACTTTGAGAAGCACAGGCATGGAGGTTTGGCCATTATCTCTCGTGCCGGAGGCGCGGGCACTCCCGATCAGGCCATGCACCCAGCAGTCCTGCTCAGGCACCCACTTGGCGCATGAGATGTGGATCTCCCGGTCGCTCTCATTGGGCCGGATCTGTGCCCCATTAAGGCCCAGGTTATCGAGAATGATCCCCTCAGGAAGATTCTCCAGATCGAGATTGATGAAGCCATTGTCATCGCCCCGCCGGTCGGCACGCATCCAGGCAATGGTGGTGGACCCCGGGGCCACTGTAATTTCGTAAGGTTCCGCGGGAGACGACTTCCCATCGCCCACGGGCTTGCCACCGACATCAGGCTCCAAATGAAGCATTTGCTTTGGTGAGGCCTTCACCATGAAAGAGGGGAACGCCGTGATGTTCTTCGTCACCGTGCGGCCCTTCACTTTGGCAGTGGCGGTGAAGCGGACCTTGCTCCAATCCACGAGACCCGGCTTGGCATCAGCCTTTACGAAGATCGAGCCATTGGCTTCCAAATGGCCTGCCTGGATGGTGATAGGGCTCGGCACGAACGTTCCCGCTGGCGTATTCGTGATGTCCACACGCACGTCTTCATCAAAGCCATCGATGCGATCCACGATCAGCGCGAATTGCTCCCCGGTGCCCGCACCAATGCCAGTGGAGACCTTTGAGGCAGTCAAGTTGACATTGAAGTCGGGCTGGGGGGCCCGGGCGATCAGCCGGTAAGCATAACGCTCCCCACTCCAGCCACGTGTGTCGCTCACGCGCGCGTAATAGCGGCCTTTCTCTGGAGCCGTGAAAACGAGATAGCTATCCCGGCCAAGCTTGCGTTCGCCATCATCATCATTGGAATAGTTCAGCGTGAAGACCGGCAGGCCGTTTGGAACAATGGCCTCATCAACCCGTTTGGGGCGCACCACATAACACGCTTCATCGAGGCCGTGACCAGCCGGGCTGGTGTGGAAGAACGCGCGGCGCTTGTTGCCATTCGCGAAATACACCATGTCGGCATCCGGCCCACGAGCCAGACGGAAGATCTTCAGGATCTCGCCATTGAAGTACATGTAATCATTCAGTTCCATCTCATCGAAGCGGAAGAGACGAATCGCTGCATCATCGGCTTCCTCACTGCGGAGGGTAATAGAGGAGTCCTTGGTGGCTTGCATCCGCATCATGGGGACGGACTGACCTTTCGCATCGAGCATGTCGATCTTCGTATCGGCAGGTGAACCCATCATCGACGCGCGCGTTTCCAAAACAGTCTGCTGACCCTTTTCAAAATCGAACGCATAATAATCCACATCCGGGGCTATCGCCGAAGAAGTGTTGGCCTGCGAAGCGGCGGCTTTGAACAAGCCATTCACGGAAGATGGCAATGCCAGGACCTGGGCTTTCTCCAGCGCATCTCCACTCTCCACTTCCACGACTTCCGGAAGCCGGCTCGCGTCGACCTTCAGATTCACGCGGCTGCGGTATTCCTCCGATGTCATGGGCAGGGCGACCTCACCATCGGCGCCGGCGGTGACTTTGATTTCGTGGGACTTCAGATTCGGCCCGGAAAGATGCACCGTCCCTTCCTGATTGGCCGGGAGACTCAGAGGCCACCAACCCGTGACATAAGGCAGCACGCCCGCGGTGAGCCGGTAGAAGTGCTCTGCCGAACCCTGCAAGGTAATGTCCCGCACGCGCACCTTGTATTCACCGTCCGCAGGCGCTGTGAAGGCGAGAAACGGATCAGAGCCACTGTCGAGTCCGCTGTTGCTGGCGAGGATGCGGTCATCCGCACCGAAGATCTCCAAACACGGCGAGGTGACCTTGGAAAGAAGACGCTTGGCAGCGATGTCAAAGACCACGGTTTCACCCTGCTTGGCGGAAAAGATGAAATCGTCTTGCTGTCCGGTGCCAGCTAGGGTGCCCCAGACATTAATGGGCATGGCCAGCTTCGGCGCAGAGGCAAGTTCAGGCCGGGTCGCTGGATCGTTCGCAAACTCGATCTGCGGGAGGTTGTCCACCGCAATCTTCAATTTGGCCGACTGTCCCGTCGCGGTGGTGATCCACACGTCTTGTTGGGAGCGTGGCAGCTTGGCGTCAGCCGTAACCGTCACCTCCACCACATCGCCCGTTTTATTCAGAGGCTTGATCTCACCCTTGAGTAGAGGGGTGCCAAAGTTGACCGACTTGATGTCGAAGAAATTCTTGCCGGCAAAACGCAGTTTGGTGACCGTGCCGCTCTGCACACCACGCGGTGCGATGCGCATTAATTCCGGCGGACCCACCTTCACCGCCGCTTTCGGCTTGGCAGACGCAGGCATGGCTGGCTGTCCGGTAGCTGTAGCAGTAGCCGCAGCAGCAGTCATCGCGGGCTTCGGTGCCGGTGGTGAGACAGGCTTGCCTGTGGCAACATCATAGATCGCCAGGGATCCGTCGAGACGTCCCAGCACAGCCTGATTGGCGGTGAGCAATGTCAAAGCAGGCGCCCAATCCGGTTGTGCTTCCAACAAGTGGCGCACCGTGAGGGTAGCGGCATCCCAGACTTTAGCGGATTTGTCCGAAGCCGTTGAGACCAGGGAAGCGCCATCTTTAGAGTAGGCGAGATTCAGCACCGCGCCTTCGTGAGCGAAACGTGTGAAGAGCAGTTTGTTGGTCCCCTCCACAGCGTTCTCGGTGACGTTCCAAACGCGGATGCGATTGTCAGCGCCTGCAGAAGCCACGGTTTTTCCGTCAGGAGAGAAGGCCAGCGCGTTCTGCTCCTTGAGCGGTTGAGAAAAGGTGTCGAGCCGCTTCCCCGTGGCCACTTCCCAAAGTTTCACCGTGCGGTCCGCGCTCGTACTGGCGAGCACCTTGCCATCGGGACGAAAAGCGAGGCCAAAGACGCCACCATTGTGCCCCGTGAGCACGCGCAGTTCGGTCCCGGTCGTTATGCTCCAAAGCCGGATCTTCTGGTCGTAGCCTCCCGTGACCAGGGTGCGGCCATCAGGCGAAAGAGCCAGGGCATAAAGAGCATCCGTGTGCCCTTCATACTTCCGGACTAATGAGCCGTCCGCGACTTTGAACTGATAAGCAACGCCGCTGATTCCGGAATCGCCGGCAGCCACAAAAAGGCTGGCGCCATCCGGCGAAAATACGATCACCGTGGCTTTGCCCGCAATGCCTTCCAAAGTGCGAACCGGCTTACGCGTGGCGGCATCCAACAATTCGACGCGGCTAAATTGGCCCGAGGCAAGGAGCTTGCCATCCGGCGAAGCAGCCAGAGACTGAATAGCCTTGGGTGGAGCCTTAGCCGGATTGATCTTCGGTAGCGAGAGAAGAATATCCGTGGGTTTCTTCTCAGCCTGCGGAGCCACGGCGCCTCCATCGATCCATGCACGAATCATCGCGATCTCGTCCGGTTTCAGGTGTTCCTTTTTACCGGGCGGCATGAACTGGTTCTTCCCTTCCTTGCCGGAACGGCCTTCGAGGAATTTTACAAGCAACGAGTCCTGGGCATTCCCTGGAATGATGGCCTTGTCAGTCTTCCCGCCTTTCATAAGGGCGGTGAAGCTATCCATATTTAAATCGCCATCCGGCTCATCCGCCCCGTGGCAATCCACACAATGCTCCTGCCACAGTGGCGCAATCTTCCCCGCATAATCCACGGGCGCCGGAGCGGCGGTCAGGAAGGAAGTGATGCTGAGAAGGCTGGCAGCCGGCAAATACGATGAAAAACATTTCATACGAGAGAAAGACTTGGGGCTGCAGATCAATGATTGAAGATGAACTCCTGGGAACTCATGAGACCCCACAGCACATCTTCCAGCGTGGCCCGACGTACCGCGGCATCCGTAGAACCTGCCAGCATCGCGAGGATGCTTGATTTTTCCTTGTCGGTCGGGCGCCGGCTCAGTGCCGTCAGATAGGCGTCTTCCACAATGGCGGCATCATCCTTCCCGGAGGCAAGCAGTGTCTGCACACGGTTGTTGGGTTGAGCCAGTTTTTCGTTCAGTGTGTTGCCATTCGCGATGTGAAGCGCCTGTGCCATGCTGGGTTCATTGGTGCGCTCGCAGTCACACGTTTGCTCGCGATCGGGCCGGCCAAAGCTGGTGAGGAAATACGAGATTGTATTGCTGTCCGGCAGCTGCATCGCGCGGTAGCCCATGGGATAGGCAGCGCCGACGCCTTTGTTAGCATTCCGTTCGTCGCGGTTGAAGCTCGTCGGTACTGCCGTGACTTGACTCACTGCGTCCAGCATGACCTCCGCCATGAGCCGCTTCGGGTAATAGCGGGCATAAAAACGGGTGTCGTCCTTGTTGCCTGCCAGAGCTTCGCTGCTGCGTTGATAGGTCTCACTCTGAAGGATGACCCGCATGAGAGCGCGCAAATCAAAGCGATTCTTGCCGAGAAACTGGGCAGCTTCATTCAAAAGCCTTTCGTTGCTGGCAGGGTTCGTCATGCGGAGGTCATCCACCGATTCCACCAAGGCCACACCGAAGAAGTTCTTCCAAACACGGTTGGTGATGGCGCGTGAGAAATAGGGATTCTCCGGCGAAACCAGCCAGTCGGCCAGGGCCACCCGGCGATCCTCCGGAGAGGTGAGGCTGATCGGCTTGCCATCCAGAGGTGTTGGCTGTTTGGCGGTGTTGGTGAGAGGCTGCACCAGATCACCTTCCGGTGAATGGAAGATGACACGCTCGTCCTTGACGGTGCCGTTCTTCACACGGACGCGGGAGACCAGATTCGCGAAGGCGAAGTATTGGTCGTTCGTCCATTTCTCCATCGGATGGTTGTGGCACTTCGCACACGCGATGGACATGCCGAGGAAGGCTGTGGAAACGGTTTCCGCCAGCCGGGTCGGTTCATCATGCAGGACAAAGAAATTGCCCGCGCCATTCTCCAGCGTGCTCCCCGTGGAAGTGAGGAGAGTTCGCACCATCACATCCCACGGTGTGTTTGAGGCCACGTTCTGCCGGATCCATTGGTAATACGCCCACATCGGCTGAACCGGAAGCTTGTCGGAATTCACCAGCAGCAGATCGCTCCACTTGTAGGTCCAGTAGTCCACGAACTCCGGCCGCGTCAGGAGGGAATTGATAACGGCCTCGCGTTTGTTCACGTCCTTGCTGGCCAGGAAGGCGCGGGTTTCTTCCAGGCTCGGCAACACGCCAATGGTATCCAGATAGGCGCGACGGATGAAATCTTCATCCCTGCTGCGGCTGGAGGGTGGAATGTTCAACTCCACCAGCTTCTCCTTCACGCGCTCATCTATGAAGTTGCGCGGTTGGAAAGCCTTGAAGGCTTCTGCAATAACGGGCTGGTCATAAGGCACCGTCACCGTGGCGATGCTTAGCTTGCTCAAGTACCACGCGGTGATGGTCCCCTCCCCTCTCCCCGTGATCTTCACCAAGCCATCACTGTCCGCGGTCGCCACAGACTGATTGCCTGAAGTGTACTTCGTCCAGCGGGTCACGTCTTCCTGGCGGCCATTGTTGAAGAAAGCGGTGACCTTCAGCGGCTGCGACTGACCGAGCTTCAATGTCGCGTGCCCTGGAGAAATCACGATGCGCTCGATGCGGGCATCGTCTGCTTTCGGACCTGCCGCGCCTTCGGCAATCCACTGCGCCAGTATCTGATATTCCGGCGAGTCCACCTTGAACTTCTCGCCACCTTTGTGCGCAATCGTCTTGGTCGCCTTTAGCAGGAACAGACTGCGCGCCGGATCATCAAGTGATACGCGACGGCCCAGCGCAGACCGGGTGATGTTGATATGGTCGCCCACATCGTCATAACCCAGCAAGGAAAGACGAAAGCCTCCCTGTCCTGCGGCTGAACCATGGCAGGCGCCACTGGAGCACCCATAGCGTGCCAGGATGGGCTGCACCTGATTCCGGAAGGAAATGGGTGGAGCATCTGCCGCGAGTACCGGCGCGAGTAACGCGGCCTGGGCGATGGCCAACAAACCAAGGGATTTAACTTTCACGAAAGCAATACGCATAGCGAAACTGATGAGGGGGGGAATTGTCTCCTGAAGGAGTGATGTGAATCAGGATTTGGATCAGGGTCAGATCAGAAGAGTTCTTTGATCGCCTCAAAACCACGATCAATGATGGGGAAAGGCCTCCCCTGCGGCCCGGGCAATTCCGTTTCCAGATCAATGCCCAGTGAATGATAAACCGTGGCCACGACCTCGGCGGGAGTAACAGCGCGCTCGGCTGGATAACCGCCGATATCATCACTCTTGCCAACGATTCGGCCGCCTTTCACACCACCGCCCGCAAAACCGACCGTCCAGACTTGGGGCCAGTGATCCCGGCCACCGGCTGGGTTCACCTTTGGCGTGCGGCCGAATTCCGCGAGATTGCAGACCATCGTATTGTCCAGCATGCCACGCTGGTGCAGGTCTTCGATCAACGCGCTGTAACCTTGGTCGTACATGGGAGCGACTAGATCACGCATGCCTTCGATGCTGGTGAAGGGCTTGCTGCCATGAATGTCCCAGGTGATCTCGTTGAACACAGTGATGAAGCTGTTCACCGTGACAAAACGCACGCCACGCTCCACGAGCCGCCGTGCCAGCAGACAGCACTGGCCGAAGCGGTTCATGCCATACCGATCCCGCACGGCCTGCGGCTCCTTGTTTAGGTCGAATGCCTCCCGCGCCTTGGTGCTCGTCATGAGGCGATAGGCGTCGTTGAAGTTCGAGCTCATGAGCTTCGCCTGCTCGCTGGCCTCGAAGTTCTTCACCGATTCATCCACAAGCTGACGAAGCGCGCGGCGGCGCTCCAGCCGCACTTCACTGATCTCTTTCGGCGGCAACAAGTCAGGTACCTGAAAACCCTGCGCAGAGGGGTCGGCATTCAGGACAAAAGGATCATAGGTCTTCCCCAGGAAGCCCGCATCCTGACCGTGCGGCATATTGCCCCCGGTGGGTCCCATGGCCTGCGGCAGGATGACGTGTGCCGGAAGTTCGCTGCGGCGGCCTTTGAGGAACTCAAGCGCACAACCGGCGTGCGGCGTATTGATGCCGCCTGTAAAGAGCCGTCCGGTCTGCATCATCTGATGGCCAGTATCATGCACGGCGGCGGCGGTATGATACACACTGCGAACCAGGGAGAATTTGTCCGCGATCTTCGCCATCTGCGGGAAGATCTCCGTGATTTGCATGTCAGGGTTGTTCGTCTTGATCGTCTTGAAGGGTCCGCGCACCTCGCGTGGAGCATTGGGCTTCGGATCCCAGGTATCGATCTGGCTGGGAGCGCCCAGATTGAAGATCATGATGCAGGCCCGCTCGTCCTTGGACTTGTCCGTCATGCCCATGGCGCGGAGCTGGCTCAACTGGGGCATGGAAAGACCCAGCGCGCCGAGGATGCCTGCCTGCAGGAAGTCGCGCCGCGATTTGCCGTCGCAAGTGGTGATGGAGCCGGGACCGGTAAATTGGAACATAGAGAACGTCAGGGGTGAAGGCGGGGGCCAATGAGGGGAACGCTATATTACGGTATTTGAGGCCCTGCCTTGAATGGAGAATGCTTGGTGTAGCATGGATTATCTGGGCGTGAGCCGCTTGGATCTCCCGCACGCAGGCACGAAAAAAGCCGCCCGGCTTTCGCACAGGCGGCTGATCAAAAAGGAAAAATCGACGATCCGGAAGACTTACTTCAGGAACGCATTCAGCATCCAAAGGGTCTTTTGGTGAACCTGAACGCGCTTGATGGCCAGATCCTGAGTTTCGAGGTCGTCAGCGGCTTGAGAAACTTCCTCGACTTCCTTGCAGGTGGCAACAAGGCGCTCCTGACCTTCGATCATGTGAGCGACAATGTCCTTGGCAGGAAGACGGCCAACTGGCATGCCGGGAAGGTTGGCCAGCTGGGCGAGACGCTCGAGACCACCTTCGGAATAAGAACCAAGGGCGCGGACACGCTCGGCGATTTCGTCAATGGCGGTGAAGAGCTCTTCGTAGGTGGTTTGAAAAGCGGTATGCAACGAGAAGAAGTCAGAGCCTTCTACGTTCCAGTGCGCGAGATGGGTTTGAGCCATCACGGCATAGCTTTCAGCCAAAAGCTTGTTAAGAGAAGTGACGACAGGATCGGTCTTCACGGCAGAGGGAGAAGTCTTGGTGCTCATGGTAATTTTATCTGGAATTAGAATGATTCTAAGGTTGTCGTTCTCATTTGCAAGGGCTTTTTGAGAAAGAATGGCGCGATGTTTTTGCGAAGTCTTGTGATTTGTTGCCTGTTTTTATTTCCGGCCCGCGAATATCATAAAGTAATCGAAATCTGAAAATGGCCCGGACGCTTTGTGATTGGAAAAAGCATGAGATCCACGATGACATCGAGGATCTGGCGAAAATTGTGCGCGACCCACGCTACGTGTGCCGGAAGTGTGCGCGATCTGCCCACTCGGACAAGCACCTCTGCAAACCGATGGCGCTGCCGACCCTGCACCATGACAAGAACGGCGAGGGGCATCAAGATCATCGCCATTGATCAACTGACAGCGAGATCGAGATAAGACAGCCGAATGGGCTCCGCAGGTGCCGGGCCGGTGAAAGTGAATTCGACCCGGTTGGCGCCGTCCTTGAGAAGAGCGGCCGGAACCTGCCATGCCCGCATCTGAGCCGGGCGGCCGAGCAGAGAGGGGCTGGGATTGGGATAGGGCTCGGAAACCTCCGCTGATGCCTGCAGGGCCTGGCCATTGAGAGTGGCCGTCCATTCCCCTGGTGGCAGGTCCTCGATCGTCTGGATGCGCAGCCGCCCCTCGAATTTCCAACCTCCTTTCGGAGGAGCCATATCCAGCGTGAAGCCCTTCGGTTTGCCGGGATTGATCGTGCAGGGCAGCATCGGGGGGCGGATGAAAGGATTCCCCCACCCCGGCGCGAGGAACCAGTGCTGCGGGGAAGCGGCGAGCGCGGCGCGATCCCGCAGCTTAGGCAGAAGATCAAACGGTGGCTCGGAGAAAGGTCCGCGGCCAGCGCTCCCGTGCTCGCGGTAGTAGGCGAAGTTGAAGAGGCTCACGCCATCGCAACCTTGGGCGAGGGCGAGATGCGCCGTGGTGAGGAGTTGCTCTGCCGTCGCGCGGCGGAAGGTAAAGGTGTCGTAGCCAGCCGTTAGCTTGTCGCCGTTCCAGATGGAGTGGCAAAGCTCCAGGTAAATCGCCGTGTCCGGCAATTGTTTGCGGATCGCGGCCAAATCCGTCTGCTGGACGGTGAAGTAGCTCGCGGAGAGGTTCAGCATGTCCACGCCAGCAGCGGCCAGCGCGGGGAGATCCAGCCCAAGAGCATCATGGGCTTTGATGTAAAGCGGGATGCGAATGCAGAGCCAGCGGCGGCGGCCTTCCCGGGCAGTGCGGTCAAGAAGGGCGCGCACTTCTTTGACAGATCCGGAAACGATTTGGACGCGCTGCTCCGAGGTCGTCTTGTCCAACTGGAAGAAGCTGTAGAACCGCATGAAGTCGAGTTCCAAGCCATCAAGGTCATAGTTCTCGCAAAGCTCCTGAATGAGGGCAAACTTCTGCGCTCGGACCTCGGGGAACGCCCAATTCTGCACCACATCGGATCCCCGCGTGGACTGCGGTTTTAGCCGCATTTCCGGATGCTCGACATAAAAGCGCGTGACGCTCATACCCATCTGCTGGGTCAGCTTTTCGCCCTTGGGCGTGTCCGCGTATTCCTTGTGGTGGGCGTCGTTGAGCCGGAAGGAAATGAACGGCGACTGCCCCCGCTCGCGACAGCGGTCCACAAAGAGCTTCACGATGTCGCCGCCATTCAGGACAAAGCCGCCGTAGGAATCCGGCTTCTGTCCATAGCGCTCCTTCATCCACGCGTAATGCTGATCCAGCGGCAACACCTTGCTCGGCCACATGGGCACCATGCCAAGGCCCGGCTGGAGCATATGCACGTCCACCCCTTTGTCCGCGACCTCATCCACTGTCGCCTGCACCATGGTGCCCCGGAAAGGCTCCCGGGCCTTATGAAAAGGGCTGACGCAGGAGAGGATGTTCGTAGTGTCGTTGCTGTAGAGCAGCTTGAACGGCGCGCGGGGAGGCGGCGCAGCCGGAGCCGCGGCCGAGGTCAAACATGCGGCGCCCGCGAGCGCGCTGGTGTTGAGGAAATGCCGGCGGTTCATAGAAAGTCGGTCGATTACGCGGATTCAAGCATAAGTCCTATTCGTCCTATAGGACCTATCTGGTGGGTCGCCCGCACCCTACTTCTGAGCAGCAGCAGCACCCGCGGTCTTCTTCCCAAAAACCTCCTTGGCAGTTTTGCCAAAGATCCCACCCGCCTGTTTGCCCTGGTCGGAGCGCCAGCCGGCAACCTGCACCATAAAGACGGTCACGAGTCCGGTTGTGCGATCCACACTCATGTTCGTCGCAAAGGCGCCGCCGTGGCCAAAGTTGTCTGGATTGGCTTGGAGCCCGAGACCATAGCTTTCCTTGATCTGAGGCGCGGTCTGGCGGGTGGTCATTTCCTTCACCGCCGCTTCGCTGAGCACGCGTTTGCCGTCGTGCGTGCCGTTATTGAGCAGCATGCGGCAAAACTTGGAAACATCCGCCGCCGTGGAGAAAAGGCCTCCGCCGGGCATCGGTTGGCGTTCCTTCTTTGTCAGCGGATAGGTCAATTGGCCGATCGTGGTTTCTTCAAGGTTGCTCTTGTCCGCATTCGACTTGTAGGATTTGGCGAGCCGTTTGACCTGCTCTTCACTGGGCCAGAAGGTCGTATCCGTCATGCCGAGCGGCTTTAGGACACGCTGATCCAGAAAGTCCTCATACTTCATGCCGCTCACGATCTCGATGATCCGCCCTGCCGTATTAATGCCCGCATTGGAATACCGGTAGCTCGTGCCAGGCTCGAATTGCAGCGGCCCCATGGCGTAGCAGAGGGCATTGATACGCAGAGAAAGCTCATCCAGCGTAGGTGTTTCAATTGCGGATTTATGGACAAGTCCCGTGGTATGGGAAAGGCACTCGCGGATGGTGATGGGGTGGCCCGGCTTTTTCAGAAACTGATGGTCAGCGTCGTTCTCCGCGAGGACCTTGATGGTTTTGAACTCCGGGATGTATTTCTCTACCGGGTCATCCAGCTTCAGCTTGCCGTCGTCCACCAGCGCCATCACGGCAGCCGCGGTCATGGCCTTGGTCATCGACGCGATCCAAAACAGCGCGTCATTCTTCATGGGCTGCTTCGCCGCGATGTCTGCATAGCCTACCGACTCCGTGGCCAGGATGCCGTCCTTATCCGCCACCAGCAAAACCGCGCCTGCAAGGTCGTGACTTTCTATCAGAGGCCGAAGTGCCAGAGCCAGCCGGGCGGCAGGCGGTTCGGCGTGTAAGGGCACCAGCGCGAGGGCCGCGACACTAAGAAAAAGGGAGGCAGAGACAAAACGGGTGGGGCAGCGACGGTGCATGATCGATCTGGGCGTGTGGAATGGAAGCAAAGCACCTAAACGCCGGACCTCGGCGGGTGCTTGCGGGTTTCCTCCACGCCGCCGCAACTAATCAGCTAACCTGACCAGCGCTTGGCACCCCTCCAGCAAACTCTGCCGGACCGCTTGGGCTTTGGTTGCGAGGATCTGCTGCTCCCGGCGGTATTCTTCCCTCCCCTGCTCGGTCTCGATGCAGATGGGCGGAAAACCGAGCGCCGCGAGATCGTAAGGGCTGGCGCGCATGTCGAGCGCGCGGCCTTCCAGAGCGAGTTCAAAAGTATCCGCCACAAGGTCGCTGCCGATCCAGGGCCAGAGTTTGTAGGCCCACTTGTAGAGATCCATGTTCACATGGAGGCAGCCGCCCTGCTCCATCTCCAGCCGGGAGTCGAGGGTGAGTTGCGAGGCATTGCGGGGACGAGCCTCCGGCGTGAAGAAGCGGAAAGCATCGTAATGCGTGCAGGTCAGCGGCTGGCTTTCCACGAAGTCAGCTAATTCGCCAGGCGACAGCCGCAGGGGATGAAGATTGTGCCGGACCTCCTCGGCGGACTGGCGGTAGACCATGGCCGACTCATGCAATCCATGACACCCGAAACGCGCGGGACGCCCCTGAATGCGCTGAAAAAGATCAGCGATCCAACGGGCCTGCGCGAGATCGCGCTTTTGCATGGGCGGATGTTCCAACAAAACCTCACATCCAAAAGCCGCCGCGTTCCAACCATCTGGAACGTCCAAAATCTGGCCCATAGCCGGCACCCAGGTCATGAGCTTGCGCGGAGAAAAGGAGTAATAGGTGAAGAGAAAATCCCAGACCGGATGCTTCGCCCCCGCCGCACGGCGCGCCACAAAGGCCTCAGCGTGAGGACGAACCCTCGCCGCATGACGCAGCGCAAGACACTGCCATTGCGCCACGCACATTTTTCCCGCAGACGAGGCAGGGGCGGGCGGGCTATCCGTCATGAACACACGGGCATTTAACCCAGATTTGCGCTGCGGTCATGTGGGAAGTATGGGCCTTCCGCCGCAAGTGCGGTCAAAGCGCTAATTACCATATATTTACCGCGGTTTTCCTTAAGGATTGTGCTTGTGAGGGTCAACCCTCCCTTATAGAATCGGCCCCCCTGCCAAAATAGAAACTACCGAATCCCTCGCGAAGAATTCCTGTTATGAAGTTCAAGTGTCCCTCCTGCGGAATGAGTCTGAAAGCCGAGCCCGAGTGGGCAGGCAAAGTGGTGCGCTGCCCCGGCTGCAACACCAAGCTGCAAATCCCGGAGAACCTGGTTTCGAGCAGCACTACCAGTCACTCGCTCCCTCCGGATGCGGGCGGTATCGGCACTGGCACAGGCTTTGATAACGTGGATGAAAAAACCGGGCGCTCCACCTCCTCTTCCACCGAAGAAGGCTACAACTACGATAAGGAGAAGCCGCAGCGTCTCGGGTGGAAGGAAGAAGATCCGACCAACCCCAATGGCTTTGTGACGGCCGGTATCGGTCTCGTCTGCTGCTTGGCGGTGTTCGGGATGATGTATCCGTTCATTGCGCCAGCGGAGAAGTCCGTGGCGGACTACACCCAGCTGGAGTTCATGGCGAACCTGCTGTTCAAGCATTTCACCGTCAGCTTCCTGAACGTGTTCTTCTTCTTCTGGGCGATGGCTATCATCTATTTGAAGATCAAGAAACTGAAGCACCAGAAGGAAGCGCTCTTCCTGGACGTGCTGCCAGTGGAACTGGGTCAGGAAATCAACTCGCAGAACGTGGGTTCCTTCATTGACCACCTTTACAATATGCCCCTCCGCCTGCGGGACAGCCTGATGGTGAACCGCCTGCGCAAAGCCCTCGAACTCTTCGAAATCAAAACCAACGTGGGTGACGTGAGCCACCTGATGGACAGTCAGTCGAACATTGATGCCTCCCGTATCGGCGCCAGCTACATCATGCTGAAAGCGTTCCTCTGGGCGATCCCGCTGCTGGGCTTCATCGGAACGGTTATCGGGCTGTCCCACGCTATCGGTGGGATGAACTTCTCCAACATGGAAGAAGTCAGCACGATCGTTGACTCCATCGGTGCGGTGACGAGCGGTCTAGGAACGGCCTTCGATGCGACGCTGCTCGGCCTTGTGCTGGCGGTTATGCTGAACTTCCCAATGAACGCCCTCTCCAAGGCAGAGGACGAAATGCTCAACAACATCGACTCCTTCTGTAACGAAGTGCTGCTGCCACGTCTGAACGACGGCGCGGGCGCAGGCGGCGGCGATATGGGAGCGATCGCGGACTCCATCATCAAGGGCCTCGGCAGCGTGCAGAAGGAATTCCTTGGCGACCTGAACATTCTCTCCAAAAAGATGAACGACTACGCCGCGAATCTGGACAAACGCATGGATGCCTTCCAGGGTGTAGTGACCAAAGAGTTCATCTCGAACATGACCGCCATGCGCACCAGCGTGGAAGGAGCCCTGAAGGACTCCATGAAAGGCACGACGCAGTATATTTCCGCCCTGGAAACTGGCATCCGTGGCCTGAACACGGTGCTCGGCCAACTGGGCGAAAAACAAGTCGTCGTCCAGCAAGTGAAGAAAAAGGGCTGGTTCAGCCGCGGCGACTAGCAGCCCTGGACTCAGTGCCGTTTTGTTAAATCCCTCCCCTTCATCTCCCCTCTTTCCGTCACCGGATCCCCATGGCCAAACGCCGACATGCAAAAAATGAAGAGCTGATGCTCATCCCGTTCCTGGACATTTTGTGTTCCTTGATCGGGGTGCTGGTGCTCATCATCGTGGTTCTGTGCGTCGCACAGTCCCAGCGGGCGCGCGGGCGCAGCCAAGAAGATCTGGATCGGTCAAAGCAGTATATTGATGCGGTGAAGAAGGCGAAGGAGGTCTCCCAGTTTAAGAACGTCGTGCAGGAAGACGTGAAGAAGCTGGAAGAACTGAAGAAGGAAGTGGAGGCCAAAAAGAAGCGCGTGGCCATGCTGCGCAAGCTTTTGGCTTCCACGACGGAAACCGGGGACATGAACAAGGAGTTCGCTGAGAACCTCACGAAAGAACTCGATGACCTTCTTGTCGAATCCGGGGGCATCGATACCGAACAGAAGAAGCTTCAGGAAGAAATCGCCAAGCTGATGGCGGAGATGAAGGCCCGGCAGGTCCCGACCACCAAGCCGGTGCCGGCAGTCATCGTGCAGCCGGGTGGCTCAGGCCTCGCGGAAGGTGGCGTTTATTTCGTAGAGACGACTGGAGGCAAGCTGACCATCTACTGGGATGCCAAGCAAAAAACGGTCTTGAGTGCGAGTCCTGATGTCGTGGGAACCGACACGTCTTTCCAATATTTCCTGAAGCAAGTCGCGGCTTCGCCGAAAGCGAAGATCATTTTCCTGGTGCGTGATGATGGCATGGGCGGCTTCAACAACGCGGCCGGCTGGGCGCAGCAGACTTACGGGCTTCGCACGGATCAGGTCGGACGTCTTCCCATCCCGGGCCGTGGCGAAATCGACCTTCAGATGTTTAACAAGTTTTTGGGCACAATGGCTCCCCCTCCGGAAGCTAAAGTGATTCAGGTAGGCGCTCCTGCCGCTGCTCCCGCAGCCGGAGCCCCAGCGCCCGCCGCCGGAACGCCTCCCGCAGCACCTCCTGCACCGGCAACCCCTCCCGCCACTCCGCCAGCCAAGCCACCCGGCACCTAAGCGGATTCTGGAAGTTTTTTTGTCAGTTCTAGCACTATCCCCTTCTAAGTCCTTATGGCTCACCGCAAAGAAAAGTCACATGACGAGGAGCTTCCGTTTGTGGCCCTCATGGACACCATGACGAACGTCGTGGGCGTGCTCATCATCGTGCTGGTGATGATCGGTATCAGTCTGGCGAATTCCGTGAAGAAGATCCTTTCCGAACTGCCGCCCGTCACGGTGGAGCAGCTTCAGGAAGCGCTGAAGAAGGTCGTGGAAGTCACTCCCAAGGAAGATCCTAAAAAAATCGAAGAGGAGAAGAAGAAGATCGAGGAAGAAATGAAGAAGAATGACCAGGAGCTGAAGACCCTGGACACGGCGGCTGAAGTACAAAAGATCAAATTGATCGACACGGATTCTCTGACCAAGCAAATCGAGGATGCCAAGAAGGCCCGTGACATGAAGAAAGCGGAGCTCGAAAAGAAGCTGGCGGAAATCGACAAGCTGAAGGCTCTACTCGACACGACACCGGTCTATCAGCCGCCGCCAGCCACGGTGGTGAAGCTGCCGAATCCCCGCCCAGTGCCAGAGGGAGCCGTCATGCAGCGCTTCCTCGTGGCCAATGGCCGCATCACCTACCTCAATGACGAAGAAATGATGAAATTTGTCGTCGCCGAGATCGAGAAGCATTCGAAAGAACTGATCAACAGTGAGGTCGAAGTGAAGGATCAATTCGGTAATCCTGTCATGGAGACGGTGCGGAACAAGAAGGTGCCGAAGATGAAGACCATCTACGACCAGAAGAAGATCCACGACTACTTCGAGAAGTACAAAGTGCCGAGCCGTGAGCTGAAAGTGGAACTGGCCCTCGCTCCGAACAGCCCCCGCATGCCCCTAAAGCTGACGGTGCTTCCAGGCGCTGGGGAAGACGAAAAGCAAATCCAGGATCCGGGTTCCATTTTCCAACGTGCCTGCCGTAAGTTCAAATCCGATGGCAATGCCGTGATGTGGTTCTACGTGTTCAAGGATTCGCTGGCGACCTATCTCGCCGCCCGTGATGTCGCGGACAAGTTCCAGGTCCCCTGCGGGTGGGAAATCTACGGCAATGACTACTACCAGCGCACCGTCCAGCCGTACGAAGTGGACTACAAGCCACTGCCACCGAAGCCACCGGGACCGCAGCCGCTCGTGAAGATCGCGGCTCCGAAGCCAGGTTTGGATTGATCCCGCTGCTTCTCCTTTTTCTAATCCGCGCATGACCAATTTGATGCGCGGCGCCACCGCCAGGGATGGTTGTCCATCAGCCCGAGTTGGCGCTGATTTTCAGCGAGTTACTACCGGCGCGAAATCGCTTCCTGCCGCGAATCCTTGGCATGGCCGCGAAAAAGAAGAAGGGACGTGATCTGCATGGGAGTGCGCCTGACAAATGTGCGCAGGCATTGATCCTCATCGATGTGATCAATGCCATGGAGTTCCCCGAGGGGAAAAAATTGCTGAAGCATGCGCTGCCGGCAGCAAAGAAGATCGCGGCACTGAAAACGCGGGCCAAGGAAGCGGGAGTGCCGGTGATCTACGTGAACGACAACTTCGGCAAGTGGCGATCCGATTTCCAGAAGCATGTGGAATACTGCCTGCAAGATGACGCCGTGGGCAGGCAAGTGGTGGAACTGTTGCAGCCGGATGAGGATGACTACTTTGTGCTGAAGCCGAAACACTCGGGCTTCTTTTCCACCACACTGGACATCCTGCTGCGCTATCTGGAGGTGCGTGAACTCATTCTCACGGGTTATGCCGGCAATCTCTGTGTGCTGCACACGGCTAATGATGCCTTCATGCGGGACTTTGAGTTGACCATTCCGCGGGATTGCATCGCCTCCGAAAGCGGCAAGGAAAATGACCATGCCGTGCGGCATATGAAGAAGCATCTGCGGGCTTCGGTGGGTTTATCCCAAAACGTCAAACTAAGCCCAGGAATATGAGCGCAGGCAATTCCGTTGAGCTTGAACTAGTCAGAAGCATTCGCCTAGCGAAGGAGAAAGACCTGCCTGCCATTGTGGCCATCTACAATGAGGCGATCCCAGCCAGGTTTGCGACGGGTGATCTTACGCTGGTCAGTGTGGAGGATCGCTTACCGTGGTTTCAGGAACATGCACCGGAGCGTTATCCGATCTTCTTGATGGAGGAGGAAGGACGCGTGCTGGGTTGGTGTGCCTTGAGCGCCTACCGGGCCGGTAGAGAAGCCTTTCGGCATACGGCGGAGTTGAGCTATTACGTGGCCAAAGACGCACAGCGCCAGGGCGTGGGCCGCGAACTCACAAAGCATGCCTTGAAGGTCTGCGCCGATTTGGACATCAAAAACGTGCTGGCCATTGTCCTGGCTCGGAACGGCGCAAGTCAGGCGCTGCTGGAGCAATTTGGGTTTAGCCGATGGGGTTACCTACCTCAGGTAGCCGATTTCGACGGCGTCGAATGCGGGCACGTGTATTACGGGATAAGGGTGTGACCAAGTGCGGTTGGCGGTTTGAAGTGGGTCAAAAAGGCGTCAAGTGGCGCTGAGGCGTGCGGGAATATGCGATATTGCGTACTACGTAGTACGGAATGGCGGAATTTTGGATGGAGTAGGCCGGGAAAGTGAGGAGAGATGGTAGTTAGACGAACTGCGATGAGTTATGCTGATGAAGTGCGATTTGCTGTTTGTACCGGGCGAGAAAAGCGTGCAGTGGCGCTGATGGGTGATCTGATTCGCGATATTGTTAACTATGCAGTTAACGATGGAGGAAATTGTGTGCTGACATGGGGTGTATAGGCGGAATCGGGTGAAGATAGGGCGGTGTGGAAAGGCATGTCATGAAGGTGCTTGAAGTGACTTCATCTGCAATGCTGGAAGGGGCAAGTTGGGCGAAACATTGACCAATCTTGCCACCACGCTGGTGCAGCGAGATTTGAAAAGCAGGACCACCCCGCGGGATCCGGGGCTTTCGATGCAATCGGCAGAAAAGTTTTGCCGCAGACGGTCACAAAGCGGTGTGGCGTTTCAGTTCCCTCCGCAGTCCAAAAGACACTCGCGTGGCCATCACGAGAGATGATTTTCACCTTTTTTTCTCAAATCAGCGCGGAGAAACTGGAATCGCCTCAATGCCGAGGAAGTTGCGGACAGGGCGCATTTCGGGTTTTGAGATTGGCTTAGGCCCAGTGCGCAGACAGAAGGCGGAGGAGGTGCCTCCATCGAGATTCAAGGCGTCTGTGGCGATGAAGGTTTTACGCGTGGCGGGCGAAGCGAGGAGCGCGCCAATTTCGTAAAAGGTGGCACGTTCGCAATAGCCGAGGGCGACGGATCCCGTGGCGTCTACGGCGATGAAAGTGCGGATCGATGTTGTGTTGAAATCCGACGGGCCAGGCGCGTGGGTTATCTTGCCCTTTTGCATGATCCAAGGGGAAGATTGCAGGAATTGGGTAATGGCGGGGTCGTCAGTGAAGTTCTCACGAGGAATGAGTGACACGTGGTGGGGTGCGCCTTGTTTCACGCAGAGGATGCCATGCAGCCATGGATCCATGTTGAGTGATCCGGTGCGGCTGCTTTCTGCAATCATGAGGCCGACTGGAGCGAAGGTATCCATGGCGAAATAACCGCCATTCACGCCAGCCGCACAGCCCTCAGTTTCGAGAGCCTTGGCGAGGCTGGCGTATTTAGGCTTCTTTTGGTCCGGGCCATTGTCCAAGACCCGCAAGCGCCATTGTTTGGTATCGAAGATAACCATGTGAAGCCGGGAAGGACGGCCTGCAGAAATGAAGCCTGTTTCGAGATACTGGAGACCGGGTTGAACTTGGGTGGCTGCCGGTGGCTGTGTTTGCGCGTTCGCGGGGGGAAGGATGCCCACGAGTAATGATACCAGGATGAGACTAATAGCCAGCCATGCGTGGCAGGTTGGGCAATGGAAAATGCGCTTCACTGGTAACCAGCAAAGGGAAAACGGCACAGCACGTCAAGACTCTCAAGGGGGTCGCGCCGGGACGCTATCCGAATACGTAGGATGCAGGTTTCCCTGATATGTGAGTAGGAGTGGTTGGGTTCCACGAATTGTTACGCGCCTCATGACGGACAAAGGCGATCCAGAATCACATCCCCAACTCGCGCTTTATGATTCCGACCTTCATCATCAATGTCTGGCTCCTTGCCTTGCTCTCATTTGGCATCATCGCGGGGAGTGCCTATCTAGGGCACCAATGGTATCACCGTTCCTGGGGTTGGGATGCCGTGCAGCAGCAGAGCATTTTTCAGCCGGCCTTTGGCAACAACGAAGAAACGTGGATGTTCATCGGCGCGATCGCACTGGCACTCTGGGCGCTCTTTGGTGGCGTCTTGACGAAGATGGTAAGCCGCCTCTTTTGCAAGCCGGCAGCACCGGGGGAACTGGATCCCCACTATTCGCCGAAACCGGACTCCACGGCCCGTGTCTCACGGCCCGACGGCTCCGAACTCAATGTGGAGTTTTACGGTAATAAAGAAGGTATGCCTCTGTTGGTGAGTCATGGCTGGACACTGAATCAAAATGAATGGAACTACCTAAAGCAGCAGATGGCGGACAAGTTCCGACTGATTGTCTGGGATGAGCCTGGACTGGGAAAGTCCACCCGGCCATCGAACGGTGACTTCAGCCTTGAAAAGCTGGCTGGAGATCTGCACGCAGTCATGTCGTTGACCGGCAATGGGCCGGTCGTGCTGCTAGGCCACAGCATCGGCGGCATGATTGCTCTGACGTTCTGCCGTTTATTCCCAGAGGTGATCACGCAACGGGTGGCGGGCATCGTCCTGACGCATACCACGCCGACGAATCCTGTGAAAACGACGTCTGGCGCGGCGGTTTATACAGCGTTGCAAGGACCGGTGTTGAAGCCGCTCATGTATCTGACCATTGCGCTGTCGCCGCTGCTTTGGATTGCCAGTTGGCTCAGCTATCGGAATGGCACGGCGCATCTGTCCGCAGCGAAGAGTTCCTTCGCGGGTACGCAGACATGGGAACAACTGGATTTTGCGGCGAGTTTTCAGCCGCACTCTTCCCCTGCTGTGCAGGCCCGCGGCATGCTGGGCATGATGGAGTATGATGCGCTGCGAGTGCTTCCGAAGATCGATGTTCCTGTGCTTATTATCGCAGGGGATAAGGATAGCACCACGAAGCCTGAGGCGAGCCGGCTGATGGCGACGGAGATACCCGACGCCTCACTGCATTTTTTGAGTCCTGCAAAGCATCTGGGCTTGATCGAGCATTATGAAGACTACGCGAAACTCGTGACGGAGTTTGCTCACCGGGTGAATGCCGGTTGGGCTAGGACGCGCGGGGTAAGTGCGTCTACGCCTGCGACGGTGGTGGTGTGAGGGCGGGACACTCTGTCCCCATGGAGCAATGGCTAGCTGCAATGTTCCACGCTTACCTGAGGGGCCATCTCCGTTCTTGCCAGGTGGGGACAGAAAAGTTCATACTATCTGGATGCTGTCGATTCGGGCGATACAGCCGCTTCTCTGCTTCGTAGTAATCATCATTGGCTTGCCGTTGCCTCTCAAGGCCGAGGAAGCGGGGTGGCCGGTGCGGGTGTTTCGATTTGGCCATACCGGGGCTTCAGGCTGGCATAGTATCCCGAAGCTTCCTGACAAGCCTGACGCTCCTGAATCCGAGTGGATAGAGTGCATCCGAAAGCAGACCAAGGCCGTGCTAGAGAGTCCGTTTTTCAAGCAGTCAATTTTGGCGGATGGGACGGTGTTCTTGGTGGACGCAGATAGTCAGACCTTTGCGGTAAAAACAGATTCAGATGGGATTGATTTGTGCGCAGAGTTCGCGGAAAAGACGCTGCAAAAATCTCCTGACATTGTTGGTCTGACGTGGGACCTTTTTCAGGCCGATGGTGATCTTGTTCGGGATATTCTGGCGAAGACCTCATTGAAAGCTGATCACAATGAGGAGTGGCAAACACTGAAGAATACTGTGGTGCAAGGGCGGACGAAGTGGCTTAGCTCAGCGCGTATCGATTGCAAGCCGGGAGGCCCGAAGGCAAATCTTGTTCTACCGATCTGGCCCGCTAAAGATAGCCCAGCGATGAGTTCACCCGCCCAAGGTGCGGCGAGCACCTGCACGAAAGACCGGGTGGGATTGGACATTGAGGTCGATGTTATCTCCAGTGGGGACCACCTCGATATCGGCCATTGGTTAGAATACACGTGGCCCAAGATTGCCAATCCTCGGTCCATAGGGAAAGCGCCTGAGGGGAATGAAGTGATAGGAGTGCATAGCAATGTATCTACTTTTGGCGGACAAACGCGACTTGTGGCGGTCCTGCCAACAAGGTCAGCAGACGATCAACTCCCAATTTTGTTCCTCAAGAGTGTCATCACCAAAGTCTTGCCCGACTCAACAACGAAGGTTCAGGCGCGGTTGGAGTCATTGGCGGATAAAATCGCGCGGCCACTGATGAGTGCCGCATGGAACAAGCCTATCCCGGAAGGCATGGTGGTACGCAGGTTTTCCGCCCCTGCTGATCTGTCGGCAGCAGATAACGCAGATTCAGCACCTACAGACCCATTTGCTGATTCTTCAAGCAACAGCGCTGACTCATCTCCGAAGCAGGCCCCATTTCGTTCAGTTCAGTCCATGTTGGAGAATTCATGGGGACTGCAATTCCCGGCCGGCTCGTCCGCACGGTTTAGCGTAAAAAACGGTATAGGAGTGCTGACAGTTGTAAATACACCAAAGGAGATGGAAGCAATTACCGCGTACTTTGACAGCTTGCGATGGTGCCTTGGACCCAACGCGCGGTGGACTATCCATGGTGTGGAAGGGCCCGCTGAGTCGATGGAACTTGTGATAGAATCGGCGACTTCCAAGTCTGCTTCAATCTCTCCATGGCAGCACGTTCGCGATTTGGTGAAGCAGGGCAAAGTCCACTTTTTCTCCACGCAATTCGTAGAGACGCGATCAGGCGGTGAAAAGTGTTGGCTAATGAGAGGCGCAACCACGTCGACTACAACCCGAATGGACAGAAACAAGATGAGCGAGCCAGAGGAAGATGTTCCAAACGCCAGATTCACGACGATCGAATCCATGTTTGGCGGTGATGGATACACCATGGAGGCTACGGTCGAAATTGACTTTGTCTCAGGAGAGGATGGAGTGCCTCTATCCGAGCATGCAGACACCATTGTAAAAGATAAGGTTGGTGGTACGCCCAACGTGTCTACGGCAGTCACCCTGTTGGCTGATTCGCCTAGGCTCATCGCTTCTTGGCAATCTGAAGGAAAAGTTCGCGCAGTGTTTCTTGTGGGCGAACGGGGCTTAGTATTGGATCGCAATCAGAATCCCTAATCCCATCTCATTTTCTCCTTGCCCGGTTCGTTGGGTCTGGGCCAAAGTTTCGGCTCAGTTTGGGTGGCTGGGTTTGAGTCCGGTGGCCTGAATCATTTTTGGTTTCACGCATCGTTTTGTTTTTATCCTCATGAGCAGAAAAATTCGTTACGGCATGGTCGGCGGCGGACGCGGGGCCTTCATTGGCGGGGTGCATCGCATCGCGGCGAATATCGATGGGCAGATCGAGCTGGTCTGCGGAGCTTTTTCCTCGGATCCGCAGAAGTCGAAGGACTCGGGCGCGGATTTCTTCCTGCCGGCGGATCGGTGTTACGGGAGCTTTGAGGAGATGATCGCGGGGGAATCGAAGCTGCCGGAGGGCGAGCGGATGGATTTCGTGTCGATCGTGACGCCGAATCATATGCACTTCCCACCGGCGAAAGCGGCGCTTGAGGCGGGCTTTCATGTGCTGTCTGACAAGCCGGCGACGCTGACGCTGGATGAAGCGAAGGAGCTGGGCAAGATCGTGGACAAGACAGGGCAGCTCTATGGGCTGACGCACAACTACACGGGCTACCCGCTGGTGAAGCAGGCGCGTGAGATGGTGCATAACGGCGCGCTGGGCAAGATCCGCAAGGTGGTGGTGGAATACCCACAGGGCTGGCTGGCGACGCGCATCGAAGCGGCCGGTCAGAAGCAGGCGGAGTGGCGCACGGATCCGAAGCGCAGTGGCGCGGCGGGTTGCATCGGCGATATCGGCACGCATGCGGAGAACTTGGCGGAATACGTGACGGGCTTGAAGATCAAGGAACTGGCGGCGGACATCACGACCTTTGTGGAAGGCCGCGCGCTGGATGATGATGGCAATGTGCTGCTGCGCTTCGACAATGGGGCGAAGGGTGTGCTGCACGCCTCTCAGATCAGCGTGGGTGAAGAGAACAATCTGAACCTCCGCGTGTATGGCGAGAAGGGTGGCCTGGAGTGGCACCAGAAGGAGCCGAACACGATGCTGGTGAAGTGGCTGGATCAGCCGATGCAGGTGTATCGCACGGCGAACGGCTACCTCGGCAAGGCAGCGCTGGCGGCGGGGCGCACTCCCCCGGCGCATCCGGAGGGCTATCTGGAGGCGTTCGCGAACATTTATAAGAACTTCGCCGCGCATGTGCGGGCGGTGTTGGATGGTACGACGCCGGATGAGCTGGTGCTGGACTATCCGAAGATCGAGGACGGCATCCGCGGGATGGCGTTCATCGAGGCGGTGGTGGAGTCGTCGAAGAATAATGCGGCGTGGACGGAGTTGGGGGTGTGATGGGCGTGGAGCGCGGCGTGGTCTTGGGTAGTGCGATGGTGATGCCAACGAGGACGTTGGCGCTCTCAGCGAGTCCGCAACCAACGAAGCTCTTTCCGCGATACCTGGCATAGGAGGCATAATTCTCCGTTGCCAAATGGCTGTAGCGGTGACAGCATCGCGCCCGGGGCGTTTCCCGCACGAGGAATGCTGCTTTGTTGAAGAATCTTCCTATTTAACCTCACAATCCGATGCCTAGACCTGTCACTCTCTTCACCGGCCAGTGGGCCGATATGCCGCTGGAAACTCTGCTGGATAAAGCCAAGTCGTTTGGCTATGACGGCGTGGAACTTGGCTGCTGGGGGGACCACTTTGAAGTGGCGAAGGCGGACCAGGCGTATTGCGATGCGAAGCGAAAGCTCATCGAGAGCAAGGGCCTGAAGTGTTTCGCGATCTCCGCCCACCTGGTGGGTCAGGCGGTTTGTGACAACATCGATGCGCGGCATAAGCAGATCCTGCCGGACTACATCTATGGCGATGGTGAGCCGGAAGGCGTGCGTCAGCGGGCTGCTGAGGAACTGATCAAAACAGCGCAGGCGGCCAAGCGCTTCGGCGTGGGTGTGGTGAACGGCTTCACGGGAAGCAGCATCTGGCACCTGGTCTACAGCTTTCCGCCGAACCTGCCGGGGCAGATCGACGCGGGTTATGCGGACTTCGCAAAGCGATTCCGCCCGATCCTGGATGAGTTTCAGAAGCAGGGCGTGAAGTTCGCTCTGGAAGTGCATCCCACGGAGATCGCATTTGATATTTCATCCGCGGAGCGCGCGCTGCAGGCGGTGGATTACCATCCGGCGTTCGGGTTCAACTATGATCCATCGCATTTCGGGTATCAGGGCGTGGATTACATTAAGTTCATCTACAAGTTCGCGGACCGCATTTTCAATGCGCACATGAAGGATGTGGCCTGGGATCTGGGGCATGACGCGGGTGTCTTCGGCGGGCACGTGGACTTCCACCGTCCACAGCGTTATTGGGACTTCAAGTCGGTGGGCCGTGGGAACATCAATTTTGAAAAGATCATCCGGGCGCTGAATGACATCTCCTACACCGGTCCGCTCAGCGTGGAGTGGGAAGACGGTGGTATGGATCGTGAGTTCGGCGCAGCGGAGTCCTGCCGTTATCTAAAGGCGAAGGATTTCCCGCCGTCACAGATCGTGTTTGACGCGCAGTTCGATAAGAAGGGCTAAACGGCTGATCTCTGATAATTAAACCTGCGGATCACGCTATCCGCAGGTAAGAGCCGATTGCACTCCACCTTACGAGGACGTATTCTGTCAGCATGGATGCCGCCGTGATCGAGAAAGAGGCTTTGATGCTTCCCGAGGCTCAAAGAGCCTTACTGGCAGACCGCCTCCTGGAAAGTCTTTCTGGATCTTCGCAAGCAACGGTTGACGCCTGGCTTGTAGAAGCGGAATCGCGCTGGGAAGCGTACCAACGCGGAGAGATCCAAGCCGTCGACGGTCCCTCAGCCATGGCGGCTTTAAAAGAGCGCTTCTCAAAGTGAATCATCGTATTCTTTCACCGGCGCTCGTTGAAGCGACGGAGGCAGCAGAATACTATGATTGCCAGGTCCCGGGGCTAGGCGCGGACTTCATCAGTGAGGTGGATTTGGGCATCGCCCGTATCTTGCGACATCCTCAAGCCTGGTCTCGAATCGGCGGCCATTTCCGTCACTGCAATCTACGACGATTTCCCTACACGCTCATCTACGCCATTGAGGCGTCAGGAGACATTACCATTGTGTCTGTCTTTCACCACAGCCGCGAACCTCAAAGTTGGATGCGAAATCTTTAAGTCTAGCTGCATGGTCACAACGTCCTGAATTGATCGTCACATTTCCATGCGGATGAACATTCACCGTGCAGAAATTTCAAACACATCACCATGTCCGCCCTTCCTGGTATCTCTCTTGGTAGCGCCATCTTGTTGGCAATTGGCATCGCAACTGGGGGATACTTTGTAGGTGATGGGATTTCGAACCGAAACAAGGGCGACAACAGTGTCTCTGTGAAGGGACTTTCAGAGCGGGAGGTGCCAGCGAGTATCGCCATCTGGACGCTAAACTTTTCTGCCACGGGGAATGACCTGAATGAGCTCAACACCAAGCTGGCCGGCAGCACGGCTACGGTGAAGGAGTTCCTTTTGAAGGCGGGGTTTACGGAGAAAGAACTGGCGGTGCAGCCGCCGTCGGTCACGGATTTGAGTTTGAATCCAAGGGAGAAAGATGAGCCGCCGCCTACGGTGCGCTACACCGCGTATCAGTCGGTGCTGCTGCGGACGACCAATGTGGATGCAGTGAAGCCAGCAGTGTCTGCTACGTCGCAACTTATGTTGAGCGGTGTGCTGCTCAGCGGGAGGAATGAACCGACTTATGCCTTCGACAAGCTAAACGACATCAAGCCGGCGATGATTCAGGAGGCCACGAAGAACGCGCGGCTGGCGGCGACGCAGTTCGCGACGGATTCCCAAGTGGAGTTGGGGAGTTTGCGGAATGCCTCACAAGGTTGGTTCCAGGTGGAGGATCGGGATGCCGGGACGCCAGAGCGGAAGCTCGTGCGCGTGGTGGTGGAAGTGGAATATGGGGTGGAGTGAGGGAGCGGGGGCGGGAGTCGTGATGTCGGGAAGGAGCGATATCAACTTCGCATAGGAGTACCACTCCGGGGTACGGTCTCTTATTACACCTGTCCAGGGGTTAAAACCCCTGGCTATTCATGGGGAGCCCCTCCGGGGCTCGAGTTGCAATGGGACGGACCGTGGCCCTTCTGATTTGAGCGCGGCTGCAGAGTTTTTGATGTTTCGGACAAGGAACTGAGGGCTACTACATCCCTGCTTCTTTCATCCAGGGGCCGAAGACTGCCGGGACGGGGGCTTCCAAGCTCAATTTTTTGGCTGTGATGGGATGTTGAAAGGCGAGTTTCCAGGCGTGCAGCATGAGGCGGGGGACCTGGACGGGCTGGCGCTGGGGTTGGGCGTAGATGGTGTCGCCAAGGATGGCGGCTTGGAGAGACTCGCGCATGTGGACGCGGAGCTGGTGGGTGCGACCGGTGAGGAGGCGGCATTCGATGAGGGCGCAACCTGCATGGACGGACAGTCGGCGCCATTCGGTGATGGCTTCTTTGCCGGGTTCTGCGTCCACGATGGTCATGCGTTTCCGGTCCACGGGGTGGCGGCCCAAGCGGTTCTCGATGCGACCGGAGTGCGCTTTAGGAACTCCGGCGACGGCGGCGAGGTAGATTTTGGTGAGGGTGCGTTGGCTGAAGGCCTCGGTCAGGCGGGTGTGGGCGAGGTCATGCTTGGCGGCGACGAGGCAGCCGCTGGTTTCCTTGTCCAGGCGGTGGACGATGCCGGGGCGGAGTTCGCCGCCGATGCCACTGAGGTTTCCGCAATGGTGCAGGAGAGCGTTTACGAGTGTGCCGTCGGGATTGCCGGCGGCGGGGTGAACGACAAGTCCTTCGGGTTTGTTGACTACAATGATGTGTTCATCTTCGAAGAGAATACTCAGAGGGATATCCTGAGCCACCGTTTCGACCGGGCGTGGGTCCGGGATCTGGACTAAAATCTGGTCGTTGAGGCGGAGCTGGGTGTTCGGTTTGGTCGTTTTTCCGTTGAGGGTGATGTGGCCGTCACGAATAAGCGACTGGAGGCGCGTCCGGGAAATATCCGGGAGCTCTTTTTGGAGAAAATGGTCGAGGCGGTGGTCGAGCCAGGCTGGGTCAGAAACGCTGAACTGCATTGGAAATGTATTTACTATAAGTTCAGGTTTAGTTATATTATGATATTTCCAGACTGTATTAATTTTCGTAGTGAATGAAAAGCTGGCCCGGTGAGTGCTGTTTACAGTAACCGAAGATGATTTTTCTACGTCCCTTAACCAATGTAAAAGATGTGCCCCATTTTCAGCTTTGAAGAGAGCGATTTCGGCACTACCTTCCGCGTCCCGTGACACTTACCCCCCAGTCTCCGCAATATCTTAGTACCTGTCCAGCATGTGAAGGCGTGATCGATGTCACGACCTTGGAGCCCTTCAGTAAAATCGTGTGCCCTCAGTGTGGGGGTGCAGTGCGGGTTCGCCGCAAATTTGACCACTTTTCGATAGTCCAGCAGATCGGCGAAGGCGGCATGAGCCGTGTGTTCGATGCGCAGGACGCCACCTTGGGCCGCCATGTGGCGCTGAAGATCCTGAACCGGAAATACAGCCGGGACAGCGTACGTACGGCCGGTTTCGAGCGGGAAGCTCAGCTGACCGCCGCCGTGATGCACCCGAATGTGATCAAGCTCTACTCGGCGGGCCGGGATCAGGGCAACTTCTACCTGGCCATGGAATTGGTCGGGGGAGGCAGCCTGGAGCAGCGCATCACTGAAAAAGGCCGTCTTTCTGAAAAAGAAGTGCTGGCCGTGGGCCGGGCGGCGGCGGAAGGGCTGCGCGCGGCGTATCGCGTGGGCCTGATCCACCGGGACGTGAAACCGGCCAATATTCTCTTCACAGAGGACGACACTCCGAAAATTGTGGACTTCGGTCTGGCACTTTTCCATGCGCAGGATGTGGATGAGTCCGGCGAAATCTGGGCGACTCCTTATTATGTGGCTCCGGAAAAGGTCCGTGAGGACCGTGAGGACTTCCGCAGTGACATGTACAGCCTGGGCGCGACCCTCTACCACGCGCTGGTCGGGAAGCCGCCCTATCAGGCGAACACGAATTCCATCCAGGAGTTGAAAATCATCAAGAGCCGTCCAGTGCGGCTGGAAGACAGCGGCCTGAAGTTCTCCCAGCGGACGTGCGAGATTATCAACCGCATGCTGGCGCTGAATCCGGATGAGCGTCACGCGACCTATGACGCTCTGGTGGAGCACTTCCGCGATGCGGAGAGTTTCCTGGGATATTCCGTGATCGGCAAACGTTCACGGCGGCAACGGATCATCTATGCCACGGTGGGAGGCCTGGTGTCCCTGGTGCTGCTGGGTATCCTGATCCGGCCAGCGGACAAACCAAAGCCGAGGTCTCTCGACTTTGGACCAGTGGAAACGGTGACGCAGTTGAATGACCTGGGTAAAACCCTGGCGACAGGTGCGAAGACCGTTTCGGACACGTTCCATACCGGCCGGAGCACCTTGCTGGAAGGCCGATACAAAGAAGCGCGAAAGATATTCGACGAACTGATTCAGTGGAACAAGACGAAGCAACCAACCCTCAACTGGGCGCGTGTGAACGCAGCTTTGTGCGCAATTGTGGCTGGGGATAAAGATGACGCGGTAAAATACTTCCGCCATGTGCTCAACGACAAAGACGGCGGCACCGGGGTATCGGTTGCGAACATGAGTGACTTCTTCCAAAAGCTGGGGACAAACATGAGCAATGGTCTCGGCTTGCAGATGAAGCCGGGAGACGTGCAGTATAAGAAGGATAACGAAGAAGCGCTGGGCTATCTCCTGCAAGGGCTCGCGGCATGGAACTTCGGCGATCCCAAGCTGGCGCTGGATTGGTTTCAGGCTTTTGAAACGGCCTCCCCTGCCAAGGGGCTGGAGTGGATCGGCGGGTACAAAACGCTGGTTTCGCCGTATATGAATGATGCCAAGCTGGTCGATTCCACCTTGCAAAACAAGGCGCTGGACTTTGCGAGCGTAGAAGATGCACGGAAGGCTCTGAATGAAGTCAAAGCGGTGCTGCCCAAGCTGAAGACCGAGGGGGTCGCGCAGAAGCTGGTGAAAAATCGCGTGCGCGGGATCGAGGACCAGATTCAAAACATGCAGAAGATGGCTCTGCAATCCGAACAGACTCGGCTCGATGGCATGCGGCAGCGCGAAGTGACGCAGATGCGCGAACTTGCGGAAAGCCTGCCAGCGATGGTGCATGGCTACAACTTTACGAACATCGTGGAACTGCTGGAAGGCATGGCATTTGAAACGCCGGAGGTGAAAAGCGCGCTGGCGAACCGGCTGTATATCTGGTCCAAAGCCAAGGAATTCATGGACACGCTGCAAGCGGACGTGAACGCGAAAGGCTACATGGGTGTGCTGCCGAGAAAGACCGGAGCGCCATTGCAAGGCAAGCTGGTAAAGCTGGACTACGAGAACGCCACGCTCGCCTTTGAAAAGGGACAGTTCCTGGTTCCGGCAGATTCGTTAACACCTGAGGCGCTCCTGTCGATGGCTCAGGCTTTCAATGATACCGTCACGGATTCCACCGACTTTTACCGTCGCCAGGAATTGATGGTGGTCTTTGCCAAAGCCCAAGGATTGGATCACACCGCCGAAGTGATGGCAGGTCAGCTCATGGAAGAGAACCGCGCTTTCCGCGTGCGTTGGGCACGAGTAGAACAGGCAGGTTTGTGAGATGATGCGTTCGCGGTGAAGTGACCAAAGAGTCGCTTCACTTGGGGGCTTCAAACTTGGTGCGGCCAAGAACTCTGTTGGGAATGTCGTCCCACTCTGACTTGCCAGGTGGCATCCATTGCACGCGAACTTGCCAGGTGACTGTGGCGTAAGCAGCGGAAACGATCTTGTGCCAACCGGCAGTCAATTCAACGGATTGGCTCATGTTGGGGCCGTCACGGAACCCGCAGACTACGAGGTCGTCGATCAGCAGCTCATTGCGATCATAACCACTATCGGTACGGAAGTTATACTTACCGGCCACTTTAATTTCGATGTAGCCAATCAAGATAGCATTCTCATCGATAGGCTTTTCCCAACTCGCGAGGGACGTGACAGTGCGCGGGGCGGCCACGAGTTTGCTCTTCATGAGTTCCTGGTAAGGCACATAGCCCTCGGAATTCCCCTTCCCTATCTGTGAAGGTTGGACAGGATAACGCAGGTAGGTCAAGCCGGCTCCGACGATCTTAGGAGGCTCATCAGTCTGAGCTAACAGAGATGATTGTGTGAAGCAGAGACAGGAAACGAGGGCCAAAGCCCTGGAGCTGAACGTCGACATGGCATCATCGTGGCGAAAACTTTATGAATGGCCAGCCAAAAAAAGTGATTCCCTGGATCAGCAGGGCAGCGATTTGATGGGCGCATGGCTCATCCTGCGTGGTGAACCGGGTAAGTCAGGGCAAACTGCGTTCTTGCCGGGGACGTATTTCAATGGGAAAGTTTACACCATGAGCGACAACAAGCCTGATCCCCCGGCGACGCCAGAGGAAATTGGCAAGAAGCTGGAAGAATTTATCCGGACACAGTTCGGCGGGAACGTCTTGTTTTCGGGCTTTCGGGATGGGTTCAAGGAAGAACCTCCCGGCGTAGCCGATACGCCGCACAGCCAACCTCCGGGCATCGATGACGAGGATGAGAGCTGGCTGGACTTCCGCTACAAGCCTACCGACATCAAAGCGCATCTGGACAAGTTTGTGATCCGGCAGGATGAGGCCAAGAAGGTGCTAGCCACGGCTGTGTGCGACCATTACAACCATGCGCGCATGCTGCGCCAGTTGCGGAAGCAGGATGCCAAGGCAGCCGACGCGGTAGAGTTTGCAAAGCAGAACATCATTGTGGTAGGGCCGACTGGAGTCGGGAAGACCTATCTGGTGAAGCATATCGCGGATCTGATCGGGGTTCCTTTTGTGAAGGCCGATGCCACCAAGTTCAGCGAGACCGGGTATGTGGGCGCGGATGTGGATGATCTGGTGCGTGACCTGGTAGCGAAGGCAGATGGCAATGTGGAACTGGCCGAGCACGGCATCATTTATCTGGATGAAGTGGACAAAATCGCCAGCGCCGCGGATCGCCAGGGGCGTGACGTGAGCGGTCGCGGGGTGCAGACCACGCTGCTGAAACTGATGGAGGAGACGGAGGTGCCGCTGCATGCGCCGAATGACATGCGCTCGCAGATCCAGATGATGTTTGAAATGCGGAAGGGCGGCGACATGCCCCGCCGTCAGGTGGTGAACACGCGCAATATTCTTTTCGTGGTAAGTGGCGCGTTCAGCGGGCTGGAGAAGATCATCGAGCGCCGTGCCTCCAAGAACAGCATTGGTTTTGGCGCTGCTTTGCGCGAGGAATCCACAGAGACCTCCTGGATGCGGCAGGCGAAGACGCAGGACTTCATCGACTACGGGTTTGAAGCGGAGTTCATTGGACGACTACCGGCGCGAGTGGTGTGCGACGCGCTGGATGAAAATGATCTTTTCGAGATCATGAAGCGGAGCGCCGGCAGCCTGATCCGGCAGTTCGAGCGTGAGTTCGCGGCGTATGGTATCACGGCGACGTTTGAAGACAGTGCCCTGCGGGCGATGGCAGCACGCGCGGCAGAAGAAAAGACCGGCGCCCGTGGCTTGATGACGGTGTGGGAAAAGGTGTTGCGCGACTTTAAGTTCGAGCTGCCTTCCATTGGCATTCAAGAGCTGAAGGTGGACGATGCCCTGACGAAGGATCCGGCGGGTACCCTGGCGAGTTACCGCGAGAAGGCGAAGACTGTGCAAGTCAGCGTGGCGGCGCGAGAAGTGGAACATTACACGCGGGAGTTCAGCCATGACTATGGCTTGGAGATCTCCTTTGATGAAGCGGCTACTCAGGCCCTCGTGGAACGAGGCGCGCGCGAAGGTCTGCCGGTGGGGCAGCTCTGCCAGCGGCTTTTTAAGGATTACCCGTTCGGCTTGCAGTTGATTGCGAGCAACAGCGTGAACAAGACTTTTGTCCTGCCGGTGAGAGCAGTGGAGGAACCTGACAAGTATTTGAGTGATCTGGTTGTGTCTTCTTACCGACGTGCGCATGGTGGCGACCAGGGCGCATCATCATAGCGCAGCGCAACAGATCATACAGAGCATCTAGACATTACTAACATCACCATGGGACGAAGCTGGGCGGCAAGTTTAATGATCGGAGTCATCGTGAGCGGGGTGTTGCTGGCCATCTATCATGCCACCAACGTCTTCATTCACGGAGCGATCCGATTGGAAGATGTGTTTGCCAAGATCTTCATTCTTCCGAACACCGAGCTGACATTCATCCTGCCGCTGCAATATGGCTTTTACACGGCCATGGCCTTTATCACGGCCTGGGTCTGCATGGAGCTGCCGGGCTGGCTGAGCCGCTTCAGCTACCTGCTGGGCGCTCTGCTCCTGACGGCCTTGATGTCTCCCGTGCTGGCGTTCTGCGGCATTATCTTTGAGCCCTTCTCCGGCGGCGCAGCCATCCTGCTAGCGGGTGTGCTGGGCGTCATTTTAGGAAACCTGCAATCCGGCCAGCAGGCGCGAAAGATGATGCGGTATTTTGTGGGACGCGTCTCGACGGACAAGTTCCGTCAGATGGTGAATTCCAAAGAACCGATCGACCTGCGGGGCAAAAAGGACATCACGGTGCTGACCTGCCGCATTCTGAATTATCCGGATCTCAGCAGTCAGATGGAGGCGGAAGATCTGGAGAAGATGAGCTCCACTTTCCTGCGAGCGGCGGCTGAGTTTCTGGTGTCCAAAGGGGCCTATCTCGACTCCTGCAGTCCGCAGGGAGTGCTGGTATTTTTCGGCATGCTGGAGAAGTCCGGCAATCACGCGGTGGACGGGTGTCTGGCAGCGCTAGAGCTGCGGCAGCGTCTCATCAATCTGGAAAAGGAAATGATGGAACGCTGGCACAAGAAGCCCGTTCTGGGCGTGGCGCTGGCATCAGGCCCAATGTCTCTGGGACTTTTCGGATTCCGAGAGTTTCAGTTCTACAGCGCGGTGGGTGAATCCGTCGATTTCAGCCGACGTCTGTGCAGCGTGAACCTGGTGTATGGCAGCCATGTGCTGATCAGTTCCCGCACGTATAACCTGACCAAAGACAACCTCGAAGCGCGACCGATGGAGATGGTGTCGGCGCCACGCATGCATCAGATCAGTGAGGTGTATGAGCTGCTGGATGAGAAAGGCAAACTCGACAGCGAAGAGGTCAAGGCACGCGATGCTTTCTGGCACGGCGTGGTGAGCCTGCGCAAAGGCGCGTATAAGGACGCCGTGGCCGAGTTTCGTAAAGCGGAGCTGGAAGGCCGGGAGGATCAGCCACTAAAATACTTCCTGGAAAGGGCCGAGGCGGGTCTGAGGACGGAAGCCTCCGGAAGCGATAATGGGAAGAGTGTCTCACGGCATGTCAGGGTTCTGACAGCCAAGTAATTTGATGTGATGGTGGCACAATACTGCCGTCCAAATTTTGATTTAGAAAGCCACGGGAGCCCATGCCGCAGGTAGATTATCCTACTCCAATCCGGGAACTCATTCTGCGGATGAAGTCGCTGCCTGGCTTGGGCCCGCGCAGCGCGGAGCGGCTCGTGCTTTGGCTGATGGGCCGTGGCTCACATTCTCTGGGTGAACTGGCTGCGGCTTTGGGTCATCTGCAAGAGCGTGTGGGCATGTGTTCTGAGTGTGGCTTCTTTATCGATCAAGGACAGGAATGTCAGTTGTGCGCGAATCCCGCGCGGAATGCGCACCTGCTTTGTGTGGTGGAGGAAGCCGCCGATGTGCTACGGCTGGAACGCAGCCGGGCGTATAGCGGATTGTATCATGTGCTGGGAGGCAAGCTGTCGCCTTTGGATAATATCTCCCCTGCTGATCTGCGCATTGATGAGCTGGTGAGCCGCGTGGAGAAGCTGCATCCTGACGAAGTCATTCTGGCCGTGGGGGCGGATGTGGAAGGCGAAGCGACGGCGAATTATCTGGCAGAGCTTCTGCGAGGGTCAGGGGTGAAGTTGACGAGGCTGGCGCAGGGTATGCCGGCGGGAGGGGGGTTGGATCACGTGGATGAGATGACGCTGCATCATGCGCTGAGTGGGAGACGGAGTGTGTAGTGTTTGAGGGGGACGTAGAGTCGCCTGAGTGTCTACCGCCAAAGCTGCGTCCAGCCGCAGCACTCCAAACGGCTTCGCCCGAGACGGAGCGTAAGGCGGGCATGGTGTTAGGAGTATGCTGGCTCCGCGCCCGTCCACAAAGCGGCAGCAAGCTGCCGCAATCCAGACCGGAGGCGTTGGGTGTTTGAGATGTTTGGGCTCGGGAAGTCTTTCCGAGCTTCCCAATCGCGAGAGATTACAGTTCGTCGCCGAACCACTTCTTGCGCAGTTCCATGCCGACTCCGCGTTCCTGAAGATCGAGGAGGGCGCGGTTGATGCGCTCGCGAAGGGGGCTGTCCTGCTGGAGGGCAAAGGCGTAGTTTTGGGTTTCGAAGACGGACCCAATCATTTGCAGTTTTTCGTCACCGGCTTTTTTGACGGCGTATTGGAGCAATGGGGCGTCATAGACGACGGCGTCCACTTTTCCCGCCTTCAGCGCGGCCACGCAATCATCGACGGTGGTGAAAGGTAAGACCTTGACCCCGCGAGCCTCAAGCCAAGTGGCCGAAGTGCTACCCTGAATTGTAGCGACATTGCGGCCGGGAAGGTCACTTGGGCCATTGATGTCTCCTTTGAGGGAGTTCACGGTGAGCGTGGTCGTGAAGGAAGCGGTGAGCAAGGAGACGAGCACAATGCTGAGAAGCATCCAGATGATGGCGACAATGCGGCCAGGAACGCCGACGGGGCCTTTGTTGTCCGCGCCGCCGACGAGGAGGGTGCTGATGGTCCACCAGAAGGATTCCCACATGCCCTTCTTGTAGTCTTCCGGCCACATGTCGCCATTGACCTTGTGCTCATACATCCAGACAAAATGGGAGATAACGAGCATGGCCAAGACCAAGAGCAGGAACATGCCGATAAGCTTGAAGTTGAGAAGCCCGGAGACGAGCTGCCCCAGGGTGTCGGCGAACGATGCGGTGCCGCCTGCAACGAGGATCTGCAGGCCTGACTCATAAAAGGGCTGGGAGAAGTCGATGTCTGCTTCACGCTTAGCCGTGACGCTGAGGGCACCCACGCCCACGTCCGTCGTCTTGGCTTTGAGCGCATCGATCATCTCCTGCGCGGTGCCGAGGGCAGCAACGTCAGATTCCAAACCCGCTTCCTGAGCAACGGCCTGCCAGAGTTCCATGGCATAGCCAACGCGCCGACCCTGTTGCTCAAAGGAGAATGGCTCGATGTTGCGGGTGACAACGCGGACCTTTTCGGCCGAGGCGACTTGAGTGAAGAGGAGAAGGGAGGCGAGAAAGCTGAAGAGATAGCGCATAGAGGGTATGCTTGGAAGATGCGCTGCCCCTTAATACGATCTGGGAGAGAGTCAAATGAGAGATGACTCATCCTCGTGCTGAGGAGGGGCGCTACTCCCCTGCCCCGGCCTCTGACACGAGAGCCAAAGCATAGCACTGCTTGCATCCGGCGGGGTTTTCGGCATGATGCCGTCCCCAAGTCCCCTCTAACGGTATGGCCTACATCAACGACAATTTCCTCAAGCTCAAAGCCGGTTATCTCTTCCCAGAGATCGCCCGGCGCGTCAAAGCATTCACCGAGAGCAATCCCGAAGCTGCCAAGCGGCTCATCCGCTGCGGGATCGGCGATGTGACGGAGCCACTTCCCGAAGCGGTGCGTTATGCCATGCATGAAGCCGTGGATGAGATGGGCGATCGTGGCACCTTCCACGGTTACGGCCCGGAGCAAGGTTATGAATTTCTGCGGCAGGCGATTGCCCAGATGGACTACAAGGATCGCGGTCTGGATGTGGAAGCTGATGAGATTTTCATCAGCGACGGTTCCAAGTGCGATACCGGCAACATCCTCGACATCTTCGGCAAAGGGAATGTCATCGCCATCACCGACCCGGTTTACCCGGTGTATGTGGATACCAACGTGATGGCCGGCAACACGGGCGATGCGGATGAGTCCGGCGCCTATGCGGGACTGCTCTATCTCAAGTGCAATCCTGAAAACGGCTTCGTGGCGTCTCCGCCGGAGGAGCGCGCAGATATCGTTTATCTCTGCTATCCAAACAATCCGACCGGGGCAGTGGCCACGAGACAACAGCTCACGGATTGGGTGAACTATGCTCTGCGGCACGGCAGCATCCTGCTCTTCGATGCGGCTTATGAGGCGTTCATCCAGGATCCCGAACTGCCCCGCAGCATCTATGAAATCCCGGGCGCGCGTGATTGTGCGATCGAGTTCCGCAGCTTCTCCAAGAACGGCGGATTCACCGGCGTGCGTTGCGCATTCACCGTGATCCCGAAGACCTTGATTGGTCTGAAAGAAGATGGGACCACTCAAGCCCTGCATCCGCTCTGGAGCCGCCGTCACAGCACGAAGTTCAATGGCGCGAGCTACGTCGTGCAGCGGGGCGCGGAAGCGCTTTATACGGAAGAGGGCAAGTCCCAGATAAAAGCGCTGATCGAGCACTACATGGGCAATGCCGCCCTGCTGGTGCAGGCCTGCCGTGATGCGGGCTTGCCGGTCTTCGGCGGCGTCAATGCTCCTTATGTCTGGGTGGGCTGTCCCAACGGGCTGACGAGCTGGCAGATGTTCGACAAGATGCTGAACGAAGCCAATGTGGTCATCACGCCTGGCAGCGGCTTCGGCAGCGCGGGTGAAGGTTTCTTCCGCATTAGTGCCTTCAACAGCCGCGCGAATGTCGAGGAAGTGTGCCGTAGGCTGGCGGCGCTGGTGTGAGAAAGATAAGGGCGCGGTGTTAGGTCAGGGGAAGTCCGACCCTGGCCCTCCGCGTCGGAGCTTTGCTCCTCCGACCATAAGGCGGTATCTGGACGCTACCGCACTCCACAACTGCGCGAACTCAGGGGAGGACATTATTCGGCTCCGGCGCCAATGAAGATGGACGATACGGCGCCGGACTTAAACTCGAAGACCACGCCGCCATAGACGGTGCCGGCCACGAAGGTATTTCCTTTCACTGTGGATTCTTTGTCCTCGAAGGTCCCATAGGCCTTGCGCACGGCTGCCTCGGAGTCACCGATCTTGATGCCGCGCTTGGTGGCGAGTTTGCTGGGAGAGGTTGCCGTCAGCATGAGGACGGACTTTTTGCCGCCCTTCTTTTCGGAGGCCATTTGCAGGCTCAAGCCGAGGGCGGGATAACTCCAGGTTTCTACAAAGTCGCCGGTGGCACCCCATTCTTCCTCCTTGCCGACCTTCGCTGGCTTGCCCAAAGCGGTTTGGACTTTTTCTGCGGGAAGAGAGAGCTTCAAGCTGCCGAGGGTCTCCTCCTTCATGAGAGCGAAACCTTTCTCCGCCTGATCCTCTGCCGATGCGGGGCTTAAGGGAAACAGAGTGAGCACGAGACTGAGCAATGCCAAAAAACGGAGCGGGTTCTTCTTTTGCATAGCCTACTAAGTGGCCGCTCCCACCCGGATGTTCAAGCAAACAAAAAGCCCGCTCCGCCATGCAAAGGCGGACGCGGGCTGATTTGTGAGCCGTAGTTATCTACGGTTAAAAGCGCAGTTCGGAGTTAGCGAACTTGAACCACACGATTTTCAGTTTCGTATGGGCTTTCGGAAAGAACGACGCGGCGTTCGATGAAGCGCTTGTTGCCGAGATCAAATGTGCGTTCTGAGACAACGCGCTCAGGGACAGGTGTTAGCCGGGGGTCCGTATTCACGGTATCCGAAGGGCTGTTGCTAAACTCCCCGGTAGAAGAGCACTGTGTTAACAGGGCCAAAGCACAGGCCGCGGAGAGGCCGAGTGTAAGAGTCGATAGTTTTTTCATAGGGGTCAATGGGTTTAAGGTTTGCCATCCTTACTTCGAATGAAAACAGGTCCCCGGCGGTACAAAAAGAAATAAAGGGAAATATTCAAAATTTTGCGTCGCAGAAACGCGGGCAAAAAATTGGGCCGGAGGAACTCCCATTCCTCCGGCCCTGGCATCAACCTCAACACACATCCTGCTTGCGCAGGATAATTGGACAACAACCAATCACTCTCAAGAGACACAGTGGAGTGGCATTTCGCGCACAACACTGTCAGAGGATTTAGAGTGCC